>DATGLT010000378.1:0-38380 GCA_035294005.1 Verrucomicrobiia bacterium
AGCGGCCGTGCCGGCCACGGCAAATAGCGCCAACGCCACCAGCAAGTGACCGGCGCCGAGAGCAAACGACGCCATTGGGCCGTTGAAGGGAAACAGAAATTCGACGAGGTGGTGAGCGATGTGAACCAAACCGAGCGCATAGCCCAGGGACGCGCCAACCCCGACGGCCAGCGCAAACCTCTCGCTGCGTTGAAGCGCGGCGCACACCGCGATTACGGCACATAGCAGGAGGAGAGCGACATCCATGACAAAGAAACGCCGGCTCGCCACCTCAATACTCTCTGGATGCCGCCAAATACTGATCAGCAAGAGCGAGATCACCAGCAAAACGCCGACAAGGACGGCGCCAGCAGCCGACGGACGGCCATTTACGCCTCGCCATTGGAATATCGGGGCTGGCGTGCTCATGCTTTGACACTACGACGATGGTTGAGACCACGCAACCTGATCAGGGCGTATCTCGTTCACGAAAAACACCCGAATGCGGCGGAAAAGGGCTTCATCGTTTTCTGGGTTTTGAAGGCTTGCGCAGGCCATCGAGGGTTAAACCGAGTTGGGTGAGGTCGTTTACCTGCTGCGCGCCGATTTGTTCCAGCCCATTCCGGTAGGCAGGCGTCGCGCGACCTCCTATCAGGATCGCCGTTTGCGGGGGTAGCAACTCGCGCAAGAGTTTCAACTCACCCTCCAGGCGGGGGTCATCTTCCGGGTACACAATGCTCAAAGCAACCGCCCTCGCTCGGTTTTGCTGTGCGGCCCCGGCAATCTCGGCCGCAGGCAGGCTTGCTCCTAAGTACGTCACCCGCCAGCCGAGATTCGCCGCGGTAGCCCCTGCCATCAGTGCACCAAGTTCATGAACCTGACCCGCCGGAGTGGCCACAACCAAAACCGGCGCATTGTCCGTCGGGCCGAAAGGCTTCGTAGCGTTTCCAAGGAAAACCCGAAGCCCCGCCGTGGCAAAATGTTCGTGGGCGGCCGTGAGGGTGCCCTCGCGCCACATCTCACCAATCTCTTGCGCGAGCGGTGCCACGACGCGTTGCAGCAATCCGAGTGCTCCCAGTGAAGTTGCTCCGCGTTTAAGCGTGTCGTCAAGGGCGCGGGCATCGAGCGACTTTATAGCGGCAACACACTCGTAGATGAGGGATCCGGTTGGTGGCACCTCTTTAACGGGGCGCACATCTAAATTATCGGGAAGGGGAGCTTGGCCGGCGAGTTCCCGCAGCTTCTCAGTCGATAACTTGGCCACGTGGCCGATTGTGTGGCCTGCCTGGGTAACCTCCCGCAGCAGGCTTAGCCGCTCGATCTGCCGCTGCGAATAGAGGCGGCGGTTGGTGTCCGTGCGCTCCGGCTCCACTGCGTTGTAACGCTGCTCCCAGATCCGAATGACGTGAGCGCTCAATCCGGTGAGACGAGCGACCAATTGAATGGGATGGTGAGCATCAGCCATATATTACACAACAATTATACAATAATCCCGGTGGACTACAAGAAAAAGAATTATTTCCGCCCAATATGCGGCATAAAACGCTATATTCAGCTATGAATCTCGCGCCTCTCGTTGTGTGTAAATATTATTTGAGACAAACATTTGACATTACACAGAACTTGTACACATTCTCTACACGTTCAGGTGCTGCACTGCGGCAATCTAAACGTGAAACCAACATGAAACGCGGATGCGCAATTCGAAGCAGGTCAGAACGGCGGCGGATAGAGTGCCGGTTTGCCAGACCGACTGGGTTCGAACTGAACGTCCGATTAAAAAACGAAAATCAAAGCAAGCAACACAAAATGAAAATCACTCGAATACTTAGTTTAACCGCCCTGTTAGTCTCGGCCTTCACTGTGCCCTTAGCCGTAGCCGCCGATGAGACGGCTGCTCCCGGCGACATTGTAGTTGTCGCCTCGGGGGCCGGAAGCTTCAAAACCCTCGTCGCCGCCGTCAAAGCGGCTGGCCTGGTGGAGACGCTCCAGGGCAAAGGCCCATTCACCGTCTTCGCGCCGACTGATGAAGCCTTCGCGAAACTGCCGCCAGGCACTATCGATGACCTGCTCAAGCCGGAAAACAAGCAAAAGCTCGTGGCCATCCTGACTTACCACGTCCTGTCCGGGAAAGTCATGGCGGCGGATGTTAAAACCATGAACGCCAAAACCGTCAACGGCAAGGAACTAAGCATCAAGGTGGAAGACGGCAACGTGACCGTGGACAACGCCAAAGTGGTCAAGACCGACATGGCGGCCAGCAACGGCGTCATGCACGTGATCGACACCGTGCTGCTGCCCAAGTCCTGATACTCACTCCAGTAAACTCCAACCGATATCAAAACCACGAAAGTGTCCGCCAGCAATGGCGTCATTCACGTTATCGACTCGGTTGTATTGCCTCAATAAACACAAGTTTGGGGGCGGAGGGTTGCCCTCCGCCCTTTTCCACGGTCAATTTAGCAATCTACGCGGACTATGTTTCAAAAGATCGATTATCCCTTTCTCTTGGCAGCATTCCTGAGCTTTCTGGCGAGCGTCGGGCTTTGGTTTCTGGTGAATCACGACTACGGCGCCTACGTGGGACTTTGGGTACCCAGCATTCTGGTCTTCTGGGTAGGCGTGCGCCTGGTGATACTTACCGGACAAACCAGAACCTTCGGAAAGAAATAATATGGGAACCCTGATCTTTCCTGTATTTGCCTTTGGTTGTATCATCACTGGAATAGTATTCCTTGGAGTCATCCAGGCCCGTGATTTCGCAAAATCCTCACAAGTCATACCCGCAAACAATAGTGAGGCGGTCGAGGGCTCCAACAACGGGCAAATGGTTGCCGCGGTGCCCGGTCTGGCCGCAGCGCAAGGACGCTCGGGCACGATCAAGCGATGAGCCCCGCAGCCCAAGGGCCAAGCGTGCTCATATTTGGAGCGACCGGCGGCATTGGCTCGGCGCTCGCCCGGAACCTTTCGGTCTCGGGATACAGGCTAACCCTGGCGGCCCGAGACTCGAATCGTTTAGGAACGCTGGCTGGCGAACTTCAGACTGACGCCTGCTCCGTTGATGCCACGGATTCTGCCGCTGTTGAACGTTGCTTCTTTGAAACTGCTGAAAAACATGGGCGTCTGGACGGAGTGGTGAACTGCGTGGGGTCGCTTTTCTTGAAGCCTGCGCATGCCACACAAGACGCCGATTGGGCAGCCGTAATGGCTGCAAACCTAACGTCGTCTTTTTACGTCCTTCGAGCAGCGACACGTCTTATGATGCGGAGTGGTGGAGGGTCCATTGTGCTGTTGGCCTCGGCTGTAGCGCAACGTGGGATGATAAACCACGAAGCAATCGCTGCTGCGAAGGCCGGCGTGGTTGGTCTGGCGCTTTCGGGGGCAGCCACTTACGCCCGTTATCATATCCGGGTGAACTGCGTCGCACCTGGTCTTACGCGCACTCCACTGACCGCTTCCCTCACTACCAATGAGGTCATGCTAAAAGCATCCGCTGCGCTCCACCCTCTGGGCCGGGTTGGTGAACCTGAAGAAGTGGCCCGGGCCATTGCCTGGTTCGTGGCACCGGAAAACAGCTGGGTTACCGGCCAGGTCCTCGCGGTCGATGGAGGGCTGAGCACGGTGCAATCGCGAGGAATGGTAGCAGCTTGAGAAACCCCTACTGTGAGAGAGGCGCCCTCTCAGGAAAGAATTCCAACCCTCGCAACGCGCCTAAGCCCGCCTAAGCCCGCAACCCCGCGACACGGGTGACGTTTTTGACTGCTGGCGGGTGCTCAGTAATTCCGCTTTACTTCCCTGAGACCGTTGTGAGGAAGTGGTTGGACGAGCGCGGCGGAAATATCCGTACTGCCTGCCGGCGCCCAATGAGCCTCCCTGACCACACCGTTGCCGGAGATCCCCCGGATCCGCGCCTGGGTCGTGACTCCAGCGCGGATGGCTGCCCTTGAGATCCTATGACGAATAAAATCATGAACCAACGCCGGGTTCTCCTAGCGGGAACACTGTTGACCTTCTTGAGTTGGACCTCGGCCTTCTGTGCTGAGAACCAGATGGTCGAGGCGGAAGCCGGCCAATCCTTCGGCGGCGCTTCCCAGGTGAGTGACAACACCGCCTCAGGCGGCTATCTGGTCCGTCTGGCCAGCCCCGGCGACGGCGTTAAATTCGCCCATCTGCCAGCCGCCGGCAAATTGGCCTTGCGCTACGCGTCGGTGTCAGTGGGCACCATCAGTGTGGCCGTCAGCGACCAACCGGTGCGCAAGGTGAACGTCCATTCGTCGGGGGCCCTGACCAATTCCTTCCTTCATGCTGTCATTGACGTCGCCATCCCCGCCAACGCCACGCTGACCATCAGGCTGGACACTAACGATGTCCCGGTGAACATCGATCGGATAATTTTCGGAGACGGCGAGCTGGGCCTCCCGCCCGACATGTGGAACTTGCCGCCCTTGAAGGTCGCTGACGGTCCCTATCCGGCCGATTGGAAGGGGTTGAGCCAGCTTTACGCCGTGCCGGAATGGTGGCGCGATGCCAAGTTCGGCGCCTGGGCCCACTGGGACCCGCAATCCATGCCCGAGCAGGGCGACTGGTATGCGCGCGGGATGTATCAGGAGGGCAGCCGCCAATATCGTTACCACACCAACCACTTCGGTTATCTATCCGAATACGGCTACAAGGACATCTGCCACAACTGGGTGATTGATCGGTGGGATCCAAATGAGTTGATGAACCTCTACGTTGAAATGGGCGCACGCTATTTTATGGCGATGGGGGTTCATCATGACAACTTCGACAATTGGGATTCTAAATACCAGCCGTGGAATTCCGTGAAAGTCGGGCCGAAAGTGGATGTCGTCGGCACATGGGAGAAAGCCGCGCGCGCGCACGGCCTTCATTTTGGCATTGGTTTCCACAATTCTCCCCCGCGCACCTGGGGTCAATTCATGCCGGTACGCTACACCAGCGACAAGAGCGGGCCACAACAGGGCGTGCCCTATGATGCGCTCCAAACGATTTTGGATGGGAAAGGAAAATGGTGGGACGGCATGGATCCGGTCGACCTTTACGGCCCGGTTCACAATAACAAGGATCCGCTGCTCTCACCCTTTGCCAACCAGTTTATGTGGCGCGTGGATGACGCCATCACGAAGTACCATCCGGATGTCATCTACTTCGATGAAGCTGCGGGCGAAACGCTGATGGATTTGGGTGTCCACATGGGACTCGGTTTTTTGGCGCCGCAACTGGTCGCAAATTTTTACAACAAGTCCGTGCAATGGAACCGGGGCAAGATGGACGTGGTAATCAACCTCAAATGCATTGGTGGCAAATACAACAGCTTCAAAGACCGCGACCTGGTCCCGGTGGTTGAACGCGCTCTGGTAAAGAGCAGCGAGGCGGACATCGAACCCCAAATCACGGCCTACTCATTTCAAACCGAAACCACCATCGCCGACTGGCACTACCGCGTCGGTCAGCGATACATGGATGCCCGGAGAATTGTCGGGTTGTTGATGCAGAACGTTTCGCGCAATGGCACGATGCTCCTCAATCTCACCCAGCACGGACGCGGCGATCTTGATCCGCAGGTGATTGCGATCGCAAAGGACATCGGCGCCTGGCTCAAAATCAATGGCGAAGCCGTTTATTCCTCGCGTCCGTTTGAAGTTTGCCAGGAAAACACCAATGCCGTCTGCTACACGCGAAACAACGGCAACGTTTATGCCGCCCTGATGAATTGGACGAACGGCCCGATCACGCTCAAAGCTCTGCGCGCTGGCGGTGCGACCCTGGGAAAAATTTCCAAAGTCGAAATGCTCGGCTCCGATGTTCCACTGACATTTGTCCAGGATGAACAAGGCCTGACCGTGACGCCGAGCGGGCCGGTGCAACCGTTGCCGGGCATCACCAATCAATCATTGGCCTCGGCGTGCCGCGTCCTGCGCATCACGCACGACAAAGGCTGGTTCAACGACGACGATCCAAGCGCAACTTACGTCGGCTGGATTCGCCGCTGCAACCTGGGCACCGGCGACTTCAACAACGACCTTACCACCAGCGACACGCCCGGCGCTGTCTGGAGTTGCTCGTTTGCGGGTGCGGGCATTTCGGTTGTCGCGCCGAAAGAAGCCGGAGCGGGGAAGGTGGAGATTCAGATTGACGGCCAAAGCCGTGCGACGGCCGACCTGTCTACGACCGGAGCGCGTCAGCCGCAGCAAGTGGTCTGTGAACTGACCGGCCTGGCTCCCGGCAAACACGCGATTAACATTGTCAATCGCGGGCCCGGGCCGGTAGCCGTCGATGCGCTCTTCGCCCGCTGACAATCAAAGGCGCTAAACGCGGCGCGAGGGTGCTCAGGAAGAGCCAGTTGTTTTTGAGAGGGCAGGGCATTATTGAACGGATAACGGCCACCTTTTTGAAAGGGCGTTGATGACCTCGACAAAACGGCTCCCCGAGTTGGGTTTCTGCCAGAACTCGTCAGCTCCCAGAGCTTTGGCATCTCGCTTGTCTTCTTCCCGCAGAGAGGAAGAGAAAACTACAACTGGCAGGCTCTTGTAATCAGGGTTTGATCGAACCCACCTTAAGACCTCCAGCCCCGGGACCTCGGGCAAATTCATGTCCAAAAGGATGAGACATGGAATGGGATGCTGCACGCGGTCAGAGTAGTTTCCATTCCCCTGGAGGTAATCGATGGCGTCCTGGCCATCTTCAACTGTTTGCAGAGCGCGCTCGAGCCCTTCTTTGGTAAAAGCCAGCTCCATGAAAAACCGGTCACTTTCCTCGTCTTCCACGTAAAGGACAGTTTTGATGTTTGTCGCCATAGCAATCGGTCACGTCTTGCTATGGTCGCTCGGATGAGAAGTCCGGATTTTCGCCGGCGGCAATTCCACCCAAAAACGACTGCCTTTGCCCTGCTCGGATTCCACGCCCACGCGGCCGCCCATCCTTTGAACCACCTTGCGCACCAGGGCCAGCCCAATGCCTGTGCCGGCATGCGTGGCATGGCCGCGGGCAAACATATCGAAGACCCGTGGCAGCATGCTTTTCGAAATGCCGAGGCCATTGTCCTGCACCCAAACCCGGACCAGGTTGCCGGCCGTCTCTGCCCAAATGCGGACTTCAGCAATTTTGCCTGGCTCGACGAACTTGACGGCATTGTCCAGGAGGTTGGAAAAGCACTGCGTGAGTCCTGCCGGATGGCCAAGTACAACGGGCATTTCTCGTTGTAGCTCAATTCGCGCTTTGTCGGGGCTGAGGTTGGGATAGGTCTCGATCATGCCCCTAAGGAGATCATTAAGATCGACGGGCGAAACGGAGAGCTCCTGTCGGACGGCCATACTGTAGTTCAGAGCGTCGGTGATCAGGTTGTCCATGCGTTCGGCTGAGACACAGATGCGCTGCAAATAATCCGGCACCTGAGGGCTCGGCCACTCCGCACAAAGTTTCGTCACTATTTCAGCAAACCCCCGCATAGCTCTTAGCGGAGCGCGCATATCGTGAACAATGGCATATGAAAAGTGCTCCAACTCACCGATCATCTCATGCAGCTTAGCTGTTCGCTCCGCAACCAAACGCTCGAGTTCAGTTTGGAATTCTTTTCGCTCGGTGATGTCTGGGCTGGCCCCTGCCATGCCAACGAATTCGCCCCCGGCGGAGAAGCGTGGTTTTCCATGCGAATCAATCCAACGCCACGCCCCATCGCGCCGACGGACTCGTGCTTGGACCCGGAATGCCCTGTGTTCCCTGATAGACATGAGGAAAGCCTCAACGTATTTGTCTCGGTCCTCCGGATGCAGCAAGGGTTGCCACCCCTGCTGCTGCACCTCCTCGAGTGTCACACCGAAGAACTCGCAGTAGGCTCGATTCACAAACCGCGTCCTCCCATCCTTATCCAAGAGCCAGATGATGAGAGGCGTGCCATCGGCCATGTCACGGAATCGCTCTTCGCTCTCGCGCAACGCGGCTTCGGCCGCCCTTCGCTCCGTAATGTCGGAAAGGAAAGAGTAGTAGTAATCCGGCTGGCCATCGCGTGCCCGAACCAGATGCACTTTGATTTCCAGCGGGACGCGCGTGCCGTCCTTGCGGATATACTCTTTCCGGTAGAGTTGCGGCTCGCCCGTCCGGTGCAGTTCAGCCAGCACGCTGGTTTCGCATTCCCGCCACTCCGGAGGGGTCAAATCAATTGACCACTTCTTCGACAGGAGTTCTTCTTCGCTGTACCCCGTAAGTCGAGCAAAGGCGGGATTGAGGATCATAATCCGGCCGTCAGGATAGCCAGCGGCAAACGGCTGGGAAGAATCGTGCAACAGTCGGGCGAGGAATTCCGCTCGGGCATGGGATTCGCGCAAAGCCTTGTCGGCTTCCATCCGCTCAGTTACATCCCGGAAATAGCAGACTACACCATGGCGACCTTCGGGAAGAAGGATCCGGTCAATGCGCCACTCATAGTGCTCGGTGGTTTGGCGGTCGACCCGGAACTCGGTTCGGTTGGCTGTCTCGCAGGATTGCCCGGTTTCGAGGGTGTGTCGGAACAAGCGTACGAGCTCATCGGCGTAGGGCTTCGCCCATAAACGGTGGAGGACTTCATCCAAATCGCGCCCAATGAGGTCGGGGATGTCCCCAAACACCGGCCGCGCTACCGGATTGACCTGCCGAATGCGAAAGTCGGAGTCCACGAGGTAAACTCCCAGCGGAGCTTTGTTGAGCAGCGTTTCAAATTGTTCCGTACGCTGGCGAAGAGCCTCTTCCGTTTCGCGCCGCAATCGGGCCAACTCCAAGTGCGCGGCCACCCTTGCCAGCAGCTCGCGGGCGCTGAAAGGCTTTACAAGATAATCGTCTGCGCCTTGCTGCAATCCTTCCACACGCGATTCCTCTCCCGCACGGGCAGACAGCAGAATAATGGGAATGGTTTTCAGGTCTGGGTCGGCCCGCAACTGTTGAACCAGGCCGAGACCATCCAGGTTGGGCATCATCACGTCACTTAGAATCAGGTCGGGTCGGCGCGCGCGCGCCGCTTCGAGCGCAGCCTGGCCATCCGGAACGGCCTGCACGATATGCCGTTCGCTGAGCAGACGGAAAACGTATTGGCGCATGTCGGCATTGTCGTCGGCAATCAGCACGAGGGGCCTGTGGCTGCTCGCGTCCCCAGACGGACACGGCACAGCCACGAGGTCACTTTGCAACGGCAGTTCCATCATTTCGGCGGCCTCTCCTCCAGTGCCGTCTTCAGGCAGCCATCTTAGAGCCTCCTCCACGAACGGAGCAGCGCCCGTGGCAGTAGAGGCTAAGGCGCGTTCGCCCCCGACACCGCCAGGAGGCAAGTGCTCTTTACCGAAAGGCAGGCTCACGATGAAAGTGGTGCCTCCCCCAAGCCGGCTCTCCGCGCAAACCGAACCGCCGTGCAGCTTTACGAGTTCTTGCACCAGGGCCAGTCCGATTCCGCTCCCTTCGTGGGTGCGGCTGCGAGTGTTGGGAACCCGGTGGAATCGTTCAAACAGTCGTGGCATCTCCTCGGCGGGAATTCCCACGCCGGTGTCGCGCACGCGCAGTTCCACCCCTCCAGAGAGGGGCCTCAATGAAACATCGATTTCCCCTTCCAAGGTGAACTTGAACGCGTTGGAGACCAGGTTCAGCACTATCTTTTCCCACATGTCCCGGTCCACATAGACCGGTTCAGGAAGTTGAGGGCAATCGACGATGAGCTTTAATCCTGCGCGTTCTGTCGCCGCTCGAAACACGCTGGCGAGTTCAGTGGTAAAGTGCCCCAGGTCTGTGGGCTCGAATACCGCTTTGACGCGGCCGGCCTCGATGCGTGAGAAGTCCAGGAGCGTGTTGACCAGGCGCAGCAGCCGCAGGCTATTGCGGTGGGCAACTTCAAGCTGACCTTTGGCAACTGGGGGCAGTTCAGTGCGGCTGCGTGAGAGCAGTTCCTCAATGGGTCCTAGCATGAGGGCCAGCGGAGTGCGGAACTCATGGCTCACATTGGAAAAAAAGGCGGTCTTGGCCCGATCGAGCACGGCTAGCGCTTCGGCTCGTTTCTTCTCTTCCTCGTATTCACGCGCCCGGGCGATGGCGGTAGCAATCTGGGAACCTACCAGGTTCAGAAAGTCTCGGTAGGCATCGTCCAACTGGAGGCGTGCGCTGACGCCGGTGATCAGGAACCCGGCAAGCTGGTGTGATTTGTTGGAGGGGATGGGAATGATCACCGCCGTATTGGGCGGGTCAGACCAGGGACCCGGGGGCACCTGGCCCTGAAGGGTCTGAGCTAAATTTCTAATCGTCTGCGGCGCCTCGGTTTGCCGAACTTGCGCAAGTGGCCAGGGCGAGCGGAACTCGCGGTCACCGTGCAGCGGAATGACTGCCGGGCTGACGACCTCGCTAACCGCAACACCGGCCAGGCCGCCAAGCCGCGCTTCCTCGCGTTCCGAATCTAGCAAATATAACAACGCGAACGGAATGTCCTTGGGATGTTTGGCCAGGATCTCGGCGGCCATGACGCATGCTTCTTCGGCCGTCCTGACCTCGGCCGAGCGTGCTCCCAGATCTCGCAAAACCAAAACTCTCCGGTCTCCCACGACCTTCCCGGTGATCTCATGAACCGTTGCCAAAACACCACCGATGCCATTGGGCGCAGTTTCGTCTGGAACGGGGCTATAGGCGATCGTGAAATGACATTCCTCCACAAACCCGTGGCGGTGGATCTCCAGAAAAATATCATCATCCCAGGTAGCCGGGCCACCTTTGAAGGGCCGGTCGACCAGAGGACCAATAATGTGCCAAATCTCGGCCCAACACTCACTGGCAGGCCGCCCAAAAGCCTGGTCCGGGTGTTTGGCCCCGGGGATGGGACGGTAGGGGTCGTTGTAGAATTGGATATAGTGGGGGCCCCACCAAAGCACGTGAGGAAAACGGTTGGCCAGCATGATCCGCAACGTGGTTCGCAGCGCTGGAGACCAAGTCGAAATCGGGCCAAGCGGTGTGCTCGCCCAATCAAAAGAGCGAATCCGTTCCCCCATTTCGCCGCCACCCTCAATGAACACTGGCTTCTGTTCAACAGAAGAATGCCAAGGTTGGGCAGATGTCCGCCGGATGCGAGATGGAGCCACTGGTGCCTTGGACGCCTTCATGGAGGTCAGCAAACCTGGGCCTCATGATCAAAAGAAGGTGCAAACTTTGTCATCCATCGACCCGCATCCAGAGGGTTCTGCTTTAGGTGCGTTGGGCGGCCTGCGGGAAAGAACTCGGATTGAGGTCCGCGTTGTCGCAAGAGAGCCGTAAAACGCGGCCTTCGGGGTGACTGCTGCCAGCCGCTGTCCCAGTCCGCTGGCCGACCAGCAATCGTCAACGCGACCCTGCCGAGTGTTCGCTGCGCCTCAGGTGTCATGGCTCAGAAGTCGTATTCGGTAATCGTGACTCCCATCGGGTGACAAAAACCACCGTAAAGCGACTCGCAATCGCGGGCAGTGGGTATTTACCCCATGAAAGGACGCCGCAGTGAACTCGCGAGTGTCCTTCTCATCAAGCCGGACTAGCCGAGTCGTGATGACATGTTACTGGAAGTGCTTGGAAAGCGGAGCTCGGTATGCACCCCATCCGATCGGCAGGTTTACCCCATGAGGACGGCCGCCACTTTCAAGCTGCCCCACGACCTGGTGAGGTGCCGAATGCTCTTCACGAACGAAAAGAAACTTGGCCTTTTAAGTAAATTCCTCGGACGAAAAGGCTGCCTTTCCGCCGTTGATGAATGGCTACTCCTTTTTTTTCTGCTGTAAGTCACGAGATAAAGTTGAGTGCCGGGAAGGGATTTGAACTCTGCCGGATGCTCTTTCCCGGACAGGTCATAGCACATGCGCAGAGTCTCGCCGCTAATCTCATATATGGCGAGGAACCTGCGGCCCTGGTTGGGGCCCTCGGTGCCGACGATCGTCATTCGCTTAGGATGGCTGGAGGGTTCGAGGCTGTAAGTGCCCCGGTCGGGTTTGCCGGCCACCAGGACGTCGTATTTTCCGTCGTGCAGCTTCATGCTGATGGTTTTCAACACGGTGTCGGGCATGGACTGTCCCCCCAGCTCAGCCCTCACTGGAATCCAAGCGCCTTCCAGTAACCTCGCGTCCGCCAGTTCGGCCCCAATGCAATTCAGCAAGGCTCCGGACATGACCAAGGCGTAGATGAAGCGAGGCAACCGCCCGGAAACCTTGGACCCGTGTTGGATTTGCATAAAAATGCCAGTGAATTGGTTTTGATGCTGGAGATTCTCCGCTCGTCGCGCCGAAAACGCAAGCCGGTGGATTGGCCATGCCCGCGCATCTTGATCCGCATCTTTGGTGGGTAATGTCGCTGGTCTCGCGGCCGCGGGGAGAATACCCCACAGAAAAAACCGAATAGTTCGCCTTGCCGGCAAGGGCGAAGTTACGTTCGGATGAAACACACGATTGATTCGATCAAACCCTTCAACAAAGATAAGAATTGCTGGAACGTCATCATCGAAACCCCCAAGGGCAGCAATGTAAAATACGCCCTGGATCCCGAAAACGGCTTCTTAACAGTTAAAAAAGCTCTGCCGGAAGGAATGGTCTTTCCGTTCAATTTCGGAATGATCCCAGGCACAGTCGCCGAGGACGGAGATCCCATTGACGTGCTGGTATTCAACGAGGAATCCCTCGTCGCCGGTTGCTTGCTTCACGTGAAGCCGGTGGGGGTTATCAAAGCGGAGCAGTCCGAAGGAAAAAAGACTGTGCGAAACGATCGAATCATCGGCCAGGCGGTCCCGAAAGAAGCGCCCACCGAACTGGAAGACATCAAACTCACGAACCAGATGGTGTCGCAAATAGCATTCTTCTTCAAAGCCTATGATAAGGCGTACGGGAAACGTTTTAAGATTTTGGGAGTGGGCGGTGCCCAAAAAGCGACTGAACTTGTCAGGCGAGCGGCGAAAGAGGCCCAGAGGCAATCCGAATGAACCAACGACACCCCCGCCGGCAGAGATGGTTCGAGCATGACTCCTGGATTAACCCTGTTACCTACCTGAATTGGAGCTGACGAATTCTGACATCGCGGAGTTGCTGGCCATCGAAGCGGAGACAGCGAAACACCACGTGCAACGGGCCTTTCGCCGGGCGAGCCGGGCTGCTTTACTGTGGCCCGAAGAGGCGGCCGATGTTCTGAACCGCGAAGAGTCGCTCGCCAGTTTGCCGGCGATTGGCCCCTTCCTTGAAAAATTCCTTCGGCGATGGCTGGAAGACCCTCCTCACGTCCCTGAACGACCGCCGTTAAGGAAGCAGTTCCTTTCCTACACCGAAGCGCAAAGGATTCTTGCCGCGCGTCCTGGCTGGAGCAGGAAGCTGCGAGGTGATCTGCAAATGCACACAGAATGGAGCGACGGCTCGGCCACGGTGCGCCAGATGGCCGAAGCAGCGATCGAACGCGGATATCAGTATGTCGCGATCACTGATCACGCCAAGAAATTGAAAATTGCCGGAGGCATAAACGAGGAACAACTCACCGAACAGGCCACGGAAATTGCCGAATTCAATGACGCCACAAGGCAGTTTAAAATCCTGCGCTCAATCGAACTGAATCTCGACCTGCAAGGCGCTGGGGACCTGGATGCGAAATCCCTCAATGAACTGGATATCGTCCTTGGCGCCTTCCATTCCTCACTCAGAAAAAGCGAGGATCAAACCGAACGTTACCTGGCGGCTTTAAAAAATCCTTCCGTTCACATCCTGGGTCACCCGCGAGGGCGCATTTACAATTTTCGACTTGGCTTAATGGCCGACTGGCCACGGGTCTTTTCGTTGGCAGCCGAGTTGGGAAAAGCCGTTGAAATTGATTGTTATCCCGATCGCCAGGATTTGAACCTCGACCTTGTTAAAATAGCAGCGCAAGCCGGCACCCATCTTTCCCTGGGCACGGATGCGCATCATTGTTGGCAACTGCAATTCATCGATTTCGGCTTGGCCTCCGCGCTTGCGGCAAATTTTCCCAAAGAGCGCGTTCTGAATTTTATGTCGGTGGATCAGCTAAAGAACTGGGTCACGTCGATAAAAAGGTGAGCGTGACTTGAAGCGCGTGCGACCGGTTCGAACCAACCCAAAGCGTGCATTGGACCTTGGCCGGCACGGTCTCTGCCTTCGTCCGCTGTCTCCGCGGAGCGCTTACTCGATGTCCCACTGAGCGCCTTCGGCGTCGCAATCGCCCTCGCCAATCCCGAGGTAAGATCTTGCCTCGCGCAACGCCTGCTCGTAGGTCCTGGCATCGAGACGTGAGTTTTGCTTGTGACCGAGCGTGTCGTCGAATTCGAGGCGAAACGTGCCGCCGGATTCGTCGAGGATTCTGGCGATCTTCATCGTTTCCTTTTTCCAGACATCGGGTTTGAGATCGCCAAGGAACGGATTCCGGTGCGGATCTTTCTATTTGTCAGTTTCTGCACGTTGTTAAAGGGGAACGATACTACGGTGCAGCCCTTCGCACCTAGCTTTATTTAACCAGAATCCAATTCAGTTCGGAAACGGCGTCCACCGCCATTTCGAGTCCATAGCTGGGGGGTATCAGCCGAATAGCAAGAAAGCATTGGCCCATTCCGCCTGAAGTATCCATGCTTGCCCACTGCGAGCCGTCCTTGCCACACTATGCAGGCGCTGAAGTTCGTCTGCCGGACATTGGTCCGCCTGCTTACCGCGCTGTTGCGATTGTCCCATTCGGTCGCATTTGTGCTCGAGCAAAGGCGAAAACGAGCTGACCTGAACGGGCTCGAAGCCGAACGGCTCGATCGGATCCGCAATCCGTCCAAGTACCTTGGAAGGTGAGAGGTTCAGCGTAATTATCTATGCGCCAGAAAGTCCTTTTAACCAGCGTCTGCCGTCCCTTGGGGCCGGAACAGGGCGATGCGCCATCGGTGGGCTATGAACTGTTGCAACGGCAGGTCACGCGCGCGCAGGGCCTTTTCAGTCCGCGTGCTGTCCATGTTCAATTTTCGCTCGATTATATCGCCGAGAACCTCGACACCCCCACAGTGGTGCTGCAGTACCCGTCCAAGCGCGAACTAATCCGGGAACTGCGCAAGGGTTACCAGTACGTGGGGATCTGCTTCGTCATGGCGGTGATGCACAAGATGAAAGAAACGGTCGCCCTGATCCGGCAATACGCGCCCCAGAGCAAGATTATCCTGGGTGGCTACGGGACCGTGCTAAAGGACGAGGTGCTTCGGCCCTACGCGGACTACATCTGCCGCGAGGAAGGCGTGGGCTTCATGCGGCGATTGCTGGGCGAGCCGGAAATCAGCAGGCCATACAGCCATCCGCTGATCGTCAGCAAACTCAAAGTCTTTGGCCAACAGGTGTCCTCGACCGGAATGATCTTCGCCGGCCTGGGCTGCCCCAACGGTTGCGATTTTTGCTGCACTTCGCACTTTTTCTCCCGCAAACACATCAAACTGCTGCCCGAAGGCAAAGACATCTTCGGCGTGATGGAGCGCTACCTCGAACACGACCCCAAGATGGTTTTCTCGATCCTCGATGAGGATTTCCTGCTCAACCGGAAACGCGCAATGGAGTTTCGTGATTGCGTGCTAAAAAGCGGGAAGACGCTCTCCATTTTTGTCTTTTCCAGCGTCAAAGCGATTAGCCAATACACAGTCGAGGAAATTCTCGAGATGGGGATCGATGGGTTCTGGATCGGCTATGAGGGCACACGCTCCGGCTATGCCAAGCAAGAAGGCCGCAGTGTGGAGCAAATGTTTCCCGAGTTGCGCGCGCATGGGATAACCGTGCTGGCTTCGATGATCGTCGGTTTTGACTACCAGACCCCGGAAGTCGTGGCGCAGGAGTTGGACGGATTAATGAAGCTCAGGCCCGCGCTGGCGCAGTTCCTGATCTACGGACCGGTCCCCGGCACACCGTTTTACGAGCGGGTAATCAAAGAAAACCTGTTGCAGGACGTGTACACCCGGGAGCCGGAGTTGTTTTACCGGCGAGCCGATGGGTTCACGACGATGATCAAACACCCGACGCTGTCGCCTAAAGCGGTAGAAGACCTCCAACGGAGCTGTTTCGAGGAGGACTTTCAGCGGCTCGGCCCGAGCATCTTCCGTGTTCTGGAAACCCGGCTGCTCGGCTGCCGGAAACTCAGCAAATCCTCCAATCCCCAGCTGCGTCAGAAAGCCGAGGGCTTCGCCGCGGATTTGCGCGCGGCTTACCCGGCGTTTCTCGCCGGCAGGCTGCTCGGCCCCAACAGAAACATCCGCCGGCGGATCGGCGGTTTGGAACGGCGCGTGCACGCCGTCCTGGGTCGTCCCACTCTGCGCGAACGGCTCAAATCCTGGCTCGGCGTCGGCGCCGCGCTCTGGACCGCTGCGACGCTGAAGCTGAACCTGTTCCAGCATCCCAAATTGACGCGCACGACTTACCGGCTGCCGGACAAGCGCTGGACCGGGTTTGAGCTTTGGGAGGAACTCCGCCGCCGAACCTCGGTTCCTGAGCTTTCGATCCAGGTTGATGTGCAGCCCGCAGAAGAACAAGTGTGGCTGCGGCTCGAAGGGCGCCTATCGCGTGCCACGGCCGAAGGCCTGGCCCAGCGTATCCGTGACTCGCTGGCGCGCAGCAAAAGCCGCCTGATCCTCGACCTCAAGAAACTCCAGTGGGATAAGGTCGACGACCTGCGCCTCATGCGCGAAAGGCTATTAGCTTACCGTTCCCGTATCCGGCTGGTGCTGCCGAAATTGGCCGCGGCACACCCCGAGGTAATCCTGCTGGCCTCCATGTTTCAGCACTACAAAGAATAAGCAGGAATTCTCCATAATTATATGACACCCAGCTTTCCCACTCGATATCCCCCCAAACTTGGCGCTCGCAGCAAATACCTCCTGGAAGAACGCGAGCGCATTAAACTCGCTGCGAGCCTGGCGGAAACATTTCCCGAGCTGACGTCCCTCGGCGCGCTCCTCTCCTTCTTTGGTCCTTTTGGCCGCTCTCCGATCAGCGAGGTCAAATGCACCTTCAATCTCGCTCACGTGAAGGCATTATTCCGCTTCACCTGTCCCAACAACGAGTGTGTCGGAGGCAATTTTGATTTGAGCGCGACCCTGGCCCAAGCCGTCACCGAGCGGCAAAAGACCGTCACCGGGGAAGTGCGCTGCCAGGGTTGGCAGAGCAAGACCACGATCGACCAGGTCTGTTGCGACCACGTCCTGCGCTACAAGCTCACGCTGGGGTTTTGAAGCTGCGGCAAGCTGCAGTGCGAGGGTAAAAGGCTGTTCTCCGAAAACAGTCAACTTACCAGTTCCCGCCGTTGTTTCCGCCTTTTCCAGACTGCGGTTCGCCTGCATTGCAACAGCATTGTCGCTCCGCTGATCATTAACCGTCCACACTTACCGCGATGGGAGGTTTTTCTTTAAAACCTTAGACCCGAAAAAACCCAACTGCCTGCAATACGCCTTTTGACGGCCTTGGTCGGTGAGAAGTATAGTCTCGCAGCATAGTCTCAGATGGATCTTCAGAGAGTTTATATGAAACCGTCAAAATTTTGTCCGGTTTAGTCTCGGGGCGGCATTTTACTCCTGGGATGAACGACAGCCAGTGTTTGTTGTCCAGATACGCGGAAACCGGGTCGGAAGCGGCCTTTCGCGAGTTGCTAGCCCGCTACGTCAACCTTGTTTACTCCACAGCGGTCCGGTTGATGTGCGGTGACCGGCACCTGGCCGAGGACGTAACCCAGATTGTGTTTGTCGCATTGGCTAAAAAGGCAAATACATTGCCCCGAAACGTGTTTCTGGGCGGCTGGCTGCATCATCAAACAGTGTTCGTTGCCGCAACCATGATGCGCGGAGAGCGCCGTCGTCAAGCTCGGGAAAGGGAGGCTGCCCAAATGAAGCTTGTGGAGCAGGATGCCAATCCAAATTCGGCACAAATAACCTCGGTATTGGATGAATCCATCGACAAGCTTGCGCACAAGGAACGAGCTGCAGTCCTCTTGAGATTCTTCGAGCAACTTGATTTCCGCGAAGTTGGCAGGAGGTTGGGAGTTTCGGAGGAAGCAGCGCGCAAGCGCGTTCATCGGGCACTAGAGAAGCTTCAAGTGCAACTTGCGCGGCGTGGGGTTGCACTCTCGGCAACCGTTCTGGGCGCGTTCTTGCTCGGTAATGCAGCCACAGCCGCCCCGGTCAATCTAGTGACCACCATCTCAGGCGCTGCCATGGCGGGCGTCGCGAACAGCGGTAGTATCGCTATAAAGTTTTTAAACCTTCTTACTATGACAAAATTGAAAGTCGGCATTGTCAGCACCGTTTTGCTTATCGGAATGGGAACGTTCATGCTTCAAGAGCGCCGTGCGAACCACAAGCTCCAAACTCAACTGGCCCAACTCCGAGCCACTCAAATTAAATCAGCGATTCCCACCGGCCCGGGCAGGAACGGAAGCATACCCCACTTTGATTGGCGGCAGGTCGAATCGTCCGATTACCGCACCTACATAAACAATCTCCGAACGATAGGGTGTCCCGAGCAAACCGTCCGTGATATTATTATCGCGGACGTCACAAGTTACTTTGCCGCCAAGGACAGCCGCATCCTGACCAACCATGTTCAGTTCTGGAGAACGGACATCGATCCGAAGAAATGGGTCAGGGCGCAATTGGTTGCCCAACATGACCAAATCGAAGCGGAGCGGAAGGCGGTCATTGGATCATTACTGGGGACCGATGTTGCCATTGAGAATCGTCCCGCGCAGATCACGGAATCTGATGTTCGGCTCAACCTGCTTGATTTTCTGCGGCCCGAGGAGAGGGCAAAAGCGCTGGTGCCTATCGACCAAGCGGAAGCGCTTTTCGCTACTAACTTTCTCAATAAGCCCGCCGACGAATGGGATCCGAAAGCGTTTAGCGAATTTTACCAGAATAACGAAAAAAGTCTCCTGGAGGCTTTAGGGCCGTCAATCAAACGCGAGTACGATTTACGCGATTCGATTTTGGCTAGATACCTTCGGTCTCGATTTGAAGGAGTCGACTTTTCCGAGGCTGAGTTCCGCCAGATTTACGATTTTGCAAAACCTTACGAACTGGCCCTTGACGCGCGTTCGATGGTTCACGGAGACCAGGCGGCTCAACAAGCTAATGCGGAAGCGCAGTCGGCAGTCTACAATCGGGTGAAATCAGACGTGGGCGAACAGCGCTTTCAACAAAACCTGCCCAGCTACCTTACGAAGTATGGAATGCATCGATGAAAACGCCCGCGTACCGGCACTACTGGCCATGCAAACAAAGTCGGGTGGGTTGCTCGAAAGCGGGCCCTAACTGGCCAATCTGCCGCGCCAGAAACTGGCCGCCCCAGGCCGCCAACTTGCTCGTCAACTGCCCTTTACCGCCGGCCCTTCCCGGCAGGCTGCTCCGACGCGGCTTTCGATAGCTTTAAGCTATAACCGTAGTAAAAATAAGGTATTAGCTCCCTCCCTGGATCGTCCCCATATTAGAGACGCATGGTTAAGACGATTGATTGCAGCACCCCCAAAGTTGAAGAAAAAGGACCGAGTCCGGGCTGGAAAGAGACCGTGATCAAATACCAGCGGCCGGCGTTGAGGCGAGCCCTGTGGCAGATGGCGAACACGCTCGTGCCATATGTGGCGCTCTGGTATTTAATGTACCTCAGCCTCGGAGTGTCTTACTGGCTCACTGCGGGTCTGGCGGTCCTGGCCGCGGGATTTTTGGTGCGGGTGTTCATCATTTTTCACGATTGCGGACACGGGTCGTTCTTGCGTTCGCAGCGAGCCAACGATGTGTTGGGCATCATCACCGGCTTGCTCACCTTTACCCCGTACTATCACTGGCGCTGGCAGCATGCGTTGCACCACGGCAGCGCGGGAGACCTGGACCGCCGCGGCAGCGGCGATGTTTGGACGTTGACGGTCGAGGAGTACCTGAAGGCCTCCCGCTGGAAGCGCTTTGCCTACCGGTTGGCGCGCAATCCAGTGGTCCTGCTGGTCGTGGCGCCCCTGGTGATGTTCCTGGTCATGCACCGGTTCCCGGCGCCAAAAGCCCCGCTGCGCGAGGTGCACTCGGTGTATGGAACGACCCTGGCCAGTATGGCCATGGTGATCGGGATGGGCTCTGTGTTCGGCCTGACCACGTATCTGCTGCTTCAGTTGGGAGTCTTGATGATTGCCGGATCGGCCGGCATTTGGCTGTTTTACGTGCAGCATCAGTTTGAAGGCGTGTATTGGGAACGCCGCCAGGATTGGGATTTCGCCGCCGCCGCGTTGCAGGGCAGCTCGTTTTACAAGCTCCCCAACGTCCTGCAGTGGTTCTCGGGCAACATCGGGTTCCACCACATTCACCATCTGAGCCCGCGGATCCCGAACTACAACCTCGAGCGCTGTCACCGGGCGGAGCCGCTCTTTCAAACCGTCAAGGCCGTGACCTTTTTCTCCAGCTTTAGATCCTTAACGTTCCGTCTTTGGGATGAGCAGCGGCACAGGCTCGTCGGCTTCCGCGTCCTGAAAAACCGGAGAAAATTACCCTCCTAGTCTTGCTTAACAGAGAAATAACATGGTTTAATGCGGCCCAGCCCACGTGCTGACTGTTCCTGTTATCTGTCACCAGCGATGATAATTGTATTCTGTACACCACATGAAGTGCTCAATCGGGGCCCTTCGAGTTTCGATGCTGCTGCGCAAATGACCGGTCCGATCCAGCGACCGCTTCCAGCGGAAGGCTGGGGATTGGCCCGGCCCTTTGCGCGTGAACTCGGAGTCCCCTCAACCTCGGCCGCCACAGGAGATTGCTTATGTTGACTTTTCTGATCCACGTCCGCGACCCACAATTCTATGCTTTGCCCGCCAAGACCCGGGCCAAAAACGGGAATATCCGCATCATGGGTTTCCCGCCGATCGGCATCATGTCGCTGTCGTCGGTGGTGAAGCGGGCGGGTCACGAGTGCGTGATGTTTGACCAGGCCAATCCTTTGACGCCGAACGAGGTCATCATCGAGGAAATCAAGCGCCGCCGGCCGGCGCTCGTGGGCATAAGCTTCTTAAGCACCACCAGCTATCCTTACGCCAAGATTCTCGCGCGGGCCATCCGCGCTGCGGATTCGAAAGTGAAGCTGGCCTTTGGCGGCGTGTTTGCCAGCCTCAATGCACCGCTGGTAAAGGTCCAATGCCCCGAGGTAGACTTCGTGTGCCGGGGTGATGGCGAACAACTTCTGCTGGATTTGCTGCAGCGGTTGGAGGATCCGTCCGGGGTCGACAGTCTGACCTGGGCCAAGGATGGCAAAGTCATTAACAATCCCAATCGGAAGATCGAGCGGCATCTTGATCAGTGGCCCTTCCCGGACCGGGATTCTCTGGCCCTGGACTTTGTCGAATCCATGCCCCTGGACGTTCCGGCCGTGCTTTCGATGGAACGATTCACCACGATGCAAACCTCGCGCGGCTGCCCCTGGTCCTGCACGTTCTGCGATATCCCGATTTTCAATGAAGGCAAATGGCGCTCGCGCTCCCCGCAGCACGTCGTCGAGGAGTTCAAACACCTTCAGGCTATGGGTTATGGCTCGGTTTATTTCGTGGACGATCACTTTCTTCTGCAGCCGAAGCGCATCGAATCCATTTGCCAGGGAATCAACGAAAACGGCATCACAATCGAGTGGGGTTGCGAAGGGCGTGTTGACTCCGTGGCCCAGCACCTTTTCCCGGCCATGGCCAAGGCCCACTGCCGCACTCTCATGTTCGGCATCGAAAGCGGCAGCCAGAAGATTCTCGACCGGGTCCGGAAAGAGCAGTCGCTGGAAGAGGTCCGCGCCGCCGTCACCAACGCCAAGAAGGCGGGGATCGAGATCGTGCACGGATTTTTCGTGGTCGGAAATCCCGATGAAACAGTGGCCGACATGCGAGCCACCTTTGATTTCGCGGCTCGCCTGCCGCTGGACACATTCGGATTCAACCGCCTGTGTGTCTATCGCGGCACACCGCTCTGGCAGGAATATCTGACCCGTGGCTTAATCAATGACACTACCGACTGGTTCAAATACTTCAAATGCTCCTCGATTGACCCCACGTGCCTGCCGGGCGAGGTGATCAACGACGAACGCCGCAAGGGCCTCCGCCGGCTGTTCATCTATAAATTGCTGCACTATCCAGTTCAAACATTCCGGCTCCTGCGCCGCTTTTTCCGCTACATGCCGGCCCGCGATGTCGTCTATCTCCTGATCAAGCCGTTTTTGGGCAGAAAGAAGGGCCCCACAAACGCCGAGGTCCTCTCCCGCGCGGTCGAGCATGGGGAGGTGAAGGATGCGGCCGCAGCCCTCACTCAAGTGAGCGATGAACGGCTCGAGCACGTCCTGGAACAGTCGCGGCTGGAACGCCTCCGGATCCAACAGGAGGCCGAGGCGGTGTAGGAGCCCGGTGTTACGGCTCACGGAGCACGCATCGACCGCGTAAGCTTGCGCATGTTCGGTAGCGACCGGCTCAGTTCATCGCTTCCAACACCTCGTCCAGCGAAGCCAAGGCGAAGGTGGTGGCATAATCCGACATGGCGTAGGGGATGACGAGCTCCCGGTTTCGCACCAGGCTACCACAGGAATAGACGACGTTGGGCACGTAACCATCTCGCTCGTTTCCTTCCGCCTTGAGCAACGGCTCCCTTAACCGCCCGATCACTTGCGTGGGGTCATCCAAGTCCAGAAGGAAGGCGCCGATGCAATACTTTCGCATCGGGCCCACGCCGTGGCTCATGACCAGCCAGCCCGCTTCTGTTTCGATCGGCGAACCGCAGTTGCCGATCTGGATAAACTCCCACGGAAACGCCGGCTTGAGCAACAATTGCGTTTCATACCAGAAATGGAGATCGTCCGAAAACATCACATAAATGTTTTCATAATCCTGGCGGCCGAGCATGGCGTAGTGACCGTTGACCTTTCGCGGAAACAGCGCCATCCCCTTGTTTCGCACAGCCGGCCCGTTCAAGGTGATGAACTTGAAATGGAGGAAGTCCGGCGTCTCGATGAATTGCGGGAGGATCAATTTGCCATCGTAGGCCGTGTAGGTAGCGAAATACGTGTAGGTGCCATCGTCCTGCTGAAAACGCACAAAGCGGGCGTCCTCGATGCCGTTGCTCTGGGATGGCGTAACGGGAAACAGCACGCGCTCCGAAAGCCGAGAACCGGGCGAAAATTGCACCTCATAGTTGGATTGGGCCAACATCAGGATCTTTCGAGCCGTGGCTTCGGTTTCCTGGTCACGGGCCTGGGCTATTTTCTCCGCCGCATCCACGCTGACACGGAGCTGCTCGAGGGTGAATGACTGCGGCAATCCTTCAAAGAGGCGCCGGCTGAAGTCGCCGGTCAGGCCCAGTTCACTGACTTTCCGTTGGAACAGGTCCTTTTGATACGAGGCGTTGGGCACCTGCGCCGCTTCCAGGCAATACCGCGTGGGCTCGTTGATGGTGATGTTGTTTTTCGAATCCAGCAAGCCCGTGCGAAAAGTGATCGAAGAAATATGGCCTTCACCCGTTGCACGGAGGCTCAGGACAAAACGCAGCGTGTCCGGCGGAAGGTCGGACTGGTCGGGGTGTGGCACGATGGAGGGGTTAAAGAGCGCCGCGGCTTCCAGCGAATACTCGTTGGAAAAATAGGCGCCCACCAACAGCTCACGTTCGCGCGAGAGCTCCTGTCCTGGCACAAAACAATGGCGCACTTCCTCGTACCGCCGCTTCAAAAACGCCCGCGTTTCCAGATGGCGGCCCCCGAATTCATTTTCCAGCTGGTCCAGGAGCGCGCCGACTTCCGCTTCGGGCAAAGCCATCACCCGGCGGCAAATCGTGTTGGCGCGCTGATCATCCGCCAGGTTCAAGGGCCGGGCCAGCACCCGCCTCGGATCCGGACGAAGGACGAGGTGCGTTCGGCGCAAATTAATTGCCGGCATGGGCAAGCAGTTGGGAAGGCGCTGACAATACGGTGGCTGCGCTTTGCGTCAGGCGCATTTCGGCCAGCGCCAACAGGAATGCCAGCGTCGATTCGGCGCCCTGGTTGTCGTTAACCCGGTCCACATGCAATGCGTCCCGGCAGCCTCCGGTCTTGGGCGCGTACAATTCCAAGCCGAGATCGTTCCAGCCCAGGAACCAGTCGAAGGCGCGTTGGGCCTGTTCATACCAGGCGGCCTCCGAGGAAACGCGATATGCCTCCAGGCAAGCCGATACCATCGACTGCGCCTCGATGGGCTGCTGGTCGAAGCGGGCACGCGGGCCATTGCGCCGGTAGAATCCGTTGCTCCCAATTGGGCTGTAGTGGCCGTTCTCCGACGTTTGAATTTCAGCCAGCCAATGCAGGCTTTCGAGCCCCCGCTGTACCATCGCCGGCTGCCCCATGTCGTGCCCGGTAATAATCAGGCTGTGGGCCAGCTTGGCGTTGTCATAGGTCAGCTCCGCTTCGAACCAGGGCCAATCCGGTTGCGCCGACCGGTCGAAGAGACCCATCAATCGCTGCGCCAGCGCGTCCCGGATTTGCGTTACCACCCGGTCGCCACTGAGCCGCCAGAGGTACTCGTGGATTCCAATCAGGGCAAACCCCCAGGCCCGGGGCGACGTGAAATCCATCACCGTCGGCAGTGCTTGCGCGAAAAGTTGCCCGGACATTACCTGGAAGGTGCGATGCGGCGAGCGTCCGGCCCCGAGGCCCAACGCCCACAGCGCGCGGCCGTGGCAGTCCTCTGAACCCTGCTCATCAAGCCATCGCCGGTCGAAACTCAGGTGATTATGAAACCGTTTGTGCTGGAGATCCAAAGCGAAATTCAAGAAGGCGGCATACGTCGTCGCCAGCGCGCGCGTGCGTTCCTGCTCCTCCTCCAGCTCCTCGAGCAGCACGGTCAAAATGAAACCGCGCGCGTTGTCATCCGTGCAGTAGCCTTCCGAGAAGTTTGGCACCGTGAACATGGCGTGCTGGAAGAGTCCGGTCGAATCGGTCATGCGCGACAAATGATCGAGCTTGAGCTCCGGGAGGTCCCGCGGCGCCTGGTCCAGAGTTTTCGTCGCAAAAGTCTTGCGGGATAAACCGGCCCGCTCCAACCGCGCCAGGTCGAAGGAGCGCAAATACAGCGTCGCCACATTGCTCCAGACCATCTCACGCCCGAGCTTGTAGGCGTTCTTGCGCAGGGCGTGCCGGCGGGGCTCGTCCCGCAACAAGCCGATGACTTCGTTTGCGATGGCCTCAGGGTCGGCGAAGGGCACCAGCACGCCCCGGCCCTCCGCCAGCAGTTCGGCCGCGTGCCAGTACGGGGTCGAGATCACCGCTTTGCCGGCCCCAAAGGTGTAGGCCAGGGTGCCCGAGGTGATCTGCGCTTCGTTCAGGTAGGGCGTGATGTAAATGTCCGCTGCGCCGATGAACTCTTTGAGTTCATTGAGTTCGACGAAACGATCGTAAAAGATGACGTTCTTCTGAACTTTGTTTTTTTTGGCGAGCCGCTTGAGCCCAAGCCGGTAAGTCTCTCCCTGCTCGCGTAATTCGTTGGGGTGCGTGGCGCCGAGCACGATGTAAACCACGTCAGGAAACTCGGCCAATATCCGGGGCAGGGCGTTGAGCACATGCTCGATGCCTTTGTTTGGCGCCAGCAGCCCGAAGGTCAAAAGCACTTTTCGGCCCTCGACCCCGAACTGGTCCTTGTAAAAGTTGGGGTCAACAAACGGGATGTTCGGAATGCCGTGGGGGATCACGTCAATCTTCGCTGCCGGCGCCTTGCACACCTCCAGCAGCATCTGGCGTCCTTTTTCGGCCATCACCACCAAACGCGTCGAGCGCGCAATCAGTTCCTGCATCACCCCCTGTTGGTCTGGATTGGGCTCGCGCAGCACCGTGTGGAGCGTCGTCACGACCGGCATCTTCAACTCGCGCAGCAGCGCCAGCACGTGGCTTCCAGCAGGCCCGCCAAAAATCCCAAACTCATGCTGCAGACAGACAATATCCACGTTGCTGATGTTCAGGAAGTCGGCCGCCCGCTGGTAGGACGATAAGTCCTGTTCCTCCACTTCGAAGCGGACCACATCCGTATACTCGTAACCACCCTCGCGGTCGTTCACCGGCACCGCGAAGCACTCCGTTTGCGGGTACTCCGCCGCCACTGCCGTCAGCAGGTCCGAAGTAAATGTCGCGATGCCGCATTTGCGCGGCAGGTAATCGCCCAGAAAGGCGATTCGGTGAATTTCAGACGCCGTTGGCATGCTCAGGACCGGAAGGGCAGATTCTGCAGGATGCGGTACAAGTCAGTCGCTCCGAGAGTCGAGCTTTTCCGCATTGCCCGGCGCCGTTTGGGGCGTTTGCCTTGAAGCAAATGACGCCTGCCGGCGCCGTGGAACAACACTTTGCCGCCCGCGGTTACTTTGAAACGTTTGGCTACAGATTTCCTGGTTTTGATTCCTTTGGGGCGTCGCATACAGTTTTGGTTTTCTTTTAATCGAGCGCTTGGTTGGTTCCATGCGCAGAGGAGTTGGTTTGGTAAATTTAGAAACGAGGCATTGACCTGCCCATGTAAACGAGCGCAAGCGCGACCAGGGCGCTGGTCATGATGCCTATGGCCAGAACGCCGAACACCAGCTTCCTTCTTCGCCGCAGGGTCATCAGGTCAGAATGCATTGCTCGTGAGATTAAGTTGTAGTCCAGCCTTTGGGGCGATGCTTGTCTTTGCCGTTCGGGCGAGTCAGAGGGATAAGTTCGGGCATGTCGAAGCTCATTTTGCCCTCGATAAGTTCTGTCAAAGCAATGTCGGCCGCCGAAAGGTTGCCGCGGTCAGCCAGGAGCGCCTGGCTGTTGCGTCCGCCTTCGGCGTTCAACTGCCGAACGCGTCGGGAGACGAGGTTCACCAAAACACTTGGGTTGAGGATGATCTCGGAGGCATGTTTAACAAGAGCAGCGTTCATTCGTTTCGAGTTAGTTTGGCAGTCATTAAGGTGTTGGCGTTGATTGCGCGCGAGATCGGGCAGTTGGCCTTGGCCCGCAGGGTCGCGTCTACAAAGTCACACTCTGCCGCCCGCGGCACTGTGGCGGCCACGGACAAGAGGATCTGCGTCAGGGTCCAACCGGCCGCCAAATGTTCCAGCGTGACGGTCGCCATGGTATCAACCTCTCGTGGCTTATAGCCCGCCTGACGCAACTCATCCGCCAGGGTCATGGAGAAACTGCCGGCGATGGCGGCGGCCATGAGCTCGGCAGGATTAGTTCCATGCCCTCGCGTGTCGGTATCGCCAGGATAAAGGGCCATCTTCAAGCCGGCAGAGGGAGAATTGATGGAGCCTTTGCCATGCTGGCGCGTCCCCACCCATCGAGCGGAAGCATGCCGGGCGTATGTTTTCATCAACCTGATACTGTGGGCTTGTGTACCAGGCCGGGCCAATACTTAGAAAGTGCGCTGGCGATACCTGGGGACTATAGGCGAGATTCGAGGGGCTTGGATTTCAGGGTTGAATGACGATGTTCCTCTGGCGTAATTGCCGGCCAATGGATCGAGCACCGGGTCGCGGCTCCCGTTCAAAGGCGGTACCGATTGCCAAGGCGCAACGACTTGTTACACTGCCGGCGCGTTATGGAACTGCGTCACCTGCGCTATTTCGTGGCGGTGGCCGAAGATTTGAGTTTCACGAAAGCCGCCGGCAAACTGCATTTAGCCCAGCCTTCGCTCACGCGGCAAATCCACAACCTGGAAGAGGATCTCGGCGTTCGGCTCCTGAACCGTTCCAAGAGCCAGGTGACCCTGACCGAAGAAGGCCGTTCTTTCCTGGGCGATGCCCGGCGGATTTTGGCCATGGCCACCGAGAGTGTCCTGGCGGTCCAACGATTAAGCCGCGGGGAAGTGGGCCAGTTGAACATCTCGTATTTGTCTAATTTTGATTTCGAGCTCCTTCCCGAAACGCTCAGAGCCTTCCGGCTTTCTTTCCCCCACGTGGCCTTGAACTTGTTCGACATGACGCCCGCGGAACAGTTGCGGGCACTGGAGGCGCGGAAGATCGATTTAGGCTTTATCGGGCTGCCTCCTGCCGCCCAATCCGGCGCCATCCATTGGGAGAGCATTGCCCAGCACCGGACCGTCGTTGTGCTGTCGTCCAAACATCCGCTCGCCCGCAAGCGCCAACTCAGGCTGGGCGAATTGGAAAGCCTGTTCTTTGTGGGCATGTCCGAAAAGACCCACCCGGGTTTTCGCGAATGGCTCAATCGGACCTGCCACAACGCGGGTTTTACGCCCCGCGTCCTCCAGGACGCCGAATTGGAGCCCGCGTTAATGACCTTCGTCGCCGAAGGCCTGGGCGTCACCCTGGCGCGCGAGAACATCAAAAAGCTGCCTCACCCCGGAGTCGCGTTTCGACCCCTGGTTCCGACCCTCAAAAGCGATTATTGCATTGCCTGGAACCGAAACAACGATTCACGAGCCTTGCAGCAGTACATTGAAGTCGTCAAAGGCATGACCCGGCGGTCGGAGTAATCCCAGGATTAGAGCACGGAAGGTGCCGAACACCTGCGCCCTGCCGCACGCGTTTGCGTGTCGCTTAGGACAATAGCTTCGGGCTATCGCCCGGATACGAACAAGGTATTGGCCTGTTTTAACCGGCTGCCCCAAGTTGTCAGGTCCGTTGGAAATGCACCTGCGGAACAACAACGACCAGGAAGTCTGGTGAAACGATCCTGCACTCCCAGAGACGACGTCTAATTCCACGGGCACCGAAAACTGCGTTTTCGCAGTCTGATTCTTCACGCAACGGAACGCCTTTCTCGCGCCCCGGCGGTTGCGATCTTAACAAGCGGGACGATAAAAACAGGTTTTTAGACAAGGCGATCGAACTGCACGCCTCAACAGGTTCAAAGAACGGAAGTAAAATATGTTCAAACAAAAATGTCCTAACTGTGGTTTCAAACTTGGTAATTTCCTTTACGCGGATGCTTGCCCGCAGTGCAAAAAGATACTGAAACATAACCAGGCAAAGGCGGCGGTCCCGGTGAAGATCGTGCGGCCGAGATCCTGGCCTGTCAGGCTGTTTTTCAGAATTGTGAGTCTTGTGGAAAGTTGAAGTTCAGGGCCCGGTCAAATTTCGGCCGGCGGCTGAATGCAGTCGACGGAGGTTTTATATGGATATCTTGTTGCAGAACAAAAGCACGTTGAGGTTCTTAGACGACGGCAGCGGATGGACGCTGGAACGCTCGCAGGCGCGCATTTTCGGCAACGGGATGGAGGCGCTCTTCTTTTGCCTTAACCACGAGCTTGCCGACATGCAGATCTTAGGAGCGTTCGCCGACCGGCGCTTGGATTTTACTATTCCGGTGACGGACCTGCGGCACGATTCCTATAAAGCGTCGTACGAGCAGTAGACCTGAAAGACGAAGCCGGCCGACACAGCTACAACGCGTCCGTTGGATCGCTCCTCATTTGGCTTGGCCGCAGCCGTCTCCTGGGCTCAAATTTCCTGCGCATGAACTGTTCATGGGCTGGATTGGCGCTCGCATTCATCCTCTCGGCCGTGTCCGCGACCGGGGACACGGTTGATAATTATCTATTGAGCCAAATGCGGGAGCACAAAATCCCCGGGGCGGCTTTGATCGTGCTCCAGACGAATCAACCGGTGAAACGGGCCGCTTATGGCGTTGCCAACCTTGAATGGAACATTCCCGCCACACCGGAGACGGTCTTTGAGATTGGGTCGGTGACCAAGCAATTCACGGCGTCATGCGTCCTGTTGCTCGTTCAGGACGGCAAGCTCACGCTGGACGACAAGATCGGTCTCTATTTGAAGAACACACCTGAATCGTGGGCTGCGATTCGAATCCGACACCTGCTCACTCACACTTCCGGGCTTAAAAGCTATACAGGCCTGGATGGGTTCGAATTAAGGCGGCACTTAACGCAAGCGCAGTTCATCGAGCAGATGGGCAGGCAACCTCTCGAATTTTCGCCCGGAGAGAATTGGAAGTACTGCAACACCGGTTTCAATCTCCTGGGGTTTATTATCGAGAATGTCAGCGGAAGCAGCTACTGTGACTTCCTGGCCCGGCGCATCTTGATCCCTTTAGGGATGAATGCGACCACGAATCGGGACCCTGCGCGCATCATTCCTAATCGTGCCGCAGGTTATGAGCAGACCAATCACATCTGGATCAATCGGGACTACGACCTTACGGATGTCTTCTCCGCAGGAGCGTTGGTCTCGACGATTGATGATCTGGCCAAATGGAACCGTTCGCTCGACGAGGCAACTCTCTTGAAACCCGAGATCCTTCAGCAAGCCTGGACACCCAGCCGGTTGAACAACGGTGAAGCGACCCGTTACGGATTCGGCTGGCGGATTGAAACCTTTGAAGGACATTCCAACATCGGCCACGCCGGTGCTACCTCAGGGTTCTCAGCGTCGATTCAGCGGTTCCCTGACGAGCACCTGGCGGTGATCCTGCTCACTAACACAGACGAGCAGATTGCCACGACCCTGGCCCGGGGGATTGCTCAATTTTATTTGCCGGCGCGCTAGGGGATGCACGGATCAGCGTGAGCAACAGCCGGGCGCTTTGTCCAATACAGCAGAAGACGAATTCTTACTGCTGGTATGAGCAACTATTCTTACGTGGCCGTAGATTCCCGGGGCGACGAACAACGAGGCATCCTGGACGTCCAAACACAAACCGAAGCCATTCGCCGTGTGCGCGAGATGGGGCTCTTTCCGACAAAAGTGAAACCGGCTTCTCTAGCTTTGCCGCGGCGCCGGTCGCCTATGGCGAGCCTCAGGGCAGCCCGTCCAGACAAGATCGTGAATTGGCGTTTTGGGGGCAGGATCAGATCCGCGCACCTGGTCGTATTCACCCGGCAACTCGCAACGATGCTGGGAGCAGGAATGCCATTGATGCGCTCCCTGCGCATTCTCGAAGAGCAGTCCGGCTCGGTTCCACTTCAGAAAATCGCTGCGGCGCTCTGCCACCAGATTGAAAATGGCTGCTCATTCTCGGAAGCTCTTTCCGGGCATCCGCGAGTCTTTAACGCGCTCTTTATTAACCTCGTTAAGGCGGGAGAAGCTGCAGGGGCCCTCGAAACCACGCTCAATCGCCTGGCCGACTTTATGGAGAAAGCGCAAAAGCTGCGTGGCAAATTGATTAGCGCTTTGTATTACCCCGCAACCGTGATTGTCGTGGCGGTCGGCGTGCTTGCGATGCTGATGGTGTTTGTAGTGCCAACCTTTCAGCGTGTGTTTGAGGGACTTTTGGAGGGAGCAGCCTTACCCCTGTTCACACGCTTTGTGTTCGGCCTGAGCCGCATCCTGGTGCACCAGTTGCCCCTGCTGAGCGCATGCCTGCTGGGGTTTGCCCTCGCGACAATTGCGGCGGCCCGGACCTCGTACGGATCGTTCGGCGTCGATCGCCTGAAGTTGGCTACACCGCTGCTTGGAACTCTTTTTCGCAAGGCGGCGATCTCCAGGTTCGCCCGAACGCTCGGCACCCTGGCCGGTAACGGCGTTCCGATTCTGCAGGCGCTGGCGATTGTTAAGGAAACGGTGGGAAACAGAATCATCAGCAAAGTGATCGGGCAGGTTTATGAACATGTGAAGCAAGGGGATCCAATTGCGCCGGTGTTGAAGAGCTCGGGTCTTTTTCCTCCGATGGTTGCCGGACTGGTCGACGTGGGCGAACAGACGGGCGCCTTGCCGGACATGCTGTTGAAACTGGCGGACACTTACGATGACGAATTCGACAGTGCGGCCAAAGGTCTGACTTCGTTGATCGAGCCCGTTCTCATCGTGCTGTTGGCCGTGCTGGTGGGGAGCATTGTCATCGCCATGTTCCTGCCCCTGATCCAGGTGATCAATTTCGATGGTACCGGGGCTAATCCCTCGCTTTGAGTAATGGGCCAATTACCCAGCTGCATTGTTCTTCGAAGGATCGAGTTTGTAGGGTGGACGACGTTCTTATTGTCGGGGCAGGAATCGCGGGCTTGGCAGCGGCGCGCTCGTTAGCCGGGCACAACAAACGAGTGTTAATGCTCGAAGCTCGCCCCCGGATAGGCGGGCGGATGCATACGATCGACGGGCACTGGCCGGGCTTGCCGGTTGAACTGGGCGCGGAATTCGTCCATGGCGCGAAGAATGAACTTTGGACGCTCATCAGAGCGGCCGATCTCGAAACGGATGAAGTGCCTGACCGGCACCTGGTCTTTTCCGAAGGTGTCCTGAGGGAGAATACTCAGTTCTACGGCGAAATCGAAGAGGTCTTCTCAAAGGCCAAATCCGAAAAGGAAGATCTCAGCTTCTGCGCCTTGCTGATCAAGCACGAGAGTTTGACAGCCAACGCAAAGACTCTCGCGCTGGAGTACGTCGAAGGTTTTCATGCCGCGGACCCCAATCGTGTGAGCGTCCAATCTCTGGTCCGCGCTGAAAAGGCGTCCGATAAAGACCAGGGAACCCGGCAATTCAGGCTTAGGGCGGGTTACGGGCGGTTGCTGGAATGGTTGGGAAAATTTTTGGAACAGCGCGGCGTCCGGATTCAACTGGGCACGGTTGTGGAATCGGTTGAATGGGAAAAAGGGCGCGTGCAGGTCACCGCGCGATCGCCGGAGGGCCCGCAAAAGTTCGAGGCTCGCCAGGCGCTCATAACCTTGCCGATCGGTGTTTTGCAGGAACGAGGGCCGAGCGGAGTGCGGTTTGTTCCTGAACTGAAAAGCAAGCAGGCCGCCACCGAAGGGCTCACCATGGGGCATGTGTTGAAGGTAACCCTCGAGTTTCGATCGGCCTTTTGGCCGGTCCCAAACTTCGGTTTCATCCATGCCATCGGGGCGCGATTCCCCACGTGGTGGTCGGACCAGCGCGGCCCATGTCTGACCGCATGGGCGGGTGGTCCGCGCGCCAGTCAAATGGAAAGTGCAGCACCCGAAGAGATCCAGGACGAAGCTTTAACAGCCTTGTCCAGGATTTTTAAAATCGGCCTCCCCGAGATGAGGGAACAGTTCGTGGCAATGCACCATCATGATTGGACGCGGGACCCGTTTGTTCGAGGTGCTTACAGCTACACGCCCGTGGGTATGAATAAAATGGCCCAGGAACTCGCCGAGCCGATGGATCACACTCTTTTTTTTGCAGGCGAGGCAACCGATTCGCAAGGAGAGCAGGGGACCGTGCACGCAGCCATGGCGAGCGGGCACCGAGCCGCAAAACAAATGCTGGCTGATTCCCGTTGCTGAACGCTATTCCCTGTCGCGCGTGTCAATAATGATGGTCACTGGTCCATCATTGGCCAAGCGAACCAGCATGTCCGCGCCGAAACGGCCGGTTTGGACCGGTCGCCCAAGATCCGCCGCCAATTGTGCAACGAACGTTTCATAAAGAGGCACCGCTGTTTCAGGGGGAGCGGATCGGCTGAACGAGGGGCGGTTGCCCTTTTTAGTGCTCGCAAAAAGGGTGAACTGGCTCACGACGATGACCTCTCCTTGAACATCCTGGACCGATCGGTTCATTAGGCCGCTTTCGTCGTTAAAAACCCTCAGTCGCGCGATCTTGCCGCTCAGCCATTGGATGTCTTCAGTCCCGTCCGAGTCCTCGACCGCGAGCAAAACAACCAGGCCGCGCCCGATCGAGGCTTTCGTCTCTCCCTGAATTATAACAGAAGCGTCCGAAACCCTTTGGATTACCGCGCGCATGGCAAAGACTGAAGGCGTGAGGTTTGTGCCCCATTGGGGTTTGCTGTCCAGCCGCTATTCTTTTTGTCATGGATAAAACTGAATTGACCAACCGGGTCCAGGACTGGCAGAAACGAGCAGGCGAAACGGCGCGGAACATTGGGCAGACCACCGATGAATACGTGAGGGAAAACACATGGACCACGCTGGCCTTGGCGGCTGCCGTGGGTTGCCTTGTTGGGTACTTTTTGAGCAGTGGCCGGAGCGAGGATAACGATTAAGGCGGGATCGGGCCAGCTTGCCGTGAACTGAAAACGAACGGGGCTTGAAGAGTTGGGAGCCGGGCTGGCAGCGTTGGACCACCTCACACAGTCCGGCAAGCGCTAATGAGATTTGCCGGGCAGGCAGCCCGCCTTGGCAAACGTCAAGGCGTAAGCCAGGAAGCTGACGATCAGCAGCCAGGGGTTGCCTTTGAACGTCAAAAGAATGCCCCAGCCCAGGATAAAGCTGATCACCAGGTACGCGAATATCGCCAGGAAAAACTTCATGGCGGGATATTAGCTGCAGTTCACTGTTTCGCAAGCTCGGCTTTACGGCTGAACACCGGCCGTTCATGAACAGCGCCTCTGGGCCAAGGCGCAACCATTCAGCTCAACTCACGAGTCTCTGCTGTGGCCAGCAGTAAAACGCGTCGAGTTATCAGGTCCGAGGCGCCCTGACGGCGACCGTTCTGGTGCATGTGTGGCATGACGAGCCTGCCGTTTGGGAAGGCGGCTCCTCGGCGGCGCTGAAGAGCTGTCAGGCTCGAGGTGAATGAAGTCTTTCAGGAAGTCGGGTTTATCCTTGCGGCCGCCTCGTTGGTAATCGCGCCACAACGCCTGGGCCGCCATTTCCGGCGGTAAGCGGCGTTCAACCGTCAGATAATCGAACAAGAACCGCATCAGTCTTGGCAGTGAAATGGCGTCGGTCCGGCCGATGCGAGTGTACAACCAGCGGCTCCATTGCCGAAAGCTGTGAAAAGGCGAGTTGCGGTGTTCCGAACCATGGCCTGAGCGTGGTTCCAACCAGAGCAGGGGTGCCGACTCGATAAAGTTGCCGCTGTTGCCCACTATATCCCAGTAGCGCGCAAACCGCCGCAGTTCGTGCATTGTCGCAAAATCGATCGAACGGCTCTGAAGTATTTCGTAGGGCGGGTTGGGGTCGTAGACCATTTGCCACTCGGCATCGTGCCTGACAATGGGGGTGCCCCGCAATCGCTTGAGAATGCCCACCTGAATTTCCTGCGGACCGAGGCTGATGAGTTTATCGAACCCGTCCGCGAAACTCTCGAGCGACTCGCCGGGCAACCCGGCGATCAGGTCCGCGTGCACGTGCACTCCCGTGTGCTCCCGCAGGAATCGCAGGTTCTCTTCGAGCCTGGCATAATCCTGGCGCCGGCTAATCCTTTCGGCGACCTCGGGATTGAACGTTTGAATCCCAACTTCGAACTGCAACGCGCCGTGTGGAAATTGAGCGATAATCTCTCGTAGTCCCGATGGCAGCCGATCGGGAATCATTTCAAAATGGTAGAAATTTCCGGGCTGATGATTTTCCAGAAAAAATCTCAACAATGCACCGCTGAAGGCAAGATTGAGATTAAATGTGCGGTCGACAAATTTGAACTGGCGAACGCCGCGATCGAGCAGTTTCCGCAGTTCCACCAGCAACAAAGGCAGCGGGGCCTGGCGCACGGGAACATCCAGTGAAGACAAACAGAACTCGCAACTAAATGGACACCCGCGGGAGGCCTCAAGGTAAATTACCCGGTGCGCGATGTCTTCCGGCCCATACCAATCGTAGGGCAGGGCAATCTGTGAAAAATCCGGCAAAGGCGCGTTTAAAATTTTGTCCTTTGGCCCGTGTCCTTGCAGCGTCGCGGCACAAAGTTCAGCAAACTTCAGATCCGCTTCTCCACAGATCACATGATCGGCCAGGTGCACGATAGCTTGAGTCTGGGTTTCATAACTGACCTCCGGTCCTCCCAAAATAATCATTATATCCGGACGGAGCCTTTTGATGGCGGCAACAACTTGCGTCGTCTGTGTGACGTTCCAGATGTAAACGCCGAACCCGATGACCCGCGGGTTGCGGGCAAGGAGTGCGTCGACGATGTCGAGCGGTTTCTGGTTAATGTCAAACTCCACCATGGCCGCCCTGGATTGGAGGGCTCCGAGGTTGGACATGAGGTAGCGCAAGCCAAAGGCAGCGTGAATGTATTTGGCGTTGAGTGTGGTCAGAACGATATCCGGCATCGCGCATCCTGACGCTAACAGTTTCGCTGCCCGGCGGCAACGTGGGACGCGGCATTCGCGGCATTCGCCGCTCGGTCATGGGTCGTTTGCCCACCCGGTGAGTAGGTTTTCACATCATAGGAGCCCCTGGGTGCGCGCCCTATTCTGCTGCCACTCCTCATTCCAGGCATGGATATGAGTGAACGAAAAGAATTATGAACGCACCATGCTGCTTCGTTATGGGGATTATCTTGGGGGGGATCGTGATTGCCGGGGGGCCGGCAAGGGCGCAGGTTCTCACGCCTACGGCTGCTCCCGCTCAAAACTGGGTTTCCATGGCCTCCTCGGCCGATGGCACCAAACTGGCCGCGGTCGCTTCGTATGGCTCGTTGTATTTGTCCACCAATTCGGGACTTAGTTGGAGTCCTGCGGTGACCGCTTCGAGTGGAACTGAGCCTCAGCGGCCTTGGACCAGCATCGCGAGCTCTTCGGACGGCGAGCGCCTGGTTGCCGTGGCCAATTTCGCGCCATTATTCACATCGACCAATGCGGGACAAACCTGGCGTCAAACCGGCCCCACCGCAGTCTGGTCGTCAGTCGCCAGTTCCGCCGACGGGTTGAAGTTGGTTGCAGTGGATTCCAAGGGCGCTGTTTCGCTTTCGTCGGACGGGGGAGAAACCTGGTCTGCGAGCCCCGCCCCCGCATTACGTTGGCGTTCAGTGGCCTCCTCGGCCGACGGCGCTCGACTTTTTGCAGGCTCGGATTACGGAACCAACTACGACCAGGTCCCATCGATTTACGTTTCGACCAATTCCGGGGCGACATGGTCAATCACCACCGCGCCATCGCATCCGTGGCAAACCATTTCCGTTTCGGGCGACGGCACGCACATTGCCGCTGGGACTTACGGAGGTCTGATTTATTTGTCGGCTGATAGCGGGCAAACGTGGACTGGCGCACCGGTTCCCAGTTACCGGTGGGGCGCTGTGGCTGCCTCAAAAGATGGAACCCGTCTTGTGGCAGCGTCCTGGGAAGGACAGGTGTTTGTCTCAGCCAATGCGGGTCAAAGTTGGGCTGCCGCAGCCGGACCCACTGCGCCGTGGCAGGCGGTCGCATCCTCAGCGGATGGTTCAAGACTGTTTGCGGGGATTTACAGCGCTTCAGGCGGCGGCATCTATGCGGCGCAAATCGCCCCGGTCCTTGGCATTAAGACTTCTCCGGCAGGGACAGACATTTCATGGCCTGCGTCCGCATCGGATTATGGGCTGGAAGAGCGCGCGGATATTGTGAGCGGCAATTGGACTGCAGTCGCCACGCCCCCCACCCCGGAAGCCGGGATGAACCACGTCGTTGTGGATTCGAGCGCCGGCAACCACATCTATCGCCTGGTGCGGCGCCAATTGGCTCAACAATAAGCGGCTGGGCTAAGTGCGGTTGCTTGCCAGGTAGCGGAGCATTTCTCCTGGATCGCCACTTTGCTGCTGGCGAGATTTTAGATCCCTGACTGACACGGCGATGGAGCCCGACGCTGTCCGTTCCAGACGGGCGATAAAACGGGCGCCCAATTCCTGGGCGCGTTTGAATTGTTTGTCCGGCTTTGCGGGCGTCAGGCTATATTCGACCGTGGCGCCTTCTTGTCTCAGATTTTGAATGAAGCGCAGTGATTCCGGGCGCAGCGTTTCGTCTTCGATCAAACAAAATACCTCGATGACGGTCTGACATTGATGCAGGTGTTTTCGGGCTTTAAGCAATTCGGCTAAAACCACGTCGCCCATTCCAAACCCAAGCGCCGGCAGGGAAACCCGTCCGCCGCTGAGCAGCCCAATCAGATTGTCATACCGTCCGCCGCCGGCGATGGCCCTGAACTCGCCTTTCCGATCGAAAGCTTCGAAGACAACCCCCGTGTAATAAGCCAGGCCGCGAATGACGCCGTAATCGATTTTTACAAACGCTTGCAAGTCGCGCGCCGATAGATTCTCAAGAACCACTTTGAGCTCCGGAGTCGGGGCGCCCGCCTCGATGAATGCACGCACCAGCTCCATGGAAATACCCAGGGCCTTGAGCTTGGACGCGCTGACGTCCGGGTCTTCTCTTTCCAGTTTATCGATGGTCTGGAAAAAGTCGTACTGGCGTGCGTTGTCGCCATTGTGCTGGCTGAAAAAGCTCTGCCAGGCGTTCCGGCTGCTCAAACGAATCACAAAGTCCTCAGGCCCCAGGCCGAAGGCGCGCAAGGTATCAATGAGCAGTGCGATCAGTTCTGCATCAGCGGCAGGATCGGCCTCCCCGATAATGTCTGCGTTCAACTGGAAATGCTCGCGCAACCGGCCCTTTTGCTGGCGTTCGTACCGAAAGAGTTGGGGAATCGTGAACCACTTTATAGGCTTTTTATAGTTCCGCTCGTGGGCGGCAACCATCCTGGCCAGGGTGGGCGTCATCTCCGGCCGCAAAGCAATTTCGCGCCCACCTTTGTCAGTGAAGTTATAAAGCTGACCTACGATCTCCTCGCCGCTTTTTGCCGTGAACAATTCGAG
>DATGLT010000379.1:0-12262 GCA_035294005.1 Verrucomicrobiia bacterium
GGACCTGATGCGCAACCAGGGGCTGATTTGGGCCAGCGACCGCGCGGAATGGCGATTGCGAAGGCTCAAACGGCGAGCGGGCAGGGCAGGGGTGTTCAACTATCGTAGCGCCCTTTGGGATGGCTCGCCCAAATTGCCTGTGAAGACCAGGTTCGACGGCGTCTTAATTGATGCTCCGTGCAGCGGCACAGGAACGTGGCAACGGAATCCTCATGCCCGGTGGACGTTGACACCTGAAGATCTGAAAGAACTCTCGCAGTTACAACTGCGGCTCCTAAAACACGCCGCGTCTGCTCTTAAACCCGGCGGCAAACTCGTTTATTCCGTTTGTTCCCTGGCCCGGTCGGAGTCTTTGGAAGTAATCGAAGCCTTCAGCGGCGGGACGCCGGACCTCTGTCCCTTGAAGTTCCGAAACCCTTTGACTCCCCAGGCAAACGAGGATTCCCAGCTTTGGCTTTATCCGCAGGACTTCGGCGGTAACGGGATGTTTGTCGCCTGTTGGAGACGCACCGCCGAGCAAAAGTCCGCGTGACTTATTGCTTATCCTTGCCCATGCAACGATACAGATCGTCGGAGGTCGGCACTGAGCTGTCCTCGAACGCCTTGTTCGGGCCGGCAGAGCGAATCAGCACTTCGTTATTGGAGAAATAGAACTGCAGCGGGGTGCCCCAGGGATCGACAATTTCGCCTTTGTCGTTCACATCACTGCGCCGCACCGCGAGAATCAGCACTTTCTTTTCGGTCTGGCCCAGCAACGCCTTCGTGATGGACGCGTTATTGCCCGTGGGATAGGTTCCCACGAATTCCTTGTACTGCTGAATGCCAAGGATAAGGGTATCGCAGTCGGTGTTAAATTTGGTGATCTTCTCGTCGGTCCTTTTTAGTGTCCAGGCTTTAGCCACCCAGAGGACACTTGTCGTACCCAAAACTACCAGCGCAATCGTAATGAGTCTTTTCATATACTTCATGTTTTGAGCTGCCGGAGCCGCTCTGGCATGGTGGTAGCAGGAGCAGTGCCGCTGCTGGCCCGTGCGATCACCGGGGCCGGCAACCGCTTGGACTCCGGCCTGGCGCCGCGCAGGAGCTGAGTCATGGCGTCGATAGCAGCCGACCCCAGCCGGTGTTTGGGTTGGTCGACGGTCGTGAGGGGCATGCGAAAGAATTCGCTGAGCATGGTGTTGCCAAAACCGACCACAGAGATGTCTTCAGGAATTCTAACACCCTGCTTTAGAAGAACTTCAGCACAACCCACCGCAACCAGGTCATTGATTGCCTGCACCGCCGTCGCGTCCGGCGCCTCGTGCAGCATCTGCACCGCGGCCTTCGCCCCATCCTCGGTCGTGCGTCCCGCCTGGAAAATGAACCGTTCATCGACTTCCATTCCGGCCTGGCGCAGCGCCCGACGATAACCCTCGAATCGCTCTCGCGTCCACGGCGTAGCCGGAGGGCCTGATAGAAACGCAATTTTTTTGTGCCCGAGCTGAAGCAGGTGTTGAGTCAGGTTGAAACCCGCCGTGGCATCGTCGGTGGCGACGCTGACGAACCCGGAACAGAATGGCGCGCTGTGGCCCAACAGCACGACTGGCGTTTTGCGCGCAATCAGTTCTTTGTAAACGGCCGATTCCTGTTCGAGTCGGTAAACAGGGGCGATGAGCAGTCCGTCGACGCGCCTGGACAGAAACCGGCGAATCCAGCTTTCTTCGCGCTCGACGTTGTAGAGAGTAAAACCGAGGAGCACATCGTAGCCCATTTCATAGGCGCGTTCCTGAATCGCCAGGACCAGCCGCGCGAAAATGGGATTGGCCATTGAGGGAATCACCAGCCCAAAGATTCGGGTCCTGCCGTTGCGCAGCCCTTGCGCGGTCGAGTCCGGGACGTAGCCCATTTGCTGGGCGAGCAATTTCAACCGGGTGCGCGTTGATTCCGCGACGTCGGGCGCTCCTCGGAGGGCCTTGGAGACGGTCATCATGGAGACACCGGCCCGTTCGGCGATGTCTTTAAGACGCACCATAAGCTGAGTAGTGAAACTTGAGACCCAACTCCCGGAAATTTTTCAAAGAGTCGCTCCTCTCCAATGAAGCTTCCGCCGCAAGGTTTGGCAAAACGAACTCCCTGCCAAATGCATCAACCGGACGGTGCGTCTGCTTCGCCGGATGGTGAGCAAATCGCCGGTGGACAGTTCGCTGATGACCTGGCCGTCGGCGCTCAGGATGGTCGACGGCCTTGGACTGGCGACCTTCACCTGGATGCTGGCGCTCATGGGGACAATCAGCGATCGGTTGGAAAGTGTGTGAGGGCAAATCGGGGTGATTTCGATGACATTAGACGTTGGAAAAACCACGGCGCCGCCTGCAGCGAGCGAGTAAGCCGTCGAGCCCGTGGGTGAACTGATGATCAACCCGTCGCAACGATAGCTGGTGAGGGGATCACCGTCCACGCTGACCTCCAATTCAATCAGGCGCGAGGCGATGCCCCTGCTGATGACAATGTCATTTAGCGCCGTTTGATCGATCGGGCGGCCAGGGCAAGCCCCAGTGGCCTGCAGCAGTGCCCTCGGTTCAAAGCTAAATTCTCCGTTCCAGACCCGTTTTAACGCAGGCCCCAGTTCTTCCGAGGGCACTGCCGTCAGGAAACCCAGGCTCCCGATATTGACACCCAGGATGGGGGTGCGCGATCCGGCAATGTCCCGGGCCACGCCAAGCATCGTGCCGTCGCCACCAAAGACCAGCAGCAAGTCTGCCTCGCGCGCAAGCGTCGCCGCGTCAGGGCTGATTTGCCCGCGAATCCCAGCCCATTCCGCCGTCACCGGATCGGTGTGCAACTGGCGTCCGGCAGCCGTGATCAGCCGCGCGGCTTGCTTGACCACTCCCACACAATTGACTTTTCCCGAGTTGCCAATTACGCCAACCCGCCTGATCTGTTCAGCCAGTTTTTTCAAGAAGAGCCAGAAATTCCCGATTGCCGGCAGGCCCTAATATAGGCGAAGGCGTTGATCCGACCCATTTCACGCCCGGCAGTGTGCCGGCAAAGTCGGCCAATTCCTTCAACACCCGGCAATGGACCTCGGCATCCCGTATCACACCGCCACCTTTGTCCGCTTCCGCTTTTCCGGCCTCGAACTGTGGCTTGACGAGCGCCAGGATTTTACCGCACGAACCCAGCAAAGCAATGCCCGTTGGCAGGATTTTGCGCAGCGAAATGAAGGAACAGTCGATGACCACCAGGTCCAGCGGTTCGAACCCCGCCGGGAATTGCGCCGGCGTCAATGCCCTGGCGTTGGTTTTTTCCATCACCACAACCCTTGGATCCCGGCGCAACTTCCACGCAAGTTGGCCCACACCCACATCCACGGCATAGACCTTCGCCGCGCCTCTTTGCAGCAAACAATCGGTAAAGCCTCCTGTTGATGCGCCCAGGTCGGCCGCCTTCATCCCGGTGACCTCCAGCCCAAAATAGTCCAATCCGTGCTCCAGTTTCCGGCCGCCTCGGCTGACGTACTTCTCAACCGCGTCCAGCGAAAGCTGGTCGTCCGGGCCGACCAGCTCGCTGGCCTTGCGAGCGGTTTGCCCATTCACGCGCACCTGCCCGGCCATGACCGCTGCTTTTGCCTTTTCGCGGCTGGGCAAAAGACCACGCTCAACTATGGCCTGATCGAGCCGAATTCGACCGCGTGCGGATTTAAGTGAAAGGTCCACGGATAAACCTGTATGCCTTCCACCATATTGATTGTCAATGATTTGTGTTGTTCTGCGCTCGACCGGCCTGCCAGTCCTGACTTGGCAAACGCTGTGCTATGCATTGTCCATATCAACTATGGAAACGATTCATCTGCTGCTGGCCTATGCGGACCGCCGAGCAAGCAACCTGGTCGAAACGGCTGTCCTGGATGTCTGTTACCCCCGAGCCGCCGTCCAATCCACACGCACATCACGACTGGATGACTTCGTGCGGCGTGGCTGTCTGCGGGATTTCGACCTTATCGTGGTAGGAGCAGACGACCTTTCGCAAGGCGCCGAGCCGGGAACCTTGGCGTCAGCGGACGAGGTGGCCAAATGCATTGAAATGGTGCGGGAACAGCATTCCACACCGATCATCGCACTGACCTCTTCGGTGAATTGCGGAGAAAGCCTGCTGCAGGCCGGAGCCGACGTCGTGCTTCCACTGCCTTTGAACCCGGAACAGTTGAAGTCTGAACTGCGCGTTCTTCTCGACGTAAACGAATTCGTCGAAGGGCATGAGACCAGTCACTGGCACGGTCTGGGTTCTATTCTCCGCGGGTTTGAGCGAGCCGAAAGCAGCTAGGAAAAAGAAAAACGCCCGCGACAATAAGCCGCGGGCGCTCGTAAACCACAACGGAAATTACTTCACGAGCTTGATGTCTGAGGCAGCCAGTTCGCGCTTGCCATCGACCTTCTTGGCTGTGCCCGTCACGGTGACTTTCTTGGCTTCGTGGCAGACGTTTTCATGGAAGCTTTTTGCGGCATCCGTATCGGTGAGGTAATAGGTGACGGTTTTGCCGTTCTTGCCTTCGGTTTGAACCACCGTCTGGCATTTGTCACCCTGGTGCAGCACACACTTGGCGCATTTCGCTTCACCGGTAATCGTGACTTCCTTGCCCTTGGCCTGGGCAACGGAGGGATTCACTAAGGCCAGGAGCGCAACGGCTGCCAGGCTGCTGAAGAGTAGGGATACTGTTTTCATAGTTATTTTGACTTATATCTTAATCGTCAGTTGGACGGTTCAGGCCTGCAATTGTTCAATCCAAAATGAACCAGGCCTGGTGCGGACACCAGGCCTGGTCGAAACCCGTTGAAAACGTGGTATTTAGCTCGAAAGTGCGCCTTCCGTGGCCGCTTTCTGGTTGAACACCAGATGGTCGCCTTCCGCGCTGACGTGGATGGGCTCGCCTTCGTGGAACGAACCTTTGAGGATTTCCTCAGCGAGCGGGTCTTCCAGGAACCGCTCCACGGACCTGCGCATTGGCCGGGCGCCGTATTGCGGGTCGTAGCCGTGGCCCACCAGGAAATCCTTCGCCTTCTCGTCGAGCTGCAGCACGATGTTTCGAGCCTTCAGCCGGCCCATAACCTTGCTGATTTCGAGGTCGAGTATTTCAATAAGATCCGGCTTGGTCAGCGATCGGAACACCACGATGTCGTCGAGCCGGTTTAGAAACTCCGGGCGGAACGTTTTCTTGGCTTCGTCCAGAATCTTTTCCCGCATTTTCTCGTAGCTGTTCTCGTCGGTGATAGGCGAGAAACCCATGCTCGACTGCTTCTTGATCGTGTCGGAGCCGACATTTGAAGTCATCAGGATGATCGTATTCCGGAAATTGACGATCCGGCCCACGTTGTCGGTCAGCTTTCCTTCTTCGAGGATCTGCAGGAGCATGTTCCAGACGTCCGGATGAGCCTTCTCGATTTCGTCAAACAGCACGACCGAGTAAGGCTTGCGTCGGACCTGTTCGGTCAATTGGCCGCCTTCTTCGTACCCGACGTAGCCGGGAGGCGAACCGATTAATCGCGAAACATTGAACTTTTCCATGTACTCGCTCATGTCGAGCTGGATCAGAGCCTTTGAATCGCCAAACAACTGTTCGGCGAGCGATTTTGCCAGGAGAGTTTTGCCAACACCGGTCGGACCCAGAAGGGCAAATGTCCCAATCGGGCGCCGGGGATCCTTCAGATCCGCCCTGGACCGCCGCAGAGCCTTGCACATGGCGGACACAGCTTCGCGCTGGCCAATCACGACTTTGCCCATCTCGCTTTCCACTTGCATCAGGCGCTGCATCTCGCCTTGCTCCATGCGTTGAAGCGGGATGCCGGTCCACTTGGAAACGACGTGTAAAATGTCTTCCTCGTCGACCTTCACGCGCTTCTCTTCCCGCGTGGTGCGCCATTCTTTCAAAACCGCTTCGAGCTTTTCTTTGGCCTGCTTTTCCTTGTCGCGCATGGCCGCGGCGCCCTCGAAATCCTGGTTCTTGATGGCCTTTTCCTTTTTGGCCTTTATGTCCTCAATATCGGCTTCGAGAGTCTTTACTTCAGGCGGACGGGTCATCGTTCCAATCCGAGCTCGAGACCCGGCTTCGTCCATTAGGTCGATCGCCTTGTCTGGAAGGTAACGGTCGGTGATGTAACGGTCGGATAGTTTAACCGACGCCTCAATGGCTTTGTCCGTGAATTCCGCTTTGTGATGCTCCTCGTATTTCGGGCGAAGTCCTTTGAGGATCAGGACGGCCTCTTCGATGGAGGGCGCTTCAACTTTGACCGCCTGGAACCGACGTTCGAGCGCGGCGTCTTTTTCAATGTATTTCCGATACTCGTTCAGAGTAGTGGCCCCGATGCATTGCAACTCGCCCCGGCTCAAAGCCGGTTTGATGATATTCGAGGCGTCCATCGTGCCTTCGGCAGATCCGGCGCCGACAATCGTGTGGAGCTCGTCAATGAACAGGATAATGTTCTTGGAACGCCGGATTTCGTCCATGACTGCCTTGATGCGTTCCTCGAACTGGCCGCGGTACTTTGTTCCGGCCACCATCAGCGCCAGGTCTAGCGTAATCACCCGCTTGTCGCGCAACAGTTCAGGCACATTCCCGGCGGCGATTTCCTGGGCTAACCCTTCCACAATCGCGGTTTTTCCAACGCCGGCTTCACCCAGCAGAACCGGGTTGTTCTTGGTTCGGCGGCAAAGGATTTGAATTACCCTCTCGATTTCGCTCTTCCGCCCAATAACGGGGTCCATCTCCCCTTTGCGGGCGATCTCGGTCAGGTCCCGGCCAAACGCCTTCAGGGCAGGGGTCTTTATCTCGCCTTTCTTTTCGGGAGCGGGCTTCTCGGGGGTTTCACCGGGAGTCCCTTCTTCCTGGGCTGCAAAATTCGGGTCCAATTCCTTGAGGATTTCCTGCCGGGTTTGCTCGATGTCGACATCGAGGTTTTTCAAAACGCGGGCAGCGACTCCGTCACCTTCCCGCAAGAGTCCGAGTAAAATGTGTTCTGTGCCTACGTAGGTGTGGTTCAATGCCTTAGCTTCTTTGGCGGCGAGCGCCAGCACCTTTTTGACACGCGGCGTGTACGGGATGTTGCCAATCATTTTCTGGTCGGGCCCCGTGCCCACCTGCTTCTCGACTTCCATTCGGACAGTCTCCAGGTCCAAGCCGAGTTTCTGCAGAACATTGACGGCGACACCCTGGCCCAGTTTGATCAGGCCGAGCAACAGATGCTCTGTGCCGACAAAATTGTGATTAAAACGGTCTGCTTCTTTACGCGCCAGGGCCAGCACCTGCTGGGCTCGTGGGGTAAAGTTATTCATGGCTTCATCGCTCATAACTACAATTTTAAAATGGAGTCACTATTACTGTTTGTCCAATCCAGCCCCAGGCGCCGGCGGCTTGGAAATGGGCCTGCTGACGGGCTTGAGTCGTTCACGGACCATATCTGCGCGCAGCAAGTCGCGTTCCTCGGCCGTAAGCTTCTCAGAATGCTGCTTCTGCAAATGTGCAGGCTGTGTCAAAATGAACAGTTCGTCCACTAAAGAACGCTCAACCCCGGGGAATAACCCCACATCGATGCCCAAACGCATCAATGACAGCAGGTTCATGGTTTCCTTCGACGAGATGCTGTGCGCGTTGGCCAGGATGCCGTACGCGCGGCCAATATGGTTGTAGACCATTTTCGGCTTCTTTTCCAGAAGGCTGGCCCGGGCGTTTTCCTCGTGTTCGATAATCTGGGCCAGCACCTTCTCTAGGCGTTCCACGATCGCCGACTCGGCTTCGCCCAAGGTCATTTGGTTTGAGACCTGGAAAACGTTTCCAAGGGCTTCGGTGCCTTCGCCGTATAACCCGCGCACGGCCAAACCGAGCTTATTCACCGATTGGATGATGGGGTTTATCTGTTCGCCGAGCACAAGCCCCGGCAGGTGGAGCATGGCGCTGACCCGGATGCCGGTGCCGATATTGGTCGGACAGGCGGTGAGGTACCCCATCTCTGGATTAAAAGCGTAGTCGAGTTTCTTCTCGAGGAACGAATCGGCCTGGTCAATTGCGCCCCATGCCTGGCGCAGTTGTAACCCGGGCCGAAGCGCCTGCATTCGAATATGATCTTCCTCGTTGATCATGAAGCAGAGCGTTTCGTCGCGGTTCAACACGAGGCCGCTGCCGGCGCTCTTGGCTGCGTGCTCGCGGCTGATGAGGTGGCGTTCCACCAGGATCTGTTTATCCAATGCCGAAAGACTATCCATCGTCTCCGAGAAGGCATCTTTCATTTCGGGCAAACCTTCGATCGCGGGGCGAATCTGTTCAAGGACTCGCACCCGTTCGGGCTTTTTGGCCCAGCCGGGAAATGCGGCGTCCTTGATATTGCGGGCCAGGCGAACCCGGCTGGACATTACGATTCGGTCGTGGGGGCCTTTGCGGCGGGCGGTGTCTGCAGGGGGGATAAGAAAGCTGTGAATGTCCATCGGCTCAGGAGGCGGCCGAACTGCTCAGGCGCGCGGAGGTTTGTTTGATTTCGTCTCTAAGTATGGCCGCCTCTTCGAAGTCTTCAGACTCGATGGCTTTGCTAAGCCGTTTCTGGAGCAACTTCAGGCGGTCGGAAAGATCGCGGTTTTGCCGGAACGCTTCCGGCACTTTCCCAATGTGGCGGGTGCCTTTGTGCATCGTTTTGACAAGCCCCTCAAGCGGTTCGGCAAATACTTTGTAGCACTCGGGACAGCCCAGGCGGCCGGCTTTCTTGAAATCCGCTTGGGTGAATCCGCAACGCGCGCATTTCAATTCGGCGCCGCCGCCCGCCGCTTCGATCTCCTGCGACGCTCCCAAACCCAGCAAAAGGTCCGCTAACGAAAAACCGGTCGGATCATTGACGCCCTTGGTTTTGGCGCATTCCTCGCACAAATCGACTTTTTGCATCTTGTCCCCGGCAATTTGGGTTAAATGCACGGTGGCTTCCTTTTCCTTGCAGATGCAGCACAACATAAATTCTCTATTCGTATATCGGCTCGCCTGAGATTTTAGTCAAGGCGCGGTAGCGCTCGACCAGTTGTTGTGTTACCGAGCCGGGCCGTCCGTCGCCGATGACGCGGCCGTCGATGCGCACCACCGGCACCAACTCCGCCCCGGTCCCCGTCAAAAAGCATTCTTCGGCGTTGAACAGATCGTATCGAGTCAGGTTGGTTTCTGCGACCTTGTGTCCCAGTTCAGCGGAAAGTTCCAGCACGACCTTGCGGGTAATGCCGTAGAGTGCGCCCGCCGTCAAGGGCGGAGTCAAGACGTTGCCTTCCTTGACGATAAACAGGTTGTCGCCGGTGCATTCCGCGACGAACCCTTCGGCGTTGAGCATGATGGCTTCTTCGCACCCGGCATTGTTGGCCTCTATCTTGGCCAGAATGTTGTTCAGGTAATTCAGCGATTTGATCGCCGGGTTGACCGCGCTGTGCAGATTTCGGACCGTCGGCACGGTGATGATGTCCATCCCTTTGTGGTAAAGCTCGGGCGGATAAAGCTGAATTTTTCCCGCTATTATAATTACCGACGGGTCTTTGCATCGGTTCGGGTTCAATCCGAGTGTGCCGGCCCCGCGGGTGACTACCAGGCGAATATACCCGTCGTGCACTTCATTGACCTTACAAGTCTCGACCACCGCCCGCATCATGGCCGAATGAGTCATCGGGATGGTCAGAAGAATGGCCTTGGCGGAGTAAAACAGCCGGTCGATGTGCTCTTTGAGTTTGAATATCCGGCCGTTGTAAGCGCGGATCCCTTCAAAAATACCGTCCCCATAAAGCAGGCCATGATCGAAAACTGAGATTGTGGCGTCAGCCTCGTCGCGGTATTTCCCGTTTATGTAGACTTTCATGTCTTATCCCGGCAAACCGTAAAGGGAAATCACCTCATAAAGCAACTCAGGACTTGTGGAAGTCCCGAATTGGCAACCGAAAGTTGTGCAGTGGTTGTGGCGGCTATCCAATTGCCAATCCCATAATTCGCGATCCTCAATTCTCAGCACGACGGTGCCCGATCGAGACTCGCTTCCGGAATCAACCCAGCCTCAGTTCGAGCTTCGTCACCGACGCCGCCGGAAAGGTGTGGGTGAATGCCGCCCCCGCGGCGCGGACGGAAGTGTCACGAGGTTCGACCGCGTGAGGTTGGTCAAAGGTGTTATGCGCGTGAATGTCATTTTCGGCCAATACACGGCCCGAAGCCGAGACTACGCTTGCGCCATGAATCCGGATGCCGGCTTCGCGCGGTTCCGACGCGTGCGGATTGACCACCGTGAGGACCAGGGTCTTGTCATGGAGCGAGGCCGAGCCGGCCAACTGCGGCACCGATGAGGGCTGCCCTGCGTCTGACGTCCTTGTCGGTACGTTGAACTGGGCCCGCACCGATTGGCCCTGGTGATGCGCCGAATAAATTTCGAAAACATGAAAGTTGGGCGTGGCCACGAACTTGTCGCCGTCGGCCAAGAAGAGGGAGTGCAGGTTGTTGATGAGCTGGGCGACGTTGGCCATCGCGACTTTTTCGGCATGACGGTTGAATGTATCCAGCGTCAGGGCTGCGATAAGCGCGTCCCGCAGAGTCGAGGTTTGGCCAAACAGGTGTGAGCGGTTGACCTCGGTTCCGGGGTGATGCCACGCGCCCCACTCATCGACCACCAATTTCACATGATGCTGCGGGTCCAGTTCTTCCATGGCGGCCCAATGCCGGGTGATGAGCGTTTCCATGTGCAGCGCTTTCGAAAGCAGGTCGTACCAATCGGCAACGGTAAAATCAATGGCGTCGCCTTTGCCGCTCGTGCCGCAGTAGTAATGCATCGCCCAGCCGTACAGCGACCGGATCTGGCCTCGATCGCGTTCGCCCAGGCGCGCAAAAAATCGGCGGGTCCATTCAATGTCTCCGCCGTTCGGTCCCGACCCGATGAAGGCAAGTCGTACGCCGTAGCTGGGCACCCACGCGGTGAACCGCCGGAATTCCATCGCGTATTCTTCCGGGGTGAAGTTTCCGCCGCATCCCCACGATTCATTGCCCACTCCCCAAAAACGCACGTTAAACGGCTCGACATCTCCCGCGGCGGCTCGCTGGTCCGACAACGTCGTTTTGCCCGCCGGCGCGTTGCAGTATTCCACCCATTCGTCAAAATCACGGGCCGTGTTGCTCCTCAGGTTGGTTGCCAGGTACGGTTGCGCGCCGATCAACCTGCAAAAATGCATGAATTCGTTCGTGCCGAACTGGTTTGGCTCGTATTTCACGGGGCCGTCCGGGGCTTCGCGCAGAAAGCTGTCATTGATCCAAAAATTGGTGCGGCGCGGGCGCGAGCCGCGCGGCCCGATGCCGTCGCGCCAATTATAGCTGTCCGCAAAACAACCGCCCGGCCAGCGCACCACCGACGGATTGATGCGGCGCATGTGCTCTACCAGGGCTGTGCGGATGCCGCCCTGGTTGGGAACCCGGGAATCTTCTCCCACCCAAATACCGTCGTAGATGACGCCCCCGATGTGTTCGGTAAAGTGCCCGTACAGGTCCGGCGAGATTGTCCCAATCGGCTCATTGAGCAGCACTTCAATGTCGGGGCTCGCTTCAGCCCCAAATAAAGATCGTGCGGTGAGCAAACCCGCTGCTCCGACGGCTGTTTGCTTCAGAAAGTGGCGGCGAGTTAAAGGTGTTGAGGCGGACAATTCCGAGGGTGCACTTGGTTTGCTCATAAGGGTTCCACCGGCGAGGACGGGCAAGCCGCCTTTGCCTCGCCGTTTTCGCAAGCAACTAAGCAACAACAGTGGCCGTTGGCGAGCGTTTTGCTCGGATTATTTTCGTGACAAGCCGCTTTGCGCGAATATATTTCGCAAGCTCTTGGTTGACCCTATCGTCTAGCGGTTAGGACACCGCCCTTTCACGGCGGTAGCAGGGGTTCGATTCCCCTTAGGGTCGCCAACCCCTACAGCAGATCGCAAAGGTTGTTGACTTTCCCCACAATTTTCCCTACAGTTTCGCCATGGCAAAGATCAAGTTTCCCTACACGGTGAAGAACGACGGCACGACTTTAACCGCAACGATTTACCGGAAGATCCGCGAAAAGCAGATCAAGGACAAGCGAGTCCACTACACGGATTACACCTTGGCCTATTACCAGAACGGGGAAAGGCACACCAAATCGTCATCTGACTTCGAGGCGCTGAAGACAACGGGCAAAGAGTTACTGAAAGACTTGAGTGAGGGACGGGCCGAGCCGCACCCGTTGAGCGCCAGCCAGCGCAACGATTACAATCGCGCAAACAAGTA
>DATGLT010000380.1:0-5590 GCA_035294005.1 Verrucomicrobiia bacterium
CGCTGTGCCGGCCCACCTTGCCGCGCTGAGCGCTGGCCTGCTCGGGCGGCATGAAGTTCGGCGAACCGAGCATCTGGCCGGTCATGGTAACGCTGGAGTCACCTTCGAGCCTCTTGGCCAGGCCAAAATCCGTGACGCGTGGTTGATCGCTCGTGTCCACCAGCACATTCGATGGCTTGAGATCGCGGTGCAGAATGCCTTGCTGATGCGCGTAGTGGATGGCTTCAGCAATGAGCTTGACGTAACGCGCGGCCTTCGCCGGCGGCAGCGGACGGGCGCCCACGAGCTGGGAAAGGTTCTGCCCCTCGACGTAATCCATCGAGAAGTAATGCTGGCCGTCATGGATGCCCACGTCGTGAATGGCGACGATGTTTGGATGCTGAAGAAGAGCGGCCGCCGTAACCTCGCCCCGGAATCGTTGAATGTTTTGCTTGGTAGCAAACTGCCCGGCCAGAATCATCTTCAGCGCGACGATTCGTTCGAGCTTAAGATGCCGCGCGCGATAGACTACGCCCATCCCGCCACGGGCAATTTCTTGGAGAAGTTCATAATCGCCGAAATAGCGAGAAGAGCGATCTTCGATGTCATGCGTTTGGCGTGGGGCGGCCGACAAAAGCTCCTGGCGGCTGGCCACGGCGAGCGGTTTCGGCTCCTCAATCGACTCTTCGAGGCCGCTCTGTAGCAAGCACCGAGTGCAAAGGCCTACGGCTTGCTTCGGACGCAATTCGGCCCCACACCGCGCGCATGAGTTCAATGTAGGCACTATTCAATCAACACCAAGTTTCACTCTTTCCTACAATGTTTCGGAAAGAAGGTTACGCGGTGGAAGGGGATCCCGCACAATGTCCGGCTTCAAACCGCGACACTGATCAGGTGGCGCAGTTCGCCGTCTATGTCTTCAGGCCGCACGACTGTGTTTCCGACTTCCGCTCGAAGGAGTTCTCGAAAACGCTTGCGGAGTCGGTGCACCGCCACTTTCACGCTGCCTTCGGTCAGCTTAAGAGATTCGGCAATCTGCGCGTAGGAGGCGGCGCTTTTGTCGCCCCAAATGAACCCCTTGATCTCCTCGAAAAGACGCGCCTTGTCAGGTGCGGTGTATTCCTGACGCAAGTCGGCCAACACTCGCTCAATCAGAGTGACGGCCCAGCTCTGATCATAGGCCGCGTCCGGATTGGATTCGCTAGCCAGTTCCGCAGCATAACAGTCCTCGGCGACGTTCGCGTCGATGGAAATACACTCAAGGCCACCACCGCGTTTGAGACGGCCTGCCCGTTTCCACTGGTTGACCAGGAAGTTCTTCAGCGACTGCAGCAGGAACGTGCGGAACTTACCGCGCTCGCGGTCGGCCTTGGTGAGATAGTTCTTGTCCAACAACCGCGAAAAGAAGTCTTGGGTCAGATCCTGGGCATCTTCCGGGCTATTGCCCTGCCGCCGCACGAAAACGTACAGCGGATACCAGTACGTGCGGCAGAGCTGCTCCAACGCCACGGCGGCTTGCGGCAGTTCGCGTTGGCCAGCAGCCAGCACTACGCTCCAGTGGGTCGTGGCAAAAACGGCTGGGGGACAAGCAGAAAGCGGGACGACTCCTGGATTCGCATTGGGCACGGGCCAATATAGCACGCCTCCCGCGCGTTCCTAATTAAATGACAACTTGGACCGGCTTGAAGAAGCTTGAATGAAAATTTGTCGGCTTTACACCTAACCTATTCAGGCCGAAGCCATACTACTCTTCGCCCCCATTCGAAACCTCCTCAACGGGGAGGCCGCCAGCAGCAGGACGGCCAACAGACTACAGCAGCATCCAAAAACCAACATGGTCCGCACACCCAATACCTCACCCAACAGACCTGCCAACAAGGAGCCGATTAGAATGGTTCCGAGGTTTAGAAATTGAAACGTGGCGTTCACACGACCGAGCACGCGTCCTGACGTGACTGCCTGCCGGAAGCTAACCTGGTTGATCTCATGGACAACGCAAAACCCATCCCCGAATTGCTGCGCGACCAGCAGCAGGGCTGACATCAATGACGCTCCGTGTGCCAATGGGATGAGGAATAGCGAAAGACCAAACATTCCCAGTCCCAGGATCATCGCCGGTCCGGAACCCAGGCGGTGAGTAATCCGCGGGGCGAGGGTCGCTCCGATGAATGAGCAAACCCCGCCTATAGCCCAGATTACCCCCAGGAGACCCGGATTGAAACCCAGCCCACGGCTTGTATAGAGCACCACCAGCGCTCCGAGAATGCCCTGCGCCAGACCAAAGACCAGGGTGGCCATGGCACTCGCGCGCAGCAGCGGCATTTGCCAGACATCCTTCAAACCCGAGACAATCTCGCGGCGCATATCGGGGTGCTGCTCAGGAATGACGGCCGGCTCGGGAGTGCGGATCAGGCCCACGGTTAGCCAAAACGCTCCGGCTAAGCAACGCAGCGGACTAACGTTTATCTCCAGCCAGTCAGATTCCGCTCGCACCTTCTTGATTACCGCGATGGGCAATTCGGCGGGACTCAACCTCCGGGCCTGCGGCCTTGATGCCCATAAACCCGACAGGTTCGTCCCCGTGAACGAGGTGCTGTATCTGCGTACATCCTGCGACCCAGCCGAACTTGGCGCAATTCTGCGTGATGTTTGGCCAACAATTGCCGATTCCGAGGCCCAGCTTGTCCTGTTCAACGGCATCTGGAATGCCGGTCCCGATGCTCGAGCAAAAGCCGTGGAAATGGCCAAACATCGCAACGTGCTGATCGCTGATCATTTCGGCGACGCTATTCCGCCGTTGCGCGACTGTGGTGGAGTGAATGCCAGCTTGATCTCGGTCGATTGGGAGGAACGGGAAGGCGGTCGCTTACGCGTAAGCATTCAAAGCGATTCACAGGAACCGAGCTCGGACGGGCGATCACGATGAACTGCCAGGTTTGCCAATGCGTTGAAGCTTTAAGCCTGGCCTCCACGGCCCACTCTGGGATCCGGATGGCCGGATTCGCCTTCTCGGGTCTGGCTGGAACGTTGATAGTAAAAACCGACTGAAACCATCGTTCGCGTATATGACCCCAAATTCACAAATGCGACAGTGCAAGCGAACCACGCCGATGGGGCGAGGAGCGCCAGGACAACCGGTTCCTTTTTCCTCCTTCAGCCGGGAACTCGCCACAAAGCAGCGAATGGGAGCGCAGCGGTCCAGAGCCCGAAAAACTGCACAGAAACTGCACAGACGTTTTTCGCAATTTACGCAAGTATGGTGGGCCCAGAGGGATTTGAACCCCCGACCAAGCGATTATGAGTCGCCTGCTCTAACCGCTGAGCTATGGGCCCGCCAAAGGCGCAATACACAACATTGTTGAATTGGCTGGGCAACTTCAATCTGAATCCAAAGGGATGAAATGTTATTTCACCTCCAGGAGGGATTGGACGCGGTATGCGGCTCTGACCGATTTTTCGAACAGAGGTGAGCCCCTGTCGCGGCGCCGGACAGGGCGCCGGTACCTTAACGAATCGTCTGGGCGGCGAGTTCGCCGTGTGCTTCGCTGAACGCATCGGTGTTTCGCACGTGGCGCCATAATTTCTCGCCGATTCGGACTAGAGAGTTGGTACCGAATGCCCGAGGTGAAAACGGCGGAGACTGCTCTACGGATCTATGGTCCGAGGTTTACCTGTTTGACTCCAAAGGCGCCCAGGGGCAGCCAAAGGGCGTCGCCGGGCCTTGAATCTCCCAGGGAAAGGTCGTACCACACGCAGGAGGAGGGAGAGTCGTACCCGACTCGGACAAGCGCATTGGGGTCGGTGTCCTTGAACACTTCGAGTGAACCGTCTATTTCTCTGCTTGCGAGCAGTCCGTGGTATTCGAAAAGCTTGGTCGCGAGCTGATTGAGCATGACGCTGCCGTTGAGCGTGAATCTGCCGGTGCCGGACAGGCTCCAGGCTTCGATGCTCGCCGGGGCCGGGTTTGTCGCGAGCCAATAATAATCGCCGTTGCTTATGAAAACGTTGGTATCGGCGATGACCGGCAGCGCCCAATAATTTGAAAGCGCCAGCGAATCGACAAGGTGCGCGCTCACGCCGTCGTACGCGCTGGCATCCAGCCACTGGGTCCAATCGATCGCGGTGTTGGGATCCCAATGATAGCCGGTGGTGTACAGCAGTTCACCCTGGTTTGAGATGCCTTGAAGGTCGCCGGGGATGTTCACCGGGGGCCGGAGCGTTGGGTTGAGCGGGTCAGTGTAATCAACCACATCCAGGTAATGCGTCTCGGACCAGACCCCGTTGGTGTAGATGGAATTGGTCGCAAGAAAATATTCTGAGTGGCTCAAATAAACCCGGGGCCCGCTCACGGCCGGGGCGCTGAAACCCGTCCAGCCATTGGTTCTGAGATCCACGTTCGAGTCAAACATCGGCTGGGCAGGATTGCCGACGTCGAAGGCCAGCAATTGACCGCCTGAGGTTCCCCACCACGGCCAAATGACGCCGATCGCGACGCCTCCGGGTCCGAGCGGGTAGGCCCGTATCCACCAGTTGAACCCGCCGCCGATCCACACCAGGATGTTGTCTGAGGTCCAGGCCGGGCTCCACTGAGCGCCCCAGCCGCCAACTCCAGCGAACGTGGATGCCTGGCCCAATACTGTGAGATCGGGCAAATGAGCGGCATCGATAACCGTCAGGTAAAAATCAGGCCCATTGGTCAAAGCGCCACCGCCGGGCCCGCCTGCGGGCTGGACCATATAATAGCCGTTGGGGCTCTGGGCGATATAAAGCTTATCGTTCTTCAAGGCTGCGCCTACCACCGGCAGGTTCGTCAGCGGCAGCGTGTTCAATATTGTGTCAGGCTGATGCGCGGGGGTAATCCGAATCCCTGGCGGCGCTTGGAAGCCCCACCATCCACTGGAACTGCTCAGTTCGATCAAATAATCGCCCTGGGCGAAGACGCGGTCCACCGGCCAAGCCAGTTGCGAGTCGCCTTTCACCAGGGGATTATCCCGATCGGCAATATCGACGCTCAGGAGTTCCCAACCCGAGATCGACAGCACCCGATTTTGGGCGAAGGCCGTGCGGCGGGCCTGGCATTGATGTTGGATAATGCCGCGCGCGACAAGGTTGGTTCGCGTCAAATCAAGGAGTTGCACGCGGGACGTCCAACCATTGGTGGTGGCGCCGTCGTAGGGGACCAGAACCAAACCCAGGTCAGGAAGCACCGTGAAGGCCTTTTCATCGCTGATGGCCTCGCTCCACGAATAGCCCGGGCCCAAAAGCACCCGGTCGAGCAAAGAGGGTTGCGCCGGGCTGTGAACGTCGAACAAGGACACGGCCACACGGTTGGATTCGACGCCGACGGTGACCAACCGGTCGCCCATTGGAGCGATGTAAGTGGACCACCCGGGAACTTCCACCGAACCGACCATTGCCGGGTTGGCGGGGTCGGACAGGTCAATAACCCACAGAGGATCGATTTGGAAAAATGTGACAACGTAGGCCAGGTCTCCATCAAAGCGTGTGGCCTGCAAGCGCTCTCCGGAGCCAAGTTCCAGCTCGCCCAGCCGGGTGATGGCACCTGGACCGACCGACCGCGGGTCGGGCAATCGGAACGTCTCAAGGCGAG
>DATGLT010000381.1:0-2695 GCA_035294005.1 Verrucomicrobiia bacterium
AAGAGCCAGAGCCTCAGCGTCCAGGCCGGCGAACAGCAACTCGTCGATTTCCTCTACGACCTCGGCTCGGGCAATTCGCAAATCCGCGTGCGCGATCTAAGCGTGCGGCCCGACCCGCCGCGCCAGCAACTCGTTGCCCAGGTCAAACTGGTGGCCAGCTACCAGAAGAAACCAACCGCCCGGCCCGCTGGACGTCCGGCCGCGCCCGCCCCCACCCGCGCCACGGCTTCTCAGGGCACTCCCCTTCCTCTTGCCGCGTCTGAAAGTCCCGAAAAAACATCCAAAAGACAGTGAAAACTATCCTGCTCGCTTTAATGCTGCCAGCTATCGCCGTTTGCGCACAGTCTCCGGCTAAAACTGGCAGCTTCACGCCATTGCCGGACGATCGCAATTCCGACGCCAACCGAAGCGCGGTGCTCGAGCAAGCCTTGCGAAGTGCGCTTGCGGGCAAAACTCCGAATGTCATTACGCAGCAAGGCCCTCTTACGGCCACAAATGTGATCGTGCCCGGAGCGTTGCCCGCGCCGGTTACACAGGCTGTTCCTGCACCCGTCCCAGTGCCTCTTCCTCCCGCGACCAATGTTATCGCCACACCTGCTCTGCCCGGCCCGGCGCTGCCCCTTCCCGCGTTCCCGGGCCCTGGAGTCGCCGGTCAACCCAGGCCGCCAGTGGATCTCACGGGCCCCGTTTCGCGTCCCGCCGGAACCACCAATGCGCCTGCAGAAGAAACATTACCCGCGGGAACTATCAACTTCCCGGCAACCGACCTGAACCAGGTCCTCCAGATTTATTCCGAACTCGTCGGGCGCACCGTGCTGCGGCCAACAACCCTCCCGGCGCCCACCATCACGCTCAAAACCCAAACACCGCTCACTCGCAAAGAAGCCATTCAGGCATTTGACGCGGTCCTGGCGCTCAACGGGATCGCCACAGTGAATGTGGGGGACAAATTCGTCAAAGTGATCGCAACGACGCAGGCCGGCAACGTTGGCGCCCCGTTCGATACCAATAAAAGCGATCAGCTGCCGGACATGGGTCAGTTTGTCACGCACGTAGTGCAGACGACGTATGTTAAGCCTACGGAGCTGGTCCCTGTATTGACTCCGTTTGTGAGCGCGGGCATGGCCAACGGCATTCTGCCCATCGACAGCAGCCAAATTGTGGTGCTGCGGGACTATTCCGAAAACGTCAAACGCATGTTAGAGATGATCAAGAAAATTGACGTGTCCGTGCCCTCTGAATTCATCTCGGAAGTTATCCCGATCAAATATGCGCTTGCGTCGGATATTGCGAGCGCTTTGAACAGTTTGAGCACGGGGGGCGGATCGACGACGGTTGGCGCCAGTTCAGCCGGGGGCCGCAGCGGCATGGGAATGGGCGGCCGTGGTATGGGAGGAATGGGAATGAATCGCTTGGGCAACTCAGGTGGAATGGGGTACCCGGGCAGCACGCCCGGCATGGGGACCAGTCCGTACGGAACCGCGATGCCACAAGCCACGACCCAACCGGGGACAGCCGGAAGTTTCACCGATCGCTTGAACCGGATTATCAACCGGGCCGCAACGGCGGGCGAAATCACGGTGCTCGGCCAGACCAAAATTATCGCCGACGAACGGACCAACTCGCTGCTCATCTACGCTTCGCGCGATGACATGAAAACCATCAAGGAGATTGTCGGCAAACTTGATGTCGTTCTGGCGCAGGTCCTCATCGAAGCCGTCGTGGTCGAAGTCTCTTTGAACAACTCTACAACTCTGGGCTTCAGCTACCTTGAAAATAAACCGCACGGATTCGGCAATTCCTTTATTGGCCAGGGGGGCATCAATAACGGAAACGTTCTGAGTCCCGGCAGTTTCAACGTCCTCAGCGGGGCGACCAACGCCGCGGGCAATTTGCCCAGCGGTTTCAGTTATCTCGCCAGCCTCGGGAATAATGACCTGGATGTTTCTGTAACCGCGCTGGCCGCCGAAGGCCGCGCCCGGATTCTGCAACGCCCCCGAATCCAGACATCTCACGCCGTTCCAGCCAGCATTTTCGTTGGTGAATCCCGGCCTTACCCCCAGGGTAGCTACTACGGTGGTGGCGCATTCGGCGGCTATTCCACGATCCAGCAACTTCAGATCGGTATCTCTCTCCAGGTTACTCCTTTGATTAACCCTGACGGCCTGGTGGTGATGGATATCGCGACCGAAATCGACAGCTTCAAAGGCAACGTCACCATTCAGGGTGTCGGTGATGTGCCCATTACCAGTTCCAAGAACGCGACGGCTAAAGTCGCCGTGCGCGACCATGACACGATTATGCTCGGCGGCTTGATCGAGACCGACAAAAACTCCAGCAACTCTGGAGTGCCCTTTTTGAAGGATATCCCGCTGCTCGGTTACCTTTTCCGCAGCTCGGAGCGAGACGAAACCCGGAGCGAACTGATCGTGCTGATTCGGCCCACGGTGTTGCCGACGCCTGAGGTGGCCGCCCTGGCGGCTCGTTCGGAGCGCTCCAAAATGCCGGGTGTTCGGCAGATGGAGGAGGAAATACAAAACGAAGAGAACGCGCGCATACGCAAAATGCACAAGGAACTGGGGAACTGACCGGTGCTGAGGCCCTGGGCCTGGCTCCAGAGAACCATGAAATCCCCGGAACCAATTTCTTTTCTTGGTTTGCGCGTTTCTCGAGCCTCGGGCGCGTTGCGCCTGGT
>DATGLT010000382.1:0-17258 GCA_035294005.1 Verrucomicrobiia bacterium
CCTTCCTCGGCAAACCCCGGATCTACCAAGCGGAAGAGTGCCACGCCTGCGGCCAGGAAGCCCGCAGCCAAAAACTTTCTGCGTTTTGTCTCGAGGCCTGTGGCCCCGTGGTTGATTCGAATAAAGGTCTTCATAGTCGCTTATCCTTTTTGTGATCGACTCCAATCGTTTCAGGCGGAGTCGACCGGGTCTTTGTTTGAAGTAGGAGGCGCGGAGGGCACTGCGGGTTCCCAGAATTTTTGAAATAGCAACGCCGAAAACGTGGTGCAACAACCCACGAAGCGTCCCGCATGATCGTGTAGGGCCCGAAGGGGAACCTTTTCCGGGCCGGAACCTCGTACTTTCAACGAGCTGAGTCCTTCCTCGAAAAGTCTATGAAAAGCGTGTCAATTTTGTTGCTGGCGACCCTAAGCGCAACACCCCTTTCGGAACGGGATGCGCAATCGGCGGTTTTAAACCCGGTTTCCGATCAACCGGCCCAAACAGACATGGTTGCCGCAAGCGTTCCCGGGCCGCCTCGTGTATCCTTCTCCGAGTCGAAGTTAGTACCCGAGCTTTTGGCAGTGAGAACCGCAAGAGTGACACGGTTTCAATCTTCAGGTCGCCCAACCGCTCATACGCCCACTTACCTTCAAGACGTCATGCCAATTTTCATGGGCAAGTGCTATCGTTGCCATAACCAGCAAACCGCTTTTCTCAACAACTGGTTGGATTACCAAAAAGCATTCGCTGACAAGCGGGAACTCAGGCGCAGGATCTGGGACAGTTGGAAAGGCATTTACTTCAAACAACCCATGCCGATGGCAAACAGCCCCGAATCTGAAGCCATTACCGACGAAGAACGCGCCCTGATCAAAGATTGGATCGATGCCGGCGCCCCATACGGTGTTCCCCCGAAAGAATCGAACCCTCACTCCAAAGGAGAACGCATGCAGGTCGGCGCTCGACTGTTTACAACCATTTGCGCGGCGTGCCACCAGCCCGATGCACGAGGTATTCCCAACCGCTTTCCACCTCTGGCGGGATCCGATTTTCTCAACTCGAACAAACGACGAGCCATCCAGATCCTGCTCAACGGTTTCCAGGGCGAAGTAGTTGTCAACGGAATGAAATTCAACAACAGCATGCCGATGTTGCCCTTGTCCGACTCGGATATCGCCTCTGCCTTGACCTATGTCCTTAATTCATTCGGCAATTCGGGGCAGGACGTGACACCCGAAGAAGTCAAAGCTCTCCGAGGCCAGCCATTCAACGGGAGCGGGAACAATGGCCAGCCACTTGCGGGTCCTTTGGAACCGAGTCCTTGGGAATAGCACAAAGCTGCCAATCGGACCAACTGCCGGCTCGGGTTCGTGACCGGAAAGGACCGACGGATAGTTGCGTCCGGTCGCGTTAGCGGAAGGAATCCTCGAAAAATGGCCAGTACGGCGGCCCGCTCAGAAACCAAACGACAACTGGAACACGAACCGATCGTGGTCCTGGGCAGGATCGTTGCTGTTAATGAATTCGTAGTCGCCCTCAAACAGCAGTGTGTTGGTGAAGTAATAAACATACCCAACGGTAAACCGTTCCAGGCGGGTTGCGGCATTGTCGCGGCTCGTATCGTAGCGGCCCACAAGCTCAAGATTGTTGATGACGGGAGCGTTGAGATTGAGTCCGGCGAGCTTATATGAAGTTTGCGCCCACCACCCGCGCGGGCGAATCGTGCCGGCATCGTCCGTTTGTTGCCAGGTGCGGATGTATTCCCCTTTTGCCTCGAAATAAGGGCCTATGTGCAGGGCGGCATCGACGACTCCCGCCGACCACAGGCGATTGTCGGCGTCATTCCATGTGCCGGTCTGGCCCGACAACCCCAATTCAAAGTCATAATGCGCTTTCCAGGGATAAAACCAACCGACGCGGCCACCGCCGCTGGGAGTGGCATGCAAACTGCCCCTGGTACCGTCCGACTTGATCCCCACATTCCCACCAAGATCCAGCTGATCGTGATTGGCGGTTCCATCTGAGGAGCCGGGTCCGTTGACAGCGAAGGCGCTGTAAGTTAGGGATTGCCCCGCTGACCCCAGCGGCACGGCGCCTCGAAGCTGCAAACCAATTCCGCTCCCGGGCAGGAGGTCCCGGGGAAACGGATCATCGGGAATCTTGTTGAGCCACCCCGCAGCCCGCTCGCTATAGGTGCCCAAGGGTAACAACATGTCTCCGGAAACCACGGTGACGTAGTCATTCAGCAGGTAGTCAAGTTGAGCGAAACTCAGGTTGAGGGAGGTTGAAGAACCGCTGTCGTGGCCGTTGACAGAGCCGTTTTGTAAATTGACGTCGAAACCCGTCTCGAAAAGGATATTGTCGCGGGCCCTGAATAAAAAAATCGGAGCGAAGTCGGCCAGCTCAAAGGCGGCATGCGAATTTTGGCTTTTGCCAAATTGGATCTCGGCATCGCCCACCACCATGAAATTGTGAGTGGCGCTGCTGCCGTCTGGAACGGGATGGATCGGCTGAACCTGTGATGCGGCGGCGTCCGTGGCGGTCTTTCGCGTTTGTTCCAGCTGTTGCTTGAGCTGCTCAATTTCACGTTGGTCCTGCTCATGCCTTTTTCGATCTTCGTCAAGAATGACCTGGTCTCGTGTCCGGGCCTTCTCCAGCTCCTCGAGCCGCTGGCCCTGCCTGATGACAAGGTTCTTCAGAGCATTGAACTCTTCATCACTGATGCCCGCGGAAGCGTGCCACGGTGCAATCGCGGTGATACAGCCTATGAGGACCACCCGAGGGATGCGGGTCCCGCGGGCTCTCATCCGTAGCGACGGAGGTTGCCACCTGGGCTTCATTTGCCACTTTCCTCCTGCAGGAATCTCATGATGGCACGCGCCTGTGTGGCTGGCAGGTTCGCCCTAACGCGCATGTGCGTGAGGATTGTTTTCCACTGAGTCTCCGTTCGTTCCGGGGCGTACCGCTCAGGATGACAGCGATTGCAATGAATTGCGTACAGCTCGGCCCCGGTTGGCGGGTTCCTGGTCTTTTTGTGCGGCGCCGCGGCCGCTTGAACGGGCTTTTGTGGCTTGGACTCCGGCGGAGGTTCGGCGCCTTCGGCGCGCGACAAGGAGATTGAAATTAAAATCGCTCCGAATCCCATCAGCAAGGCGCACTGCATCGACGAGTTGTGCTTCATTGTGCTTGGCTCACTCGGATCAGTTCGAGAAACCTTCAGTGAGAGGAATCGAATCGGGTGTTTGTTCCCGCGGAAGATTCTAAAATGAGATTAACTAAAGGCTTACTTGAGCCGTGGTTTCGGTTTGCGATTCGGGCGCGCGGCGCGTATGCTTGGCGCCACCAAAACCGCTCGAACGCGTATGCGCCGCATTTCATTTATAAGCCCGCCTCCAACCTGTTTCCCCCAAGTCCTCCGCCCTCTGCTTGTGCTTTTGGCTTTTGGTTTTGGCATGTCCAGGCTCCTGGCTGCGCCGGTGCCTGTGCCGGGTCCCCGCCCGCAGGCGCCACCGCCGACGCCGCCGATTGAACACGCCACCGGAATTGTTCCCCCCCAGGGACATCCCCCAAAGCCGGAGGGAACGACCCTGTATTCGATCGGCGAGCCGACCGATGAAGAACAGCTTTACCTGGAATACCTCAACCGCATGCGGGCCAATCCGACCGCCGAAGGGCAGCGGCTTGCGACCACTTCGGATCCAAGCATTCAGTCGGCTTACGCGTCATTCAACGTGGATCTGAGCCTGATGCAGTCCGAGTTCGCGACCAACCCAGCCGTCCCGCCGCTGGCGATGAACGCGAAACTGACTGCCGCCGCCAGGTGGCACAGTGGCGATATGCTCACCAACCAGTACCAAGGGCATTATCAAACCAATGGTTCGGTCGTCATGAGCCCTGGCGATCGAATCGCGACCAACGGGTACAGCGCAGGGTCATGGGGCGAAAACGTGTTTTCCTATGCCGAATCGGTTCCCCAGGGTCACGCGGCCTTCGCCGTGGATTGGGGTGGCGGCGTTGGAGGAATGCAAACGCCGCCCGGCCACCGTGATAACATGCTCACGGGTGCGTTTCGCGAGGTCGGCGTGGGCGTGATCGACGGTGTCAACGGTTCCGTAGGACCGCAGTTGGTGACGGAGGATTTCGCGACGCAGCTCTCCTCAACCCCATTTGTTACAGGCGTGGTTTATTTCGATTTAAATGGAAATGGCTTTTACGATCTGGGTGAAGGAATAGGCGGAGTGACGGTCAACAGTGCAGGCTCGAGCTATTACACAATCACCGCCGACTCCGGCGGCTACGCGTTGCCTGTGCCTGGGAACGGCACTTACATATTGACCTTTACGGCGCCGGGCTTGAGCACCCAGGTGACCGCCACGATCGGCGGTCTTCAGAACACCAAGATTGATCTGAAACCGGTTTATTCCCCACCGACAGTTTCCGGACCCAATCCCGCTTCGTTGAACCAGAACAACGGATACAACATCAGCGCTGTGCCCGGGGCAACCGCTTACCAATGGGAACAGGCGCAATTGGCCCCGTATACTTTGGTGGAAGGCGCCGAGAACGGGCTTGGCAACGTGACCGCTGTGACATCGGCAGGTTATTCTGTTATCAGCACTTTCAAGGCTGCTTCCGGGACGCACTCCTTCAACCTGATGCACAGCCAGGCGGCAGATCAGATTCTCACGCTCAACCCAATCCTGCTGGTCAGTGCCGCCAGCCAGTTCTCGTTTTCAAAGTTTATCGGGTTTGCCCTAAGTAACGAAGTGTCTGAGGCTCAAATCAGCTCGGACGGCGGGCTGAATTGGCAGACGCTCTGGAGTCAGCCCGGCAATGCGGGGGCCAGCGCCGTTGACACCGCGTTCACGCGCCAGACGCTTTCTCTCGCCGCGTATGCCGGAAAAATAGTGCAGGTTCGTTTCGTCTACGCGTATAACGGCGGACTTTATTTTAACTCCGGTTCAGGCCTCGGCTTGTATGTTGATGATATTTCCGTGTCGGGTGCTCAGCAGGTGATTGGAGCAGCCACAAATGGCATATCCTCGGGCACCTCATTTACCTTCAATCCGAAAGCGCTAACGAATTATCTCCTGGCGGCCCGGGCGCAAATCAACACCCGTACTCTGCCGTGGGGCCCCGCGTTTACGGTCGGAGTGACGACCTCAGCACCGCCCGCTGTTGTCCAGCTTGCGGGACCGCCGTCGGTTTCCGGAAACCAGGTTCAAATTACCTTTAATGTAAGCAACTTCCGCACAGGAATGAGCTTCCAGCTGTTGCGTGCCTCCGACTTGCCGGGGACCTGGTCACAGGATACAACAGCCACCTTGCAGACGGTAGCTCCAAACAGTCAATTCCGGTTCACAACTACAACAGCGGGAACACATTCATTTTTCAGGGTCAAAGGCGGCTGAATTCAGTAATTCCTGATTTCTTCCCAGAGCGGTTGCAAGTCCTCGTCTTCCAGCGCCCGGTGTTTTATTTTTTCCTTGTTGCCAACCGACAATGCGCGCTTGAGCCACAGCCGGGCAGCTTCGAGTTCTTTCATCTGGCATGCGTAACAGGAAAGATTGTACGCAATCAACTCCTTGCGCGGGAACTTCTCGAACGCAGGGAGAAGAGCTTCCCAGGCTTTGAGCAATCCACCGCCGGGAACTCTGCGGAGAGCATAGGCCTGGTGCAGCCAGCCACTGGATCGCTCCGGCGCGGCCGCTACTAGCGATTTTGCGGCGATGAGCGCTTCATCCCACCGCTTCTCCTCAGCGCAAATCTGCCACCGGACTTCAAGCACATCGGGGTGCATTTGGTAGGCGGGACGGACCTGGGCCAATTCCGCCCTGGCTTCGGCGAGGTTACCCAGTTCAATCCAGCCAACGGCATGAAGCACGTAGTGAGTATCCGGGGATTCGAGCTCTTGCACCTGTTTACAGGATCACGGCGACAAGCCGCTGTCAATGACCTCAACGCATTACGCTGCTCGCCTCAGGCCTGGGCAGGCTCGGTTTTCGCCGCAACCTCCTCGACCTTCGCTTCTTTTTGAAGCAGGTCCAGGACCTTCTCGTTCATGATCTGGTCATACACCTCGATCAGCCCGTTTCGCTTCTGCAAGTCCTTTAAGAATTTCTGAGCGGGAATCTGGTAAGTCGCCGCCAGGTGGCTGACACGGTGCGCAATCTCCTCCTGCGACACCTTGATATCCTCTTTTTCCGCAATTTTCTGCAAAAGGAACGCTACTTTGACCCGCTCCTTTGCGCCCTGGGTGGCTGCCGAATAAATTTTCTCCTTTTGCTGCTCGATCACGTCGCGCGGGATGCCGCGTTTGGAGTTTTCCTGGACAATGTCGTAGACCACGTTGCGGGTTTCTTGCGCAACGGCGGTTTCGGGAAGTTCGAAATTAATTCGGTTCAAAAGTGAGCGCACCAGTTGGGTGCGAATGTTTTTGTGGTTTTTATAGTCGAGCTCGTTTTGGAGGTCCTTGCGAACCCCCTCCCGCAATTTCTCAAGGCTCTCGGCGCCGTAGCTCTTGGCGAACTCCTCGTCCAGGGGTGGCAGCACTTTTTCTTTCACCTCAACCACTTCGACTTCGTAGGTCGCTTTCTTGCCGGACAGCTCCTTGGTGACGAAATCGGCCGGAAAATCGACATTGATGGTCCGCTTTTCACCAGCCTTGGCGCCCATGAGCTGTTCGCCAAACCCGGGAATGAACGCGTTCGCCCCAATTTCGACCCAGAAGTTCTTCTGTTCGGTCAACCCCTTTGCCGTGGGCGCAATCTCCGTAATGGACTTGCCATCGGATGTGCCGATGTAATTGACCACCACAATATCGCCCGTCTGGGCGGGCCGCTCCACGGTGTTGAAAGTGGTTCGGGGCTCCCGCAACAATTGCAGTGCACGTTCAACGTCCTCATCCGTGACGCTTCGCGCCTCGCGTTGCACGGGAATCCCTTTGTACTCCGGCAGCTCAAATTCGGGAGAAGTCTCCACGGTGGCGGCGAACTGCAACGGTTGCCCCCGCCCGAACTGGATCTCCTCGATGTCGGGATACCCGAGCACATCGAGCTTCTTTTCCTCGAGTGCGTTCTTGTAGGCATCGGAAATGAGCTTGCGCTTGGCCTCGTCCTCGATGTCCTTGGAGAACTTGCGCACGACCATGTCGCGGGGCGCTTTGCCCGGCCGAAATCCGGGCAGGTTGGCGCCTCTCTGAAATTGCTTGGTGATGGTCTCCAGCATTTCATCCACTTTCTGGGCTTCGACTTCCACCCGCACCAATTTTTTGCAAGGGGCCAGATTTTCGACCGTTACATTCACAAACAAACCTTTCCGTTAAACGCCGAACTTGTCCAGTGTGGGGCTTCAGGCTCCAGGTGTTTTGAACCTTCGGCGGGTCGGAAACCATAGGAAACCACCGCGCTGGCGTCAAGAGGCTGATGACTAAAATGGAAACGCCAAAATCGCAAAGTCGAGCCAGGCCGAGCCTGACCCGGGCGGCTGTGCGGAAGACAATCTTAAGTCAACAGCTCAGGGCTGCGCTATGAATTTGTAAAAGCCGGTGGAGAAATTGGTGATCGGAAATGAGGCGGTCGCCGAGTTTGTGGTGGCCAACCGTGGCGCGCCGAGGTCTGTCCACTTTCCCTGCAGCGTCGAGGCATACAGAATCTGATAAGTTTGTCCCGGCGTGGTATTGTAAGTCAAAATGAAGGTTCCGTTGGAGTAACTTTGTGAAACGATACTCGGCGGCACCGAATTGGTTCCGGAAGTGTCCATACAAAAGAACGTTCCATCCGAACTTTGATCGCCTCCGTACGCAGTGACGCCGTAAATCAGGCCATCGGTCCCCTGGGTAAGCGCGTCACTGTGAACGGCATATTCTCCGTTGGTTTGCTGCATTTGAAAGAGGACAGTGTATTGGCCATTGGTACTGATGCGGAAAATCGTGCCGGTGTTATTGGTGCTGTCTCCGGGAACAAGACCATACAAAAACCCGTCCTTTGCGGCGAGCAACTCGACATTGGGATACTCTCCCTGGCCGGAGTCGACGAAGGAATACAACGTTGTTATCTGCAGGTTTCGAGTGACGCGGAAAATCGTTCCGAGCCCGTTGGTGCCGCCTTTGGCGGTAATTCCGTAAAGGTTTCCATCCGCGCCTTCCGCCAAGCCGCCAAACGGGTTGGCGCCGGTGAGCGGACTGGTGAAAGCGGCTGAAGCAAAATTGCTCCCGTCAGCGTCACAACGGAACACGGTCCCCAGCCCCATACTGTAATTTGAAATCCCAAAAGTGCCGCCAAACTGTGCGGTCCCGTAAAATTTCCCGTCCGATGCCTGGAGGAGCGGCTGGTTTGGGGAATAACCATCGTTGGTTCCCGAAAAAAGGTAGAAATCCTTGTATGTGCCTGCTGTCGAGACCGTGAACAGCGATCCAAATCCGTTGCCACTGGTTGAACCGTAGAGAAGTCCATTCGTTCCCATGGTCAACCCGCTGGTCGTTCCGAAACCAAGTCCCGAAAACGAATGGAGGACCGTCACCGCCGGACCGAAGGTCCCAATGGGATCGAACTCAAATACAGTTCCGCTGTTCGACTTGCCACCGTGCCAGGCAGTTCCGTAAAAAACCCCATTGGGCCCGGCGACCAACCGCGAGAAAGCATCCGCGCCATCGTTGGTTCCGACAAAATGGTGGACAACGCTGAAGCTGCCCTGAGGGGTTATTCGATAGAGGGTGCCATGGGCGTAGGCTCCTCCCTTTTGGGCGGTTCCATAGAAGGCGCCGTCGGTTCCCAGAACTAAGCCACTGTCTGGGCGGTAACCGTTTGTGGGAACGGGGAAAGTGAACAAAGTTCGAACCATGACCGCGCTCCGCGCACCGGAGGGGATGAATGGCAGACACCCGATTAAGTGCAGGCACAGGACACGCGCAAGAATCGTAAAATGTTTCATGAATGTTGTTTTCAAGTTCAGCCTTTGACCAACCTACAGGAGCTGTTCAGGACAGTGTTCGTAACTCATGGCGCAAAATGTGATCAAACCACGCCACGCCTGCGAAGTATTCAAAAGCACATCGCCTGCTCACTTTCGGATCGCCCGAAACAATTCGGTGGCGCCGTTGGTTTGAAGTTGGAAAGTGGTTTCCAAGTTCGTGAGCTGTCCGGAGAAAACCTGGGACCACAGCCAAGGCGGGCTTGCATTGGTGGCGGATTGGATTGAGTAGATGCCTCCAGTCCGGCTGTAAAGATTCAGCCATAACCGATCCGCCAGGGGCACCACCTCAAGCAGCGGTTCGGCATCGAGGTAAACAACTCGACCGGGCACGCCGGCCGTGCTGGGCAGCGCTTTGCCTTGCGAGTCATAACCTCCCACATTTCCCACCGTGAGCGGAACAAATGAAGAAGGAAATCCCGGCAAAGCAGTGAATCCCAATTCTGCAACCGTTTGCAACCCGGTAAGGCTCAAGCCCGATGAGCTGCCGAGTTGCGCCAGGAACCGGTTCGAACCCAGAGGTTGGAGCAAGGCCGAAGAGAAGATGGGGCCCGAGGCGGTGAGTCCGAAGTTGGTCAGAGGAGTTGGCGGAGCGACCACCAGGAATTGCACATTCGTCGCCGAGGTGGTGGACAGAATCGTCACCGGAACGCTTCCAGTCTGACCGGCAAGGACCAGCGCGGTCCCTAGCCTGGATTCGAGGTAGTCGCCAACGACGATTTGGAAGGTCTGGCCGGCCGTGAGTGATGGGACGCCACTATCCGTGGCCTGAACGGTGACCGAATTGGTGGTGCGGGCGTACTCCGGGCCAGGCGTCCAAAAGAACAACCCGTTTGTGCGGTTTATGGCGGCCCCGCGCGGAGCGCCAGGGGCCAGAGTGAACGTAAGGTTCTGGGCGGGAATATCGGGGTCCGTCGCGGTATTCGTAACGTAAAGCGTTATGCCTACCAAAGTGGCTTGGGTGGGGACCGGCGAGACGACGGGTGGGTGATTCAATTGGCGAATCACAACGAGCACTGTAATCGAAGCGCTCAAAGCAGGGATGCCATTGTCGGTCACTACCACCGAGACCGGGTACGACCCTGGTTGATTTGTTGAAGCCAGGCTCCAAATCAGCAACCCGATCGCCGGGTCGATCATCATGCCGGCAGGAGCACCTGGACCGAGTTTCCACGTCAACTGCTGCGCGGGAATGTCCGGATCGCCCGCCGCAAAGGAGTAGGACAGAATTCCACCCTGGTCTACCGACAGTCCGGAGGGTGGGTTGATAAAAAAGGGTGGACTGTTGACATCATTGACGATGACGTTGAACGACTGAGTCGCGCTCAGACTCGGCGAACCGTTGTCTGAAACCGAAACAACAAACAGATTGGTCGTTCCACCTTGAGCTTCGCCCGTCTGCCACCGAATGGCCCCAGTGGCCGGATCAATGGTCGCGCTGGCCGGCGCGGTCAAGAGCGCAAAAGACAATGTCTGGCGTGGAACATCCGAGTCGGACGCGGTTGGGGTCAATGTGAAGGCGTCATTCTCGTTAATGGTGACATTCGCAATTGGCAGGAGGGTCGGGGGTGTGTTGTTGCTTGCGACGGTCGAGGTGCTCGCTTGGGGCGACGCTGGAGGCAGTTCGCGGCTGCCATCGGCACCGGTTGCGATGCTGTAGAAGGAGTACGTGTTGCCTGGAACCCCGGCAAAAATGGCGCTGCGCAGGGTCGTTTGCGACAGCCAATTGGTGAAGGGTCCATTGTTGACGGAAACCATAATGTCGAAAAAGCCGATTGGGCCGGCGTTGGAGGAGGTGTTGCCGCTCCAGGAAACAGGGAAGCTGGAAGGACTGATGGGCGGAAGCGCCGCAACCGAACTCGACGGTCCACTTGAGGCCGGGCTGGGTGACGCGTAAATGAGGGTGTAACTGCCCGTGCTATTAAAATCAAACAGGTGCAACTGCTTCTCACGAACAGCACCGGTTTGAGAGGAAGGGAAAGTGCGATCGGTTGTCCACACGTTGTCGCCCATCAACAACGGAGTTCCATCTGAACGGAGGGCGCCTACCAACTGCAGATCCGGCCCGGGATTAGTCATCAAGAGGTATGTCCAGCCCGGCGCAGTGGTGGCGGTAAGTTGGACCTGGAGATGATTCGTGGCAGCCGGACCATCGATCTGAGCGTTCGTGGCCAATGAAACCGGTTCGTTCGTCCCTTCGCTCAAGTACACCGTGTCCGGGAGATTGTCCGGATCCGGGATGTCATTGACTAAAAAGTCCGGGAGATTGTCATCTGAGGGCCGATGGGCTCGAACGACATGGATCAACTCATGAATATCGACGCTTTGAATCAGCGAGATGTTGGTGGCTCCCAGATCGTCGAGGTGCTCGAACGATGCTTTGTAATCGATGAATTTGCCTTGGAGAGAAGAAATCATGTCCCAAATGACAATCTTGGATTGTCCCGGGTTAAAGTCCCCAAGGTTAACGTCCAGGGAGGGCGAGAGAGGGTCGTTGCCAATACGCGCGCCCAGCAATTTGAAGCTGATGAGCAAGCCTTTTTCGTTGTCAATGATCCGGGGCTGAGCGGATTGGATGTCCAGGGAATGAGCAATTCCGGCGCCGACATTGCTGACGCGCAGTCCGAGGGCGAACGGTTCCGAGGGCTCGATTTCCGGCGTGAACGGGTCGTCTGCGTAAACGTCGCGCTGCTGAAAATATTCGAGCTTGAGTTGGGCTTCCGGCAAGACGGTGACAGGGCCGGGCATCAGCGGGATATTTAGAGAATGGCCATTCATGGTAAAGCTGAGGGTGCCGCCGATGTAGTAAACCGTGGCGGCGGACGGCGCGGCGTCGAGCGTGGGAATGAAGATGTACTCCGCGGAACCGCTGGACGACGCCGCCAGAACGCCGGAGCCGTCGATTCCGGTGATACCCGTCAGGTTCGGGTTGCGCTGAAAGAAGACAGAACTGGCCGAATTCCCATTTCCATCGCGGAGGTCAATGGCGAGTTTAATGTCGGTAATGTTGGTTGGGGAGCCATTGTCCAATACGAGCGTTCCGCGAAATGCGGCGCGAGTCATCGTCACATCCTGGCTCAGTTGAAGGCGAACGCGCGCACATACGCCGGGAATTGTGTCGGTCCTCTGCCGGATATGGCCAGGCACGTTACACGGGCCTGGCACCTGGGCCGCCACGAAACTGAAAGGGGCGGGCGCGGAAACTCCTCCGCCTGCAAACCCAAGGGCGGCCAGGTAGTTGCTGCCGATGGCGAGGATGTTCGGAATATCAGCCGGCGCGCCGCACTCACAGAAGTCGCTTAGTCCGAAGCCATTTGTGCTGAGCGGCCAAGGGACTGCGTTGGTATCAAAAAAAACTGACCCTGCATCGCTGGAGGCAAGAAAACCGCGGATACGCGCCTTTTCACACTCGTCCATATGGCCCAACAAACAATCCATCTCCGCACGGTCAGCCAAGATGTTGAGGTCGAGGAAATCAATCTGCGTCGGATCCACGTGCTTGAAAACGCAACCCGTGTTCGTGATGCAGACCACTGCGAGGGAAACATTGGCTGTTTTGACGACCCAGTTCGTGCCGCAGCGGTAGCGGGTATCGATCGGGAGCATAACGACGCATTCAGTTCCGCTGCAGGGCGGCGTCGCTGCGCCTTCCTTACCCCTTTTGACGGAGGGCCCTCCTTCCGGCGCAAGGCGAATACTGACAGGAATTGAGACGCTGGACTGGGCTGGCAACTCCTCCAATTCCGCGACCAAAGGAGTGATGATCAGGCGCGGATGCCTCGGGGTCGGAATCCGCACATGTTGAAGGGCAATCAGGCCGTTGTTTCGAAGGCGGATCTGGAATTGACTGGTTTGGTTCGGCATGACCAGCGGCAACACAAGCGGATTCTCTGCGATCAGACTGGGTTGCGGCACACGCGTCTCGAACTGTGGTTCGAGAGTGACCCGGTAATGGTCAGGGATGTCAGTCGGCACGACGCTCCACTCGTAAGTAACGGCGTTTTGCGACATGAAGATCTCGTGGTCGGTGGTCACCCCGGGCACGACATGGAGCCCGCCGCGCACGTCGCTGTGGTCCGTCGCACTGGCTTGAAGAACATAGTCGCCTTCCGCCAGACCGCTCCAGCTTATCGTCCCGTTGGTATCGCTGACCCCGTTTGTCACCACGTCACCGGAAAACGGATCGGTCAGGACGATGGTTGCATTGGTGACTCCTGCCGAACCTGTGCCGAAGTAGGTCAACTCGTCGGTCACGTGCAGCACGACGTCCCCCACTGCAGACGAAATCGCGGGAAAATGGAAAGGAACACTTAAGCTGAGCTGGGAGTTGCCGATGTTCAAGGCACCTTGATACATGCCGAGCGGCAAGTCAGCCGCGGGATTGAGCGCCACCACAACCCGATTGCTCCCGCCGGGCGGGATCGAAGAAATCACCGGAGCGGAAACGAGCGAAAGCCAGGGAGCCACCGGCAGCGCGACGTTCAAGTCTCCAGTGGGGACACCGCCCTGGTTGACCAGGTCAAACTGCGCCAGACTCTGGGTTCCCCGCAACATCCCGCGCGAGAGTGATGCGGGAACGGCGAGCAACTGCGGATTAGGCGGCGCGACAATGAAATTCACCGGGATGGGAAGCACGGCGCCCTCGGCCGAAGTTACCATGAGGTTTAGGGCGCCTTGGACGGGGGTGGTTAGCGTCGAGGTGATTTGGAAAGAAATGTAGTTTGTTTCGTTGCCGGCGAGTTGATTTGTGACCAAGGCGGTCACGTTGAATCCAACCGGCAGAGCATCGACTGTGGCTGCCACTCCTGTCAGCGGCAGCGGACTTAGGTTTTGGAGTTGGATTTGGGCCGAAAAAGGAACGTTGGGTGCCAGCCGCAAATCGAATTGCCAAGGCACGGCCGACATGCCCAGCAACACAAACTGAGCCTGCGCCGGATCCTGGAGCACCGCCGGATGGTCGGCGCCCACCGTGTAGAGCCCGGCTTCACCATTGATGGGCTGAAAGACCGTGCTGAAGTTGCCTTGAGCGTCGGACACCACCGAAATCGTGCGACGAATATGGTTTACATTAATCCGCACGGTCGCCGGACTGAACGGCACGGGCGAACCGTCGGCTGTTGAAAACGTGCGGCCAATCAGCGGAATGGGGGTGCCGCTCACAGCGGAATTAATGGTCGGGCTGACAGTGGCGCGGTAGGGAGGCTGCACGATAATCGGAGCGGACACGGCGATATTGTTCCATTTGGCGCCTTCCACGAGAGCGCCGTCGTCGTCGACGCGAATGGCCACCCAGTAAGTCCCCGGCTCTGCCGGCAAAGCAAATGAGCGGGCGAAGGTGTAGGAATCGCCATTAACTACGACCGCAGAATTGGTGGCGCGGAGCATGAGAGTGCCGCTGGAGCCCTGATTATCGGTCGCCAGGTAAAGCCCATCCGACCATGGCGCCGTGGCTTGAGCTGAGCCGGCATTGGTTACCGTCCACACTACGGTGGCGATGTCCTGGGCAAGAGCATTGGTGGGAGCCGTCAACTGAAGCACGGCCAGGTCGGGCAAACTCACTTCCGTGACGGTGAGTGGAGCGGTCGCCGATTGGTATCCTGACGCGCTGGCGGTCAAGGTCACTTGCTGAGCGCCGTCAGGTTGGCCGTCATTGAGGCCGGTCACCTGGACATTGGTGGAAACCTGGCCGGCAGCAAATGTGACCGAAGCCGGCAAGGAGGCCTCGCCGGGCGGATCACTGGTAAGCGTGACTGGTAGAGAATTGGTGGGAGGCGTATTTCGGCTGATTGTCAGGGTGGTGGAATCGCCTTCGCGAATCATAGCAACGGCTGTCTGTGCCGAAAGCGCCGGCCCATCAATATCCAGCACGTTTAAGGATGCTGAAGCGGTGATCGGCAATGGGGTGCCGTCAAGCCCGAGGGCCTGGGCCAGAATGGTTGGCGTCTGTTGGCCATAGGCCAGATTATCGTGGTGAACAGTGACATCGAAGGAGGCGGCGCTCTGATTGGCCGGAATCACAATATCGGCTGGAACCTGGATAAGGTTTGGGGTGTTGGGATCCAGGGCCTGGACGGCCAGTTGAACGTGCAGCGGCGTTGCTGAAACTGCTGAACGCGTGAGAATCCCACGGGTGGCCGGATTCAATGCTCCCTCGTTGATAGTGGAGTCGTTCAACCGCATAGTGAGCGAGACAGCATTCACGTCCAAAACCGTAATCGGGGCCGAGACAGTCGCAAAACCTGTGGCGGCCGCGTAGAGCGTGACCAGGCGATTACCAGTAATCACGTTGTTGCTCACGCTGGTAAGATTGAAGGTCGCGTTGGTTACGCCTGCCGGAATCGTAATGGTCGCCGGAACCGTGAGCGCTTGGGGATTATCGCTTGTTAGCGTGACGGTCAGGGATTGGTCCAATTGTGCGTTGCGGGCTAACTGGGCAGTGACCGTCCCGGAAGGGGCGTTTTCGGCGACACTACGGGCGCTCAGTTGCAATGTCAGATGCGGACTGTCGGTTTCCACAACCGTGAAGTTGTTTGTGGCGGCGACATGGCCCGGCGCTTGCGCCTTCAAAGTGTCCGTAAAATCGCCACTTACCACTCCGTCGTGGGTGACTCCAATATAGAAGGTGGCCGTGCTCGCGCCGGCCGGTATTTGAACCGACGCCGGGACGAGGACATCGGGTGACGTGTTCGTAATGGTCACAGTCAGGGATGCGGCGGGATCACTATTGCGGCTCAAGGTGGCGAGGGCCGCCTGGGAGCCTGCGTCTTCGCGAACTGCGACAGGCGATACCGAGAGGGTCAGGGACGGCACGATTTGGATCGGTTGCGCCGCAATGGCTGTATTGTTTGTTGGGTCCTGGTCAAAAACACCGGCTCCGACATCCGTGGACACCACGAAATAGGCGGGACCCGTTCCGAACGTCGGAAGAGTAACTAACTGCGTGCGCGTGAGTGAGTCTCCCGGGTTCAAGTTGCCGGTGAATGGGGCGCCGGCCAAGTACTGGTTGACTCCTGTCGCGGGCGCAAAGGACACAAAGATCTGGTCAGACCAGGTGCCGTTTGCAGGGGCCGCCCCTTGGTTAATAACCGTCCAAGTGACAGGCACCTTCTGTCCAGGCAACCCGGTAGTTGGGCCGATTACATTCGTAACCGCAAGGTCGGGATAAGGCTTAGAGGCGATCTTTACCTGGATCTGAGCCGTGTTATTTCTTGGACCCGTGCTCTCGAAGTTGAATTCGGGGACTTGGTCAAAGACGTCAGCGGTAACGTCGAGTTCCAGTTGTCCCACCGCGCGGGATCCGTCGGGCAACTGAAACGTGTAAGATCGAGCTGCCCCACTTCCGGCCGGTATCGGTCCAAAGCCAGTCGAGTTGGGATTGTAAGGCAGCGCGGTGTTCAACAAAATGTCTCCGGTGTCGGTGTTGCGGAGCACAACACGGTCATAGAACGGCTGGATTACAGGGGCGTTGCCCTGGTTTGTCGTATTCCATTGCACCGTTAATTGAGCGCCCGCTTGCAATGAGGGCATGCCGGATGCGCTCAGCCCGGTGATGAGCAACTCCGGAGCGCTAATGCTGAAAATGGACGCTGCATTGTTCGTTGCGGCGGTGCCCTGGGGATTATATTCAAAAATGTCGCCCCCGCTGTCGGTCGTCACGAGGACTTCGAAAACGCCATAGGCATTCAGATCGGCCGGGGCCGTAAACGCCACCTGACGCAGACGCGCATCGCCCGCCGCAATGGGTCCATTGCCGGGAGCTGCCAGGTCGTAATTGGTGTTCAAGCTAAAAACGACTTTGGAGGTGTTTGTATTCACCACTACGATGCTATCAACCCATGAGCCGGCCGCCGGGCCGGTGCCCGTATTGGTAATCACCCAAGTGACCGTGAGGGGTTGACTGGAAGTCCAGCCATTCGAAGGCAGAATCGAAATCGATGCGACCTGAAGGTCCGGGTACTGTGCCAAAGCCGAAGTGATCTGGAGTAGCGCCGAGTTATTGGATTCGCCGGTTCCGGACGGATTCTGTTCCGGGATCTGATTGTTAACATCCGTGGAGACCTTGATTTCAAGAGTCCCTGCTCCGGCCGCGCCGTCCGGCAAATTGACCGCGAGCAATCGGGGACGGGCCTGGCCAGGCGCAATTGGCCCCGAAACACTCTCGTCGTACTCGAGCGTGCGACTCAGAACAACCAGGCCCGAGGCGGTGTTCCGGACGTCAACGCGTTCACTAAAAGAACCCACCGTTTCTGCCGTGCCACTATTCAGCGTCGCCCATTGGATGGTGGCACTTTGGCCCGAATGCAAAC
>DATGLT010000383.1:0-7351 GCA_035294005.1 Verrucomicrobiia bacterium
TCTCCGCCGCCGCCCGTCTCGGAGCCCACCCCGGCCCGGGTGATCCCACGCAATAACCATCGAACACCGCCCAAGCCAGCGGCCAGCAATCAGACCCTGACTGTAACCGGCACCGCGACGAAACCGCAATCGGGTCCTCCAGCCCTCACCCCGGTCTCTACTCCTCCGAAAGCCGAGACGACTGTCACGTACATGCCCCGAGAGGCGGCCGCTGCAATGGTTATCAAGGGACCTCCCCGCCAGCCCGAACCTCCTCGCAGTCGCATGAGTTTCTCTCTAGTCCTGGGGATGGCCGCCGGAGCTTTGTTCGTTGTCCTGCTTTTCCGGACCAAGCGAGTTGTTCGAGTGAGTTCCTTCCGAAAGGGCCGAAGCGAGGAGCTGTACCTGCCCGGTGAATTCAAGTTAAAAGACTCGGCGATTCAGTCCGAAGCCCCCCTCGGGATGTTGGCTCCGGAGCGGCCGGTTCGCAGAACAAACACAGAACTACTTGTGTCGTTCCTTGCGAATATCACAAACGCATGTCGTTCGCTTCTGGACAAATTGCCTTATGACCGCGCAGCGGATGCCTGGGAATCGGTATTGCGGAGGCTGTCTCCTTCCGCCCCTGCGATCCCGGAGCTAAGCGCTTCTGGCTCTCCGGTCAGCGCAAAACCGGCGGAGACCTCCGTCTCGACCGTATCACGGGCGGAAATTGCCTCGCAAGCCACACCCGCGAGCACGCCCTCCGGACCGGACGTCTCTGCTCCTGCGCGCCCGGTCGCCGAGTCGACCAAACAAGATCCGACGCCGGCTGCCAAACTTCCCGACGTGGCCGTGCCCTCCGCCATACAGCCTCCCACCGAGGCTCGCAGGGCAGAGCCGGCGAGCGTTAACTGAGCCCGTTTTGCGACTCGTCCTCTCTGCGTCGCTGCAGAGCTACTTTGCTTGAAAAGTGGCATAGCTGGCCCAAGGCCCTTTCAGCCACGTGATTAGAGGTTGAAGGATGGGCAACCTGCGACAACGCATTCGCGATAATGGGCGGTACAACCCATGCTATTCACCAAGCTGGCAAGTGCCGTAGAGATGGGTTAGTGGAAACGTGGTGAACACATCTAATACGCAAAACGACCGCGGCGGATTTACGCTCGTCGAACTGATGATCGTCATGGCGGTGATCGGTTTGCTCTGCGCCATTGCCATTCCAAACTTCGCCCGCGCCCCGAGAGACCTCGTTGAACACGCGCTTTGCGGCTGATTTGCGGGTAGCGGCCGATGCCTTCACGATGTATGCGCAGGAGCACGGTGATTTTCCACCCGATGTTGGTCCCGGACAAATGCCCAGCGGAATGTCCAGTTACCTGGCGAGGATGGACTGGCTCTCGCCAACCGTTCTTGGGGGCGCATGGGATTGGGACAATTGGGGCTATGTAAAAGGCGTAACCGTCAATGGCACGCCCGCCAGCGTATACCAGCTCACGCGGCTCGATGCGGTAATTGACGACGGGAATTTGGATACCGGCACATTCCAGCGCAGAGACGGCACAGCCTACATTTATATTCTTGATGGCGCTCTGAACTGAGCTGGCCGCCGCAAAGGTCCACCCAAGGTGCCGCGCCCGCTCGCTCTTCACCTGACTCACTCCGTGGTTTTTTTCCGCACCCTCGCGCCTGCACGCATCCGACAATAGCAGATCCAGCCTGAATGGGGTTGGAAGCCCATGCTTTTAAGGTGTTTGCCCACTTAAAGGCCTCGGGAGGCTGGCCTAGACTTGACACCGTCGTGGCCCAAATCGTGATGACGTCCGACCCAACAAACGTTCAGCCGTCGCCCCATCTGAGCATAGCAATTTTCGCTTGGAATGAAGAAGATTCAATCGGCGGGACTCTGCAATCGCTACTGCAACAGTCGCTCTTTGGCGAATTAAGCTCGAGACAGTTGCGTTGCGATGTCATTTGCGTTGCCAATGGTTGCACTGACCGGACTGCGGCGGTAGCGCAACAGGTTTTTGACGCAACCCACGGCAGCCATCCGTTCAGGAACGCGTGGACCGGGCGCGCGTTCAACATCCCCGAAAGGGGCAAGCTCAATGCCTGGAATCAATTTGTGCATCGGCTCTCGGCTCCCGACACCCGGTATTTTTTCATGATGGATGCGGACATCATGATTCACCGAACTCAGACGATGTGGAACATGCTGGGCACGCTCGAGAATGACGCGGAGGCTTCAATTGCGGTCGACGTTCCACGGAAAGACATCTCTTTTAAACAGCGCCAATCAATGGGGGAACGGCTGTCGATGGCGGCCTCGAGAATGACCCTTGCCGCCGACGGCCAACTTTGCGGCCAGCTTTACTGTATTCGCGCCGAGATCGCTCGCAAGATTTACATGCCGAGGAGTCTGTCGGCCTGCGAGGACGGGTTGATCAAAACTCTGGTCTGCACGGACTTCCTGGAGCACGCTGCGCTGCCTTCCCGCATTCGAGTTGCGCCGAATGCCGAACACACTTTCGAAGCCTACACCGCACCCGCGTCTATCCTCAAAAATCAAAAGCGGCAGATTATCGGCCAAACCATGATTCACGTTCTGGTGGATCAATACCTCAAGACCCTGCCGGCGAAGGATAGAGCCGATTTGCGTGTATTCATCCAGAACAAGGATGAAACCGATCCCGATTGGTTCAAGCGCTTGATCGCGCAGCACCTGGCCCGAACACGTCATTGCTGGGCATTGTATCCGGATCTGCTGCGGAACCGCTTTAACCGGCTAAAAAAACTTTCGCCAATTCAGCGGGTCCTTTGTTATCCGGCGGCTTTGGCTGCGTCGTGCGCGGCGCTCGCCGCAAGCTATCTAGCATACCGCTCGCTCAAACGCGGGTCTACTGACTATTGGCCCAAAGCGCGCCGGCTTGGGTTCGCTCAAAACTCGGCAGTGAATGCCCGTTCGCCCGGTGTTGGAGACCCGCATCCGCCTGCCCGAGTCATGCCGGCCCCCGCCACAATCCCACAACCTTAAGGAACAAACTATGCACGGAACTGTCCCTCGCAAGATCGGCAGAGTGATTGGCAACCTGATTACTCATCCTCAATACATCTCGCGCTGCCTGGTTCATAACGTGATCAACGGCAAAACGCCCCTGGACCTGGAAATCCCCTGGTTCTCCTACGCCGCGATCGATTTCCTCGAAAACTACGTCCTGCCGGACATGACGGTCTTCGAGTACGGCTCGGGCGGCTCCACCCTCTTTTTCGCCCAGCGCGCGAGGCAGGTCACTTCCGTCGAGGATAATCCGCAGTGGTTCGACTGGGTGACGCGGCGGCTCAAGGAAAAGGGCCTTAACAACGTGAAGCTGCACCTTTGCCCGTTCAATTTTAAAGAACCGGTGGACTTCGCCGATTCGCAATACCTCAAGGCGATGCCTGACCAGTCCTTTGATATCATCGTCGTCGACGGCAGTGAGGAATGGACACAAGTGCGGCCCATTTGTTTCGCCAGGGCGGAGGGTAGAATCAACAAGGGGGGGATCATCGTTGTCGACGATTCCTGGCGATACCCGGGTTTGAGGAAAAATCACCACGCCAAAGAACTTAAGATCTTCCAAAGCGTGGGACCGTGCCGGCCCGGAGTGACGAGCACGGACGTGTTCTTCTATTAGGCTCGGCGGCGTCGCCCGTAGCGGCGATGAGCGACCCAAAAAGCCGCAAAGAATCTGCCAGCAATGGACGTCAAGACGCTATTTGGCCTGACAGTGATTCCCGCCGCGTTCCTCGGCGGAATCCTTCTGGCGTGTTTTTCGAGTCGAATTCGCGATCTGTTTTTCTTCTTGCTGGTTGTTACTTCTCCCCTGATCGAACGGTTGGATCTCAATTATGTCAGTCGCGAATGGTATCGCGGCACCTCGCGCGGGTTTGAGATCGCGATCCCGGACATTTTTGCATTGAGCCTGCTCGTCAGCGCGATTCTTGTTCCGAGGCACGGTCAATCCCGCGGATTCTGGCCGCCCAGCCTCGGTTTTTTTCTCCTCTTTCTGTCCTATGCCGCAGCAAATGTGCTCATCTCTGAACCACAACTGTTCGGGCTTTTCGAGCTGTTTCGGATGTTCCGTGGATTGCTCCTGCTGATGGCGGTGGCCTTCTACGTCCGTGGGGAACGAGAGTTGCGCTTGTTTGTGTTTGGGCTCGCGGTGGTGGTTTGTCATCAGGGGTTGTTGGCGTTGAAACAACGATACCTCGAGGGGGTCCACCGGGTCCCGGGAACTGTCGATGAATCCAACAGCCTCTCGGTTCTGCTTTGCACCACCACGCCGGTCATGGTGGCTGCGCTGACTGCGCAGCTGCCAAACAAGCTAAAGCTGGTTTGCGCTGCTGCCATTCCCCTGGCGATGGTGGCCGAGGTCATGACCATTTCCCGGGCGGGAGTGACCATCATGTCCCTGGTACTGTTCCTGACCACCGTCGCCACTATTCGGTACCGGGTCAGCCCGAAGCTCATCGCGGGCACCTTCATCGTCGTGTTGGGCGTTGCCGGTCTTGCCGCCAAATCGTGGAATACCCTCGCAACGCGCTTCGGCGAATCTTCCATGGAACAGGAATACGGGAACAAAAAGAATATGGGGCGGGGCTATTACATCCGCATGGCAAAAGCAATCGCGGCCGAACGCTTCTTCGGGGTCGGATTGAACAACTGGTCGTACTGGGTCAGCAACCGTTTTGGGCCTCAACACGGCTACAAGTTTGTTCCTTACAAAGGCACCGATCGCGAGCCCAGCACCATCGTTCCTTCCGACAGCAATGTCGATGAGGCACAGGCCGCTCCCGCGCACAACCTGTGCGCCCTAACCGTCGGTGAGCTCGGGATCCCGGGCCTCACCTTGTTTCTGTTGCTCTGGTTGCGCTGGTTCCAGATGGGCGCCAGCTTTATTTTGCCCCGCACACCGGACCCGATGCGCCGCATCGGCGTGGGACTCTTTTTCGGCTCATGCGGGATGTTCCTGCAGTGTCTGACCGAATGGGTGTTCAGGCACCTGCCGCTCTACTACACGTTTCACATCATGCTCGGGGTGTTGATGAGCCTGTATTACCTCAAGCGAAAGACGCGCCGTGAACAAGAGCAGGACGTCGCTGACGAGGCCGAATTCAGCCCGGTGACTCCAGCCGGGTGGGTCGATCCGTTGCCCGCACAGGGATCAGGTGTTTGAGCCATGCGCGTTGCCCATCTTCTCAGAAAGCTCGATCCTTCAGAGTGGAGCGGAACAGAGATGGCCATCCAGCGGCTTTTTGATGGGTTGCGCGACAACGGTGTCGACCCGGTGGTGTTTTGTCCAAAGCTGGATCGGGGAGATGTTGCTGACCCGATCGCGCAATCCGGCTTTGAGGTGCAACGGTTCCGGGCTTTTGTTCCCGTGTGGGGGCTTTCGGCGCAGCGCCGCAGGCAGTTGGTGTCGGTCGGCGGCAACTTGATGTCGTTCGACCTGATTCACACGCTGTGGCGCGAGCGCGACCTGGCGGTGATGCACGCGCATGCCCTGGGACGGATCGGCGGGATAGCGTTGACGATCGCGAAGCAACGTCGCGTGCCGTTTGTCGTCACCATTCATGGCGGCGTCCTGGATTTGCCGGACAGGATCAAACAAAGCTTTAACGCGCCTGTCGATCATGGTTGGGAGTGGGGGAAATTATTCGGCGTTTTGTTCCAGTCACATCGCCTCTTTTGCGATGCCGATGCTATCCTCACTTGCAACGCGACCGAAGCCGCGTTGCTGCAGAAACAGCTCCCCGCAAAGCGCATTGTGGTCCAGCCCCATGGTGTCCCGCTGGACATCTATGGCAAAGACGAACGGGCTGGGGCGCTCGCGGCATTTCCACAAATCCAGGGACGCCAGGTCATCCTGTGCCTGGGTCGCATTGACCCGGTAAAAAACCAGGGCTGGCTCCTCGAACACGCTCCGGAGATTTTCCGCAGGTTCCCGCAGGCATTCCTGGTTTTGGCCGGCCCGTGCACTGACGAACCGTATGGGGAGCAGATTGGCAGACAAATTCAACGCCTGGGCCTGGGCAAACGCGTGTTACTCACCGGTGGCCTGCCTCCGAATGATCCTCGGGTTGTCGGCCTGCTGCAATCGGCGGCGGTGCTGGTTTTGCCGTCGTTATCCGAGACGTTTGGACTCGTGATTCTTGAAGCGTGGGCAGCCGGTGCGCCTGTGATTTCGGCGCGTGCCTCCGGACCGTCCGCACTGGTCGAGCAGGGGCGCAACGGATGGCTATTTGATCTGTCGGATCCCGCTGGCTTCTTCCAGGCGTTGGGCCGGACGCTTAATGATCCCGGGGAGGCCAGGGAAATGGCGCTGCGCGGCCGGGAAGTGACGCAGCGGTACAGCATGACAGCGCTGGCAGCCAAACTCAAAGGCCTATACGAAGAACTGATCGAGGAGAGGCGATGCACTACGTAATCATCCGTGACGATGATACCAACGCGTTCACTCCCATAGAGTGCCTGGAGAGGCTGTACCGCCCAGTGCTGGACCGCGGGTTACCGGTTAATCTTGCGACGATTCCGCAAGTCTCCACCGCCGCGAAAATGGCCAGCGGCCAGCCCGAGGGGTTTCTGGTTAAGAAGAATGGAACCTCCGCGCCCACCATGGCCATGGCGGAAAATCCAAAGCTGGTGAGTTATCTGCTCGCCAACCCGGGGTACCACATCGTCCAGCACGGTTGTCACCACGATTACCTTGAATTCGACTGCCCGAGCGCCACCGAAGTGTCCAGGCGACTCGACCTCGGAACCCGGCTCCTGTTGGAGGCCGGCTTCCCCAGGTCCGAAACCTTCGTAGCTCCTTATGACAAACTTTCCAGGCAAAGCCTGAAGGCGGTTTCCGAACGGTTCGACGTGCTTTCAACCGGTTGGTTCGAGTTCCGCCGGCTACCCTATTCCTGGTGGCCGCATTATGCGCGCAAAAGGTTCCGTGGCGCGCCGCATTGGAAAATCGGCCGCACGCTGCTGCTTTCTCACCCAGGCTGCCTCCTTTCTTACCAGAGGAGCTTCAGCCGCGCGCTTCAAGGAATTGTCCATTGCCTCGAACACAATCGTATCACCGTGCTCGTGACGCATTGGTGGGAATACTTTCGTTCCGGCGAACCGGACGACCCTTTTATTGATTTTCTGCATGAAACCTTGCGGCACCTTTCCAAGAGGTCCGACGTCCAACTCATCACGTTTGGGGATCTCGTTTCCAAAAGGATCCCGATCGAGTGATAGATTTTTGGGAGGGATTCTCGAGAGCGCGTCCGCCGAATCCGGGCGAATGTCGATACGAAGGCCGAAGGTCGAAGGTCGAAGGTTGAAGGTCGAAGGTTGAAGGTCGAAGGTTGAAGGTCG
>DATGLT010000384.1:0-3827 GCA_035294005.1 Verrucomicrobiia bacterium
GCTGTCGGCCTCAGTAGCCCTGGAGGCAATCAAGGCTGATAAGAGTCTGAAAGATCTGCCTCTGGTCCGCCAGGGCCGGCTTTCGGTGCAGCCGCTGAGCAAAGCGCAGTTCGACCGCATTCTGAAGCTCTCCGGGACAAGTCTGACATGAGCGGCGCCCGGGCGGTGATTTTCGACATGGACGGTGTGATCGTGGACAGCGAGCCGCGGCATGAGCGCGCATTTCTGGAGGTCGTTAGCGGGCTGGGTTACGGCCACAACCACGGCGTCGAATTATCGAAGTACATCGGCAAAACGGATCGCGAAGTTTGGGTGGATTTTGTCCAGCGCCATCAACCGCCTCATACGCTCGAGGCCCTCCTGGCCATGAAACGGGAACGCGTGCTGGAAATTCTGCGCAAAGAACAACCTTTGTTTGAGGGGTTGCCCGAACTCGTGGAGAGGCTTGCGGGCCGCTATAAGCTCGGTCTGGCCTCCGGCTCCGAGCCTTTGGTTGTGCAGGAGGTCCTTACGTTTCGCGGTTTACGTCAGTTTTTTTCGGCTGTCACCACCTCCTCAGAAGTCAAGCACGGCAAACCCGCCCCGGACATTTTCCTGAGAGCAGCCAAACTGCTTGAGGTTCATCCTGAAGAATGCTGGGTTATCGAAGATTCCAAGCCGGGTGTGGCTGCCGGCCTTGCAGCGGGGATGCGGGTCATCGCCATCACCAATACCCATCCGGCCGCGGAGTTGGGAAATGCGACACGCGTCGTGTCCAGTTATCCGGAAATTGCCACGATTCTGTTGGGGTGAAGAAAATGGCCGGGGCCTCGAGGTGTTCCGACACTCAATCCCCAAGCTCGTCGCGAATGCTGCGGCTTAATACCTCAATCGTGCGGTTGAGTTGCTCGGCTGTTGTGCAGTAGGGCGGCATCAATACGATTACATTCCCAATCGAACGCGTTAGCACGCCTCGTCGCGCCATTCGCTCACAGACCCTGATTCCGGCCCGATCCGTGAGGGCGAACGGTTCCCGCGTCCGCCAATCCTTGACGAGTTCCACTCCGGCGACGAGGCCGACCCTGCGGACGTCACCGACCCGGGAACGCTTCCAAAGCGTATTCAGTTTCTGTTCGAAAACCCGTTCCAGTTGGAGGCGCGCTCGAACCTGGGAACGGTCCTTCAACAGCTTCAAGCTGGCGAGGGCTGCTGCGGCGCCGATTTGGTTGCCAGTGAAACTGTGCCCGTGAAAAAAGGTTTTGAAGTCTTCGTAGCGTCCCAGAAAGGCGTTGAACACGGGCTCGGTGGTCAGCGTGGCTGCCATGGGCACGTAACCTCCGGTCAGACCCTTTGCGAGGCAGACAAAATCAGGGCTTACCTCTTCCTGGTGGGAGGCCAAAATGGATTGTGGCTCGGATGCGCGAGCCGCTGTTTGGAGACCTCGAGCAGTTCCTGTCCTGCCGAAGGCGGTCATGACTTCGTCCGCAACAAGAAGCGCGCCCTGCTCGCGAGCAATGCCGCACGCCTTCGAAAGCCAGCCGACGGGCTGTGGAATCATTCCGGCCGCGCCCTGCATCAAGGGCTCGAATATAAATCCGCTGTACGGCCCGCGGCGGCGTTTTTGCGCGCGAAATACCTTTTCCACTTGGGCAAGGCATTCCCAGTTGCATTTCCGGTTTTCGCGGGCATCGATGCGTTCAGGTTTGGCGCGGTTAAACGGGCATCGATAGCAATAGGGCGCCATGATGCTGTCGGTTTTGAATAGAAGCGGCGAATAAGCTTTGTGAAACAGGTCGATGTGGCCAAGAGACACCGCGCCCAGGGTGTCGCCGTGATACCCTCCCGCCATGCTGACAAATCGTGGCTCTCGGATGCACAGCGTCCGGCGCGAAAACTCGAAGGCGAGTTTCAGAGCAACTTCGAGCGCCGTCGACCCGTTATCGGAGAAAAACGCCTTTGCAATTTTTGGACGCGCGGCGATAAGTCGAGACCCAGGTTCTAAGCTGGCCGGTCGCCTGACGGTGGATTCGGCTTGCGGCGGTTGCGCCGCCAACACCAGTTGCTCGGCCAGGAGCGAGGCTGGTTCATTGGCAAATCCCAGCGCGGAACTGTGCGCAATGCGAGCGAGCTGGCGGCGAATGGCCTGGTTAATCCGGGGATGGTTATGTCCGTGCAGATTCGTCCAAATGGATGAATTGGCGTCGATGTAGCGGCGGCCGTAAACATCGTGCAGCAAGGCCCCGCGTCCGCGCTCGATTAGGATTGGTTCGGTGCGCAGCCAATCGCGCATCTGCGTGAAGGGATGCCACGCGTAATCGTGATCGAGTTGGGCGAGGGGATGCATGCGGGTCCTTCGGATCACTCCAGCCCTGACCGTGATGCGGGTGGACTACCTGCCATCGCGCGAGGCCCGTCGCTCTCCTTCACGGCAGGCGCGAGGAATGGCGCCAATTGCTGCTGCAGAAATTCCACGTCTTGTTCCGTATGGGCCGCCGTTAAGGTCATTCGAAGTCTTGCTTTTCCTTTAGGGACCGTTGGATAGCGAATCGCTGGGATGAAGATGCCCTTTCGAAGCATTGCCTCGGCACATTGAACCGCTTTTTCTTCCGGCCCTAAATGAATTGGAATGATCGCGCTGGCGGGCGGAGCCGCAGTTTTGACTGCAGCTTTGGAGGCGAGCCGCCAGAGGGATTTGCGCCGTTTCTCGCCCTCATCGGAAGCAATAAGGGCAATTCCGGCCTGGGCAGCGGCTGCAGCGGCGGGCACGGGCGCGGTCGAGAAAATGAAAGAGCGCGCTTTGTTGACGAGGTAATCCACAAGAGCGCGCGATCCGCAAATGTAGCCTCCGGAAGCGCCTGCGGCTTTCCCAAGCGTTCCCATTTGAATTTCGACTTGTCCGGCGACGCCTTGTTGCTCGGCAAGGCCGCGGCGGTTTGGCCCGTAGAGACCGGTTGCGTGCGCTTCGTCAACCATGAGCCAGGCGCCGTATCGTTCCTTGAGCTCAACGATGGGCCTGAGTTGGGCCTGATCGCCCTCCATGCTGAAAACACTTTCCGTGATCACGATCAGCTGAGGTTTGTGCGAATCAGCCGAACCCTTGGACTCGACATAGCCTCGGGCCCATTTCAAATGGTGTTCAAGGTGCGCGAGGTCGTTGTGCCGGAACACACGCAAGACGGCTTTGGAAAGGCGGGCGGCATCGACAATCGACGCGTGGACTAGTTTGTCGAGAATAAGCACGTCCGCCGGGCCGGCCAGGGCGCATATCGTTCCCAAAGCCGCGGCGTAGCCTGTCGAGAAGGATAGAGCCGCCGCAGTTTGTTTGAAGCAGGCCAATTGTTCTTCGAGGTCCTGATAGACCTTCAAGTTTCCGCAAATCAAACGAGAAGCGCCGGCTCCCGCGCCATATCGTTCAACAGCAGCAACAGCAGCCTCTTTGAGACGAGGGTGAGCTGCCAGGCCGAGATAGTCATTGGACGAGAAGTTAATCAGCTCGCGCCCATCGAGGAGGATTCGGGGGGCCTGGGCCGAATCCACTGTGGCGAGCCGCCTCAGAAGTCCTTGGCTTTTGACTGCCGCCAAGCGGTTGGAGAGTTCGTGTTCTAAGGAATTCATGACGGGGACAGCGCCCAGCGCCCGTCAATCATGCTGGCGACGGGCCTTTTCGTGCAATCCAGAATGGCTTCGGCCAAATCTCCTTTGGGCGCATTGCAGGGCAGGGCGATCAGATCAGCCAAACTGCCGGGGGATAGCACGCCGATAAGGCCCGAACGGTTCAGCGCGCGCGCGCCGTTGACTGTGGCAAATTTGAGGATAGTCGCTGGTCGCAACCATAGGTGCCGTCCGGC
>DATGLT010000385.1:0-7566 GCA_035294005.1 Verrucomicrobiia bacterium
GAAATGCGTGGTCGGCATCTCGGAGTGGAGTTTGCCGCAAGTCGGATCATCTTTGAGCGGGGTAATGTCCCTTTCTTTGGGCGGGGTCCCCTTTAGAGTGATGGTGCCCGTAATATCGCCTGCGACGAGGAGATGACTGGAAAGAGTCAAAGCGCCAAGGGCAAGCCAAGCAGTAGATTTATTCATAAACATTGGTTCTGATTCGAAAAAAGCCGCAGGAACCTAGCATCCGGCTTATGGGTCCGCAAGCAGTTTGTAGCGGGATTAACAATGCTTATAAGCATCCATTAATCAGCGCCTTTTTTGCCTCTAATTTCAGCCTTCTCGCCAAAAACCAAGGACCAAGGTCCGGGGTTCAGGCGCGTCGTTTTGCGCCGGCCCTGTCAGGCGGTGTAACTGCCGGAGGCGACCTCGCCCCCGTGACCGGTCCAATTGGTGTGAAAGAATTGGCCGCGCGGTTGATCGATTTTTTCGTAGGTATGCGCGCCGAAGAAATCGCGCTGCGCCTGGAGTAGGTTCGCGGGCAAACGTTCGCTGCGGTAGCCGTCGTAGAAGGCCAGGGCGGTGCTGAAAGCCGGAACGGGGATGCCTTTCTTGACCGCGGCCGCAACGGCATTCCGCCAGGAACGATGCGAGCCGTTGAGGGCTTTCCGAAAAAACGGGTCCAGCATCAGGTTGGAAAGCTTGGGATGCTTTTCGAACGCTTCCTTGATTTTGCCGAGGAAGATGCTGCGAATGATGCAACCGCCGCGCCACATCAGGGCGATGCCGCCGTAGTTGAGGTTCCATTTGTGCTCGCGGGCCGCCGCGCGCATCAGCATGTAGCCCTGGGCGTAGGAAACGATTTTGGAGGCGTACAATGCCCGACGAATGTCCTCGATGATTTTGTTTTTGTCGCCTTTGATTGCGGAGTTTGGACCGCGGAGCTTTTTAGCGGCGATCACCCGTTCGTCTTTCAGGGCTGAAAGCATGCGGGCGTAGACAGCTTCGGCAATCAACGTAGTCGGGATCCCCAGGTCCTGGGAGGAAATTACGGTCCACTTGCCGGTGCCTTTCTGGCCGGCGGTATCGAGGATTTGATCCACGAGGGGCCGTCCATCTTTGTCTTTAAAGGCCAGGATATCACGGGTGATCTCGATCAGGTACGAGTTGAGTTCGCCCTTTTGCCATTCCGCAAAGACCTGGTGCATTTCATCGGCGCTAAGGCCCAGGCCGGTTTTCATGAGATTATAGGCTTCGCAGATCAGCTGCATATCGCCGTATTCGATGCCGTTGTGCACCATCTTGACGTAGTGTCCGGCGCCGTTCTCGCCCACCCAATCGCAGCAGGGAGTGCCGTCCTCGACTTTGGCGGCAATTTTTTGGAAGATATCCCTGACATGCGGCCAGGCAGCAGGCGATCCGCCGGGCATGATGCTCGGACCGTGCCTGGCGCCCTCCTCGCCGCCCGAGACACCGGTGCCGACGTACAGAAGTCCCTTGGACTCGACATATTTGGCGCGACGAATGGTGTCCTGGTAAAGAGAGTTGCCGCCGTCGATGATGATGTCCCCGGGCTCGAGACAAGGCAGGAGCTGCTCGATAAACTCATCAACCGGTTGCCCGGCTTTGACCATGAGCATGACCCTGCGAGGCTTCTTCAGCATCCGGGCCATTTCCTCGATCGAATGGGCTCCGAGCACTTGGGTTCCCTTGGCCTCTTTGGCCAGAAAATCGTCTACCTTGGAGACTGTCCGGTTGAAAGCGACCACGGTGAAGCCGTGGTCATTCATGTTGAGAATGAGGTTTTGGCCCATCACGGCCAAGCCAATCAGCGCAATGTCAGCTTTAGGTTCCATGATCTTTCCCTTAAGTGCAGGCCGAACAATACCGTATCGGGAGACCGCTTCCAGAAAAATCCATTGCGCCAGCGCGCGGCCAGGGCGAGAGGTCGGAGGAGGCTACTGGTTTTTCGTGCGATCGGGCCGTTTGAGCTCAGGGCTTCGGCTTGTCCAGAGCCAATAACCCTGAATGGCATTGGTAATGTTAACGAACTCGTCGAAGTCGATGGGCTTGACCAGGAACGAGTTTGCCCCGAACTGGTACGCCTGTGTCGCGTCGCTTAGGGCATCCGAGGCTGTGAGGACGACCACTCTCAAACTTTTGAGGCTCGGCTGCTGGCGAAGCCAGTGCAGCACCTGGAAACCATCAATCCCGGGCAATCTCAAATCCAGGAGCATGAGTTCCGGCAGGGGGTATTCTTCCCGGTTGGAGTAACGGCCTGTCCCGGTTAAGTACTCCACAGCCTCTTCACCGGTGCGTACAACCTGGAGCGGGTTTACGACTTTGCCTTTTGAAAACGCGCGGCGCACCAATGCAACATCGTCTTCGTTGTCCTCAACCAATAACACTAGCGCCTGATCTGACATTATAAGAATTTGCCGCCGGTCAAGCGCTCCGCTCCATGGGGCATAATCCTCCGGAGCGGGGAAGGATTTGAGCACCGGCTGCCGAGGAGGCACGCTCGGCTAGGGTCCGCTCCAGGCCGTCCAGAATCGGCCTAAGCAACTCGGGAAGAAGAGCGGAAAGCCTCACCATCCGTGTTGAGCCAGATCCAATATCCTTGAAGCGCCTTCGTTAGTTGCACGAAGTCATCAAAATCAACCGGTTTGATCAGGAAAGAATTTGCGCCCAGCTCGTAGGCAAGATTCACATCACGAGTTTCATTCGAGGAAGTCAGGACAACGACACGAATGGCGCTCAGGCCAGGCTGCCGGCGAATCCATCGCAGCAAATCGAACCCGTTGATGCCTGGCATTTTCAGGTCGAGCAGGATTATTCTGGGGAGCGGAAACTCTTCACGATTCGAGTACGGCCCCGCTCCCTCCAGATAAACCATGGCTTCCTGACCGCTCCTGACAACCTGCAACGGATTAACAATATTTGCTTTCCGGAATGCACGCCTGACCAGGTCCGCGTGGTTTTCATCATCCTCAACCAGGAGGAACAAGGCCCTATCAAGCATAAATCATCTGGAAAGTGGCCTATTGCTGCCCGTTGAGAGATGGGGAATTTACCCTAACAGGCGTTGAAACATAGCCGCCGAGGTACCGTTCCTCGGTGGTGCGCGGACTCGGTCGGTTTCAATACTCTGCTAAACGGCCGGGTCACTGTGGAGGCTTCTATGTGCTGGCGACGGGACTCTCACCCAGTTCAAGCCGCTTGTCGGATTCGAGCATGGTTTTGAGATTCGGCCATTGCACCTCATTCATCTCCTGGAAAGCGTTCATGTATACCGCCACCACTTCACGCGGATATTTGGCCAGAAGCGATTCCACGGCGGCGGCGAGTTTCCCATCATCGATTGACTCGGGCAGATCTTCAACGACTCCGTCTTTGTGCGATATGCCGAGAGCATCCAGAAAATCGCAAAGCATTTGTTTGTACTTTTTGAGCAACCAGGTGCGGATGAGGTTCCCGGTTATCAGTTCCAGCCCCGGCCGGGCCAGGGTTGCCAGCATTGCGGCATGCCGTTGCGGTTTGGGTTGGCGCTCAAGGAACACGGGGCGGACCTTTCGCGCTTCGGCGACCGCGTTGAGCGTTGCCCGGTACACGGGTTTGTCGTCTTCAAACGCGTAGATCAGGATTTCCATCGCCAGCCGAGGCGACATAAAACCCAAAAGTTCATGTGAAGTGAGCATTTGGTTTGTTCAAAAGTGACGCAGCGACAGGAATTTTACAGCAGTGTCAGCCGACTGTCGCCACTGCAATGTTATTTTTCCGGGCCACTTCTTCGCAAGCTTGTTGTTCAAGCAACAGCGCCGTGCCGCTCTCGATTCCGAGAACGGTAATCCGGGCCGCGGCGCAGGTCTCGAGGGTTTGCGGACCGATGCACGGAATATCGAAACGAAAATCGTGATTTTCTCGGGCCACTTTGACCGCCACGGCGCCGCCTTCCGGCCCGGCAAGCCCGCCACCACGCGCCAGGCATTGGTCCGTCCCTTCAAACCCTTCAACCGCAAGCACCGTCCCGCGTTTGACAACGACGCTTTGGCCGATCTCGAGTTTGGCAACGGATTTTGCGATGCGATAGCCGAACTCGAGGTCTTCCGCCTGCTCGGCCGACAATTTGGCGCCGAGACGAAAACCAGCGCCGGGCATTATGGACTTGAGCCAAGGTGTTGCTTCGATCAGTTCGACGCCGTCCTTGCTCAATTCGGAGGCAATGGCACCGAAGATGGAATGGGCATTGCGCTCTTTCAACCGAAGCAATACAGCCATCGCGCGCAAGTCAGGCCGCACTTCGTAAAGGTTCCGCGGCGCGATCTGGCCCGCCATAACGCAGCGGGAGATGCCGCGACTGGTAAAAGCGCCGATCATTTTTGAAAGCTGCCCGACTTTGACCCATACCAGTTCGTCCACAAGCGGTTTGAGACCGGGATCGGTTTCCCCTTCGAACCCAACCGCCACCAGGCGGCGCACGCCTTGCCTGCGAGCCTCGGCAGCAAATACCAGGGGCAGGCTACGGTTGCCGGCGATTAATCCCAGGCTTTCGATTGTCACTGTCATGACTTGCGCAATCAGTCTCAGAAGTGAACACGTGGTGAGCGGCGCTTGCAAGCAGAAGCACCACCAGGACGGAAGGAGGGCTCCAGGTGAATATTAACCTGAGATGTCTCGCTTTAGGACAGTTTTGCACCAGATATGGACGGAATCCTTCGGCAAGGGCGCGTCCGGTCCGGGCCGCAAACGTTGACCAGGAGAAACCGCGTTCAAAAGCGCAACATTATAAGGCAGTTTGGCGTGTCGCCTGCTTTCTCAGACCCTGGATTTCCGGATCTTGCAAACACGCCGTACCGATGTGACGGCATTCGCATGCAAAGACTTCCGGCAAACTATGAGCAACGCGGCAACCTGGAACGAAGAAGCCTCCGTACGCGGAGCAGCCGACCCAAAGGCGACGGCTCGCAGAGCAGTCACCATGTGGCTGGTGATTTTGCTGCTGACCAGCGGACTGTGCACATGGGTTTACTTATACTCGCGAGGAGCGCTGCGGCAAAAGGCGGTGCAGGTTGAATTGCGGTGGGGAGTGGGCGGCTCTGAAGCCAGTGTTGGTTTGTTGAATCAAATCAACCAAATAGCCTTTCGAATCGGTGTCATTGCCGCCGCCGGCGCCTTCGCAGGCGTGATTGTCTTTTCAATCTCGATCAAAGGATTGCGGCGGCAGTTGGTTGCGCAAAGTCAAAAGCTCGACGAGAGCCAGGCTTCGCTGCTGAACATGCGCTCAGTGCTCGCTGAAACCCGCCAGGTCAAAGAACAGCTGCTCCAGGAACAGACCAGCCTTGAAGAAAAGCTCAAGCAACTGACAGCAGAAAAGAGCAACCTCGAAGAGGAGCTCAACCGGCGGAACCAGGCCGAAAAGGCGCTCAAACAGAAACGATTCGAGCTGGAAAGCTCAAAGAGCGTGCTGGAACTGCACGTGCAGGCAAGGACCGAGGCATTGCAAAGCCTGCAAAAGCGTTACGAAATGATTTTGAATTCAGCGGGCGAGGGCATTTGCGGCCTGGACGCCGAAGGCAAAGCCACGTTCGTGAACCCGGCGGTGGCCAAGCTGACGGGTTGGCCGATTGATGAACTGGTGGGCAAACCCGAGAACGAGATCTTCGTCACCAATGGCAAACACTTCGAGGGGCTCTCGGCCGATGAGCGCGTTCTTTACCGCAAAGATGGAACCCCGTTCCCGGTTGAGTTCGTCAAAACATCGATAAACGAAGGCGGTCGGGTGGTCGGCTCGGTGGTGGTGCTAAAGGACATTACCGAGCGCAAACAGGTCCAGGATTCATTATCCAGAAAAGCGGCCGAACTGGCTCGATCCAACTCCGAGCTGGAACAATTCGCGTTTGTCGCGTCGCACGATTTGCAGGAGCCTTTGCGTAAAATCCAGGCCTTTGGAGACCGGCTGAAGGTTAAATGCGAGCCCATCCAGGCGCCGGATATCCAGGATTACCTCGAACGAATGCAGAGCGCGTCCGCCCGCATGCGCACTTTGATTAACGACTTGCTAACGTTCTCGAGGGTGATTCGCAGCTCGGAGCCATTCGTCCCCGTCGACTTGCGAGTCGTCACGACCGAGGTTCTGGGAGACCTCGAGGTGCGGATTGAAAAGAGCGGGGCAAAGGTCGAGTTGGGCGAACTGCCGACGATCGAAGCGGACCCGCTCCAGATGCGCCAGCTCATGCTCAACCTGCTCAGCAATGCCTTGAAATTCCAGCCTCCGGGCGGCCATCCCGTCATTAACATCTCGTCGAGCGTATCGACCCCGATTTCCCGCGAACCTCAATGCGAAATCCGGGTCCAGGACAATGGAATCGGTTTTGACGAGAAGTACATGGACAAGATTTTTGCGGTGTTTCAAAGGCTGCACGGCCGGACGGAATATGAGGGGACGGGCGTAGGCCTGGCGGTCTGCAGGAGAATTGTCGATCGACATCACGGAACGATCACCGCCAACAGCCAGCCGGGCAAAGGCGCCACCTTTATTGTAACATTGCCGCTCAAACAAGCGGCTCCCCAGGCTAACTGATGATCCCGGCACCCAAAACGCATATCATCCTGATGGCCGACGACGATGACGACGATCGCCTGCTGACCAGGGATGCGGTAACCGAAGCCGGCTTGGAAGGTGACCTGGTTTTTGTGCAGAACGGGGAGGAATTGCTGGATTACCTTTGTCGCAGGGGAAAGTACCACGAACCTTCTTCGGCTCCGCGCCCGGGCTTGATCCTGCTGGATTTGAACATGCCTTTAAAGGATGGCCGAGAAGCACTGCGCGAAATTCGAGCGGATCCGGAGCTGCGCCGGATCCCGGTTGTGGTGCTGACGACGTCCAAAGCGGACACGGACATTGGGGCGATTTACGAACTGGGCGCCAATTCATTTATTTCAAAACCCTTCCAATTTGAAGCGCTAGTATCGGTGATGAGAATGCTCAGCCAATACTGGTTCAAGACCGTGGAACTGCCCACGGCCAGATAACATGGCAATGTATCCGTCAGGCCTTATCAAGATACTGCTCGTCGAAGACGATGAGGACGATTACATCATCGCCCGCGAGTTGCTCGCGGAAATCCCCGGGCATCGATTCACTTTGGACTGGGTCAATACGTACGAAAAAGGCCTGCAGAACATGGTCCTCAACCAGCACGACGTGGTGCTGGTCGATTACCGGTTGGGCGCGGAAAACGGAGTTACCCTGTTGCGGGCGGCGCTTGAAAAAGGGTGCCAGGCCCCGGTGATTCTGCTGACGGGCGCGGGGCAACATGAAATTGACCTTGAGGCGATGCAAGCGGGGGCCGCAGACTACCTCGTCAAAGCGGCGCTGCGCTCCGACACGCTGGAACGGAGCATTCGCTACGCGATTCAACGCAAAAGGGCCGCAGCGTGGGCCGCCTTCGAGCAGGCTCGATTGGCCGCGTTCGGCGCCGAAATCGGGTTGGCCCTGACCCGGCGTGACTCTCTCGATTCGATCCTCGACTATTGTTCGAAGGCGATGGTTCAGTTCCTCAACGCGTCGGTGGCGCAGATCTG
>DATGLT010000386.1:0-4349 GCA_035294005.1 Verrucomicrobiia bacterium
CAGCGCTTGCGCCGCCGCGGCTCTTGGAGCGAAGGTTCGTTTCGTTGGAAAAACCGGCGCCGATTCTCATGCGGACCGCTTGAAGGCCATTCTGCAGAATCATGGCGTCAGGACGTATCTCAGGCCTGATCCGGACTGTGCAACCGGCACGACTGTCGCCATCGGGTTTCAGACGGGTCAACGACATTTCCTGAGCTGGCTTCCGAACAACCGGACCCTGAAATTCAAAGACCTTGATTTGCGCGCGTTGGCTGCGACGCAACACTTGTTGCGAGCGGACGTTTGGTTCTCGGAACAAATGCTGCAGGACGGCAATCGGAAGTTATTGGCCGCAGCGCGCGCGCAGGGATTGAGAACTTCGCTGGACATTAACTTTGATCCAGCCTGGTCAAGCGGCCCAGGGCGTGAGATTCGGCGACGAAAAATGGCGTTGCGGAAGGTTTTGCCGCTGGTGGATGTGGCTCACGGCAACGAACGTGAATTGTGCGAATTCACCGATTCACCCGGTTTAACGACGGCTCTCGAGAGGCTCAGCACATGGGGAGCCGGTTCTGTGGTCGTACACCTGGGTGCCAAAGGGGCCGGTTACTTCACCGGCGACGACCTTGTTATTGAACCGGCCGACAAGGCGCGGAACCCGGTTCAAGCGACCGGCACAGGTGATGTACTGAGCGTCTGCATGATCCTGCTCGATTCGCAAAAAGGGATTGGAATTCGGGACAAGCTCCGGATCGCCAACCGCGTCGTGCGGGAGTTTATGGAGGGAAAGAGGATTCTCATTCCCGAACTGTAAAAATCGGCACAGGGTCTGAGGCGATTGCGCGCCTCGGATTTGCTTCAGAATTCTCGGTCAGATCGCGGCGAGACGCCCTGTCGAATCGCCAAGTCGTTCCACACCTTTGGCCCCCATTCGGTCGGCCAGGCCCAAGAGCATGTTGCTCATGGGGACGGACCCGAATTTGGCGAAGCGGCCGGGCGTCAGGCTGCCTCCGCCGGCACCGGCAAGGATGATGGGCAGGTTGGTATGGGTGTGACGGTTGCCGTCGGCGTTGCCGCTGCCGTAAAGGATCATCGAATTGTGCAGCAGGGATTTGCCGTCCAGGTCTTTTGTTCGTTCCATTTTGTCGAGGAACCTGGCGAACTGTTTCATATACCAAAGGTCAATCTGGGCGACCTTGTCGATCATGTCCTGCTTGTTCATGTGGTGCGTGAGGCTGTGGTGGCCTTCGGCAATCCCGATCTCTGTAAACGGCCGATTGCTTCCTTCATTGGCCAGCAGGAAAGTCGCAACTCGCGTTGAATCGGTCTGGAAAGCCACGATCATCATGTCGAACATGATTTGAACATAATCTTCGAATCCCGCAGGGATCCCATCAGGAGTCGCCATGGCCGGATCGATTGGCTTGCCAAAGTGCTCCGCTTTTTGGATGCGCTGCTCGATTTCCCGGACGCTGACCAGGTACTCATCCAGCTTTTGCTTGTCCCGATAGGTCAGTTGCCGTTCGAGCGAATGAGCGTCTTCAAGCACGAAATCGAGGATCGAGCGCTGTTCCTGCTGGCGCCGGCGCAGGTTGTCGATGCGGTCTCCATGGCTGCCGGAACCAAACAACCGTTCAAAAAGCAGGCGCGGATTGGGTTCGGGCGCAACCGGGGTCGTTGGAGAACGCCAGGAAAGATTGTATTGATAAGCGCAGGAATACCCGGAATCGCAATTGCCCGATTTTCGAACGGAATCGCACGTTAACTCCAGCGACGGGTATCGGGTGAGGTGGCCCACCTTGGAGGCAATGACCTGGTCGATGGAAATGCCCGCGTGAATGTCCGACCCGGCGGTTTTTTTAACGCGCACGCCGGTCAGGAACGTGCCGCTGGCCCGCGCATGATCCCCGGCGCCATCCGGACCTGGTGTGGCATTGACCTGGTCCATCCCGCCCAGGACCTGGATTTGGTTTTTGAGTGGCTGGAGAGGCGACATGGTCTGGGCGAGCTCAAAGGCTGAATTTTCGCCCTTGGGCCACCAAGTGGGCTGGATGGCGCCGTTGGGAAAGTAGACCACGCCGAAACGCAAGGGAGCGCCGGTGGACGTCGTCGCCAGCCCGGGCGCAGTTTGCTCGGCGAACGCCTTGACCGGCAGCAGGCTCTCAAGAGCCGGCAATGCCACGCAGGCGCCCAGTCCCCGAAGGAACTGGCGGCGGTTAAAGGCGGCAAATCGTTCACGCGCGGGGTGACGAACGGAATTTGAGCTCATAATTCTCCTATTTAAGCAGAGTTGAACCCGGCGCGGCATTGCTGGCCAGGCTGGTTGAAGCGGTGCGGGTTTTTTGAAACGGCGCCGAATGAATCACGCCGCTCAACAAAGTAGAAAAAGAACCGTTATGCTGATCGAGATCCTCCACAATACGATCGACGGTTTCGGCGTCGTAAAATTCAAGCCCGCGGCCCAGGGCGTAGGTTAAAAGCTTTTCGGTGAAGCAACGGTAAAACTCGAGCCGATGCCGCGTCACCAACGCCTGCTTCACGTCCCGAATGTCCTGGAATGGTTCGCCGGTGATCAGTTTCCCCGCGGCATCAACCGGGACTCCGCGTTCGCTCTCGCGCCACATCCCCAGCGCGTTGAAGTTCTCCAAAGACAAGCCCAGGGGATCCATGCGATTATGACAGGAACTGCACAATGGCTTCGCACGGTGTATTTCCAGCGTCTCTCTCAAGGTGGGTTGGTGATCCGCGAACGCCTTTTCGCTGTCTTCAAGCGGGGGAATATTCGCCGGCGGAGGTGGAGGCGGAATGCCCAGGATGTTATCGAGGATAAACAACCCACGCTTGACGGGTGAAGTCCGGGTCGGATTGGAGGTGACGATCAACACCGAGCCGTCGGTGAGCACGCCGCCGCGCTCGCTGCCGGATGGCAATTGAACGCGCCTCATTTCGTTCCCGGTGATATTGGTGATGCCGTAGTGATGGGCCAGTTTCTCGTTCAGAAACGTGTAGTCGCTGTTGAGGAGCTCCAGGACGCTCCGGTTCTCTTTCATCACGTAACTGAAGCACATCTGGGTTTCCTCGCGCATCGCGCGCCGGAGCCCGTCGTCGAGCTCAACCATTTTCTGGTTCTTGCGGCTGCGCCGCTCATCAATCATGCGCTGCAATTCCTGTTGCTGCTCGGCGGTGCGCTGGTCCTTGGGGATGGCTTGGAGCTCCTGGAATCTCTTGAAACGGCGTTCCAGCTGTTTTTCCTCGCCCCGGTCCCGGGCCAGCACGACGCGCTCATTAATGTTGATGCCCTCGAGGTCGCGGACCTGCAGCCACTGACCCACGAAATTCTCCACCAGCGCGTGCGCCCGCGGATCGGCAACCATCCGTTGAACTTCTTTGTCCAGGTTGTTCCTCAACTCATGCCGGGAGGCCAGATCGAACAGTTCATTATCGGGCATTGTTGACCACAGGAAATAAGAGAGCCGCGATGCCAGCGAATACTCGTCCAGCTGAGGGAATTTTTCGCCCGGGGCAAGCCGTTCGGTTTGGTCGATTCTGAAAAGGAACCTGGGCGACGCCAGCAATGGAATCATGGCTTCCGCAATGCCGTCCTCGAACCCTTTGCCCGGAACTTTCCAAACCTCCTCGGATATTGCCAATAGCCTGTCGACTGTCCGGTCGTCGACCGGGCGGCGGTACGCGCGCGTTGCGAATCGTCTCAGGACTTCGCGAGCATACTCGAGCCTCTCTTTGGCCGAGGCAGGCGGGTCTTTTCGGAAGAAACGCTCAAAGTTTTTCGGCCGCGCGCCGTGGGCAGGATCCAACGGCCCTAGCACGACCACTTCCCGCAGGCGCAGGTCCAGCGAGTTTTGCTTCTTCTCGGGGTCGGTCAGCGGAACCAGTCGAAGCGCCAGCGGGTGGTCTCCGGCGCCCCATTTTTGATCGATGTCAAAACTGAATTTCTTTCCGTTCTGCCACCCGAACTCGTTTGTCCAAATCCCATGCCCATCGGATTCGAAAACGACTGCGCAACGGCCGGGGTCGAATTCAAACTGGCCGTGGACCTCGAGCTCCAGCCTCACTTTGTAACTGCCCTCGTAATCGGCATGGTAATTCTGTTTCAAAGAGGCCGGTTTATAGAAACTCAGGTGAGCGGCATCTCCGTCCCCCTTGAAATCCGACCCGGCGATGATGTGCTCGGCAGTCACCCGAGCCTGGCGCGGCACCGCCTCACGCGTGATCGTTTCCGCCGCCGCCATATACTTTTCCAGCAGCAAAGGAGACAGCGTCAGCACGTCCCCAATCGTGTCAAAGCCATACCCGGTGTCGTCGGGCGGGAGTTCATCGTCCACCTTATAATCAAATCCGGTCAGGTCCCG
>DATGLT010000387.1:0-8286 GCA_035294005.1 Verrucomicrobiia bacterium
TCATGGGCGGAAATTTTGTTAATTATTTCAACCGGTTCGGGCGGCAGTGGCAGGTTTATATCGAGGCGGAAGACAGCTACCGGACGCGCGCTGAAAATCTCGGGCTTTTCTACGTGCGCAACAACCAGGGACAAAGCGTGCCGTTGTCGGCCTTTACCGAAGTGCAGTACCGCACGGGCCCGGAGTTTGTCATGCATTACAACGAATATCCGTGCGCCCAAATCAACGGGGCCGCCGCGCCGGGTTATAGCGCCAGCCAGGCCACCAAGGCGCTCGAGGAGGTCTACGCTCAAACCATGCCCTCAGAGATGGGCTTTGATTATCTCGGAATGTCGTTCCAGGAACAGAAGGCCGCCCAGGGTGTTCCCCCGGTGCTCATCTTCAGCCTCTCGATCCTGTGTGTGTTTCTCATCCTGGCCGCGCAGTTCGAAAGCTGGTCGCTGCCTGTGAGCGTTCTGTTGGGCACTCCCACCGCGATTCTCGGCGCATTCCTGGCCCTCACCACGCGCGGTTTTCAAAATAACGTCTATGCGCAGATCGGGCTCATCATGCTCATCGGGTTGGCGGCAAAAAACGCGATCCTGATCATCGCCTTCGCCAAAATGGAGTACGAAAAGGGCCGCCCGATCGATGAGGCCGCAATGGCCGGGGCACAGATCCGGCTGCGCCCGATCCTGATGACCTCCTTTGCTTTTATCATGGGCTGCGTTCCACTGTGGCTCGCTTCGGGTTCCGGGGCCATGTCGCGCCGGACCCTCGGCACGGTTGTCATTGGCGGCATGCTTGGCGCCACGCTGGTGGACACTTTCATTGTGCCGGTCACTTTCGCCGTCGTTGAAAAAGTCAGCGCGCGATTCAGCAAAAAACCGGCCCCAGAACAATCTCTCCGGCACCCGAGCTGAACGGATGATTCACCCATTGGTGTTCATGTTCAAACTTCTCAACAAAGGTCCGAGGGCGGGGATATTTGGGTTCTTTTTGCTGTGTTTGTTTTTAGCGGGTTGCGCCGTCGGGCCTGACTACCACCGGCCGGAGATCAAATCGCCACCGGCATTCCGCGGCGAGGAGTCGAGCCTCACCAACTCTTTCGCGGATCTTCCGTGGTGGGAGGTCTTCCACGATTCCACGCTGCAGAGCCTCATCCGTACCGCACTGACCAACAATTACGATCTGCGTATTGCAGTTTCCCGCGTCGAGCAGGCGCGCGCGATCGCAGACCAGGCGCGCGGCCAGTTTTTCCCTCAGCTCAATTACGCGGGACTCGCCGGGAAGGGCAAGAATGTGGGCGCCGGCAATGCCCCGTCGCCGACCGGGGTCACCGGCGGCTTTATTGCGGCTGATGTCAACGCCTCATGGGAGCCTGATTTGTGGGGGCGAATCCGTCGTCTGAACGAATCTGCCCGGGCCCAATGGTACGCCAGCGACGAAGCCAGGCGCGATGTCATGACCTCGGTGATCGCCCAAATTGCCCAGGATTATTTTCAACTGCTCGCCCTCGAGGAAGAAATGGAGATTGCGCAACAATCGACCAACTCCTTCGGCGACAGTCTCAAAATCTTTACCCAACGACTGCAGGGCGGGGTCGCTTCGAGATTGGAAACTTCCTCGGCCGAAGCCCTGATGCATTCGGCCGCTTCAACGATTTATTCGCTCAATCGCCAAATTCTGCTCCTGGAAGATCAAATCAGCGTGTTACTCGGTCAAAATCCCGGCCCCATCCTCCGCGCCAAAGCCTCCCTTGAATCTCAAATACCTCCGGAGGTCCCGGCCGGGTTGCCCTCAGTCCTACTCGAGCGACGTCCGGACATCCGTGAAGCTGAGCAACAATTGCGTTCGGCCAACGCCCAGGTTGGCGTGGCCAAAGCCGACTTTTTTCCCCAGCTCAACCTGACCGCCCTCCTGGGACAGGTAAGCCCTGAACTGTCGGCATTCACCTCCGGCGGGGCGACCGCGTGGGGCGTGGCTGCCGGCCTGACCGGACCTCTCTTTCATGGCGGGCAAATCCGGGGGCAATACCGGCAGGCCAAAGCCGCCCGCGAAGAGGCCGCGCTTCGCTATCACGCAGCGGTGTTGCGCGCGTTACAGGAAGTTTCTGACGCGCTGATTTCCCGCACGACCCTGGCCGGAGAGCGCGCCGAGCAAACGGCGTCCGTGGAAGCCTATCGGGTCGCCGTCGACATGGTCATGAAGCGCTATCAATCCGGAAATGCCAGTTATTACGAAGTATTGCTGGAACAGCAGCAGCTTTTCCCGGCCGAAACTTCTCTCGTTCAAACCCGCCTCAATCAGCTGATCGCTGTGGTGCAGCTTTACCGTGCCCTGGGCGGAGGCTGGAAAAACTGATTCTCCAAGCCTCGGTCTGAGTACCTGGCAGTTTGGCGCTTAGGGTTGTTTAGGCTCCCACAGCTCGATGGGATTGCCTTCCGGGTCATGCAGTCGAGCAAACCGCCCGTTGGGATAAGTCGTTGGATCAACCGTTACCTTGACACCTGAAGAACGGAGCTGCGTCGCCATGGCGTCCAGATCCCTGACGCGGAAATTGATCATCCAGGTTTGACTGCTATTTCCGAAATATTCGGTGTCGGCGGGGAATGGCGCAAAAACGGTTGGGCCTGCTTCTTGCCGCCATGGCTCGTGGCTGTAATCCGACGCGACGAGATCAATTCCGAGGTGGTCCTTATACCACTGGCTTAGGGCCGATGGATCTTTGGCACGAAAAAAGATACCTCCGATTCCTGTGACGCGTTGCATAAATAGGGAACTTGATCACCGAGGTTAGCTTTATGCCAGTATGACACCGGGATTCACAATTGTAAGAAGAAATGAAGTTCTTGCTTCAATGCGAGGGGCTGGACGAACCATTCTGGAGCACTACGCCAGGGCTTGCCTTGCTTCTTTACCCTTTCGCAACGCGACTCGGGATCATGCGAAGCGCCTTCGGCAGGGCCTGAGTTTGGCGCGTTTGCAAATCCGCATTCTTGCGCGGCGGTGAAGTCAGTGAAGCGTCACAACCCCGTTCAACGCATTGAGGGTACAGCACTGGCCATAGGTAATCGGTCCCTCGGCATAAGAGCCCGCTTGAATGTTCACATACCGAACCGCGCCGTTACCCGCCGCATTGACACCTTGAATCACGGTTTGAAACGGGTTCTGCCGTGAGCCGTCTTGGGTTCCAGTGTTCTGCCAATTCACGTAGACGCGGTCATAGGCCAGCTCGAATGCGCTGCGTCCGTACGTGCCGACCCGCAGCAGTGAGGGCACAGAAGTAGGATCGAGTGCCAGAGAGGTACAATGCACAATTGGCAGCCCGACGCCCGGGTTCTCCCAATGTTTCCCGGAATCCAAGGTGCGCATAACGCCAGTATCGGTGGCGACAAGGACCGCGTGCGGCGTGGTGTTTGGATCGATAACAACCGCGCGGATCGGTGTGCCTGGCAAATCGCCCGAAATCATGGTCCAGGAGTTGCCCCCGTCCACAGTTCCGAACACGTTCGCTCCCGTAGCAGGATACACCACGATTGCCTGGGCTGAATTGGCGGGGTCCAGCGCCACACCGCTGACTTGTGCAGCCGGATGATTCGCAACGGTGACAGGTGTCCACGTGGCGCCAGCTCCCGCCTGAGCGTTACTAGTACGTTGAATCGAAGCGTCACTCAAACCCACCCAGATGGTATTGGAATCCACTGGCGAAATAGCGATGGCCGTGATTGAGGAAGCGAAAGTGTGAATCAGGGCGAAATTATTGCCATTGTCGGTGCTCTGATAAAGCTGTTCCCCGTTTGTGTCGGCTGTAGCGTAGGCGCGCGCACCATTCGGGTCGAAATAAACAAGACCAGGTGCGCCGGGTACGGTGCTATTCACTGGAAAGGACAGACCGCCGTCCGTCGTTTGGATCAGTCTTTCATTTGTGGCTGCAATCGCGTGTTTGGGATTGAGCGGATCCACTGCGACGGAGCCTCCGTCTCCCCCGCCGCCATACAGCCAGGGCGTGCCCGGACAATTCGGTTGATGGGTACTGACCCCTAAATCCTGAGCCGCGCCGTAGGTGTAGGCGTTGTTCGCCGGATTTCCGCGCCCAATATCAATTTGGCGAAAGAGCACAGTGGCCAGAGCGCCGTTGCCGAATACACACGCGGGAGTGCCGTTCAAGCTGGTCCAGGTGGCGTTTGGGCCCGCATTGGCCGTCGTGGCGATGCCACCATCCGAACCGTTGTAAACACGTGTCGGTGCTGGGGCGTTCCAGTGACTGGCAGGGCTGAATACCAATGCATGCTGATCGGAGTGTACTTGGCCTTGATCAATACGATTCGCCGAAGTAATGCCCGTGGCTCCGCCGTCGGTGGCTTCGTACAGCGCCCGCGCCCCAATGAACACGCGGTTGGCGTCCTGAGGATCCACACCAACGGTTTGAGCATAGCCCAGCTGTACCGCTGCGGAATCGCTACCGGTGTTCAGAGGAATGGTGGACCAATTTGCGCCGCCATCGGTCGATTTATACAGGCCCGCGGCACTGTTGCCGTTTGCGTCAGCCGGAAAACCGCCGTGGATATACATGGTTTGGTTGTTCGGCTGGGTCGACTGCGCAAAAGCGAGGTAGACCGCACCAAGTGGGGCGCCATTATTTCCGGTAAAGAGGTTGCCGGAAGCTGGAAATGTAGCGCCGGCATCGGTAGATTTAAAGATGCCTGATCCTGGAATCGAGGCATAAATGGTGGTGGGAATCGAGGTGTCCACGTCCAGATCCGTGACCGAGCCTCCGCGGACGGGTCTACCGTTGTCAAAGTTCGGTGGATTGCTACCGAAATGGGCGCCGCTGTCGATCGAACGATAAATGCCGCTGGAACTGCCGACCAGGACCAGATTCGGCAGGGGCACAACGATTCGACTGATAGACTGACCGGTAAACACCGCCGCTCCCAAAACGATCCAGGACTGACCCCCATCCTCTGATTTATAGATACCCGCGCCAAATGAAAAAAACTGGTTTGCCGAGTTGCCAGTCCCGGCATAAACCGTCAATGGATTCACTGGATCCAGAGCCACGGCACCGATGTTCGGAGAGGGCAGGTAATCGGTTAATGGCGTCCACGTGCCGCCACCATCCGCGGTTTTCCAAACGCCGCCGCTGTCCGTGGCGATGTAGATTATCTGATCGGTCGTGCCGGATGGATCGATCGCGATGTCGCGCACCATCCCCGCATCCGGTCCTTTGCCATCAGTGTCGTTGGAGGGACTGATGAAAAGGGGGCCAGGGCCTATTGCAATCCATTGCGGGACCGTGGGACAGTCTGCGCCGTGACATATGAATGCTTTTGGGTTCAGTTGAAGGAACAGGACGAGAAACAGGAAGGGGATTATCCACGGATTCTTTGAATCTGCGATTCTGCGTGGCTTTACGAGAAGATTATCAGAGCGAAACCAGAGCTGGATTTGTTGGTGCATAAGAGCCTCGTACGGTCAATTCGATCCCGACGGCGCAAGGCGAAAAAAGGATCCCGGTCCGGAGTTAGGAATATCGAATGGGCTGCTGGCACCAGGAACTGCATTCCACAACCCGGGCACCGGCGTATCCGCCTGCTGCAAAACCATATTGGGAACACCCCAAAGAAGGCTGAAGGACCGGGCCTTGAAGATCTGCAAGCCCGGGCTAAGCGAAAGCTGGGCCGGCAAGGAAGTCGCGGTGCCTGCTCCATCGGAAACCTGGACGAAGTATTGCCCGGCGTTTGCCTTGGTGACGCCGGCGATTTGCAGGGTAGGGTTGTGAGTTCCCGAAATCGCGCCGGAATCTCTCATCGGCTCGGAGTTGAAATACCATTGATAGCTCAGCGCGGCGCCGTTGCGGCTACGGGCGCCCACCGTGAAAGCCGCGGTGCTGCCGGCCGGCTGATATTGACTGATGGGTTGCTGTTCGATCACGAGCTCATCAGGCGTCATCAGTTCCCAGGTTTCGTTACCGACCGTGGCCGGCATTTTGTACAGCCCGCCGAAGAGCACTATCACATGGCGGGCCGAATCATAGGCCATGGCATGGCGGGCGCGGCCGGTTGGAGTCGACGGGCTGCGTCGGATCTTCGTTGGATAGGCATCTTCCAAAAGCAATCGATTAAAGCGCGCGAGGTCCTGGCCAAAAGGGTCGATCGCCTGGAAAACTTTGGTCTCAGTCGAAATCGAAACGTTGGCGAACCGTTGCGCATCATAGATCGAAATAATGCGAATAATACGGTTGAGGTCGGGAACCAACGCGGCGGTGATCTGGTCGGAACTGGAACCGGAGTTGGCGAGGACCGACTGGGTTGTGTTGGAGAATTGATTCCAGAGAAACGTGGACACGGGATCTCCCTGTGCGTTTATAGTTGCAGCAAATGCGGACGGGTCCGGAAAATCGTTCGCCATGAAGGCCGAGGTTTGGGAAGAGTCGGTAATTTGGGACCAGCCGTTGGCCGGAGTGTATGATGCGGAATAACTGCCGCCGTAGCTAAGGTCCACTCCGTTTTGATTGCCGCCAAAGTAGAACGAACGCGCTCGGTATTTGTCGAACACCATCGCGCCCAGACCCGGTGCAATAAGCAGGTCGGAAAATCCGGTCCCGCGGTTGGTCCACTGCTGACCATCCCAGGACCAGAAAAAGCGTGCGGCGAACCCATCGGTCGCCGGCCCGAAAAATACCTGCCCCAAAACGGGGTCGTAATCCATCGAGCCGACATCCTGCGAATAACTGGTGCTGGGTCCGTTAGTCGCTGGGACGGAGGTCCATTGTGAGCCGTCCCATTCCCATATCACGGCCGCGCTAGCCCCGAAGCCACCGTAACAAACGGTAACGCCGCGGCGCTCGTCATAGGCCATGTGGTGGTCAAATTGTGCCGGAGGCCCGTTTGTCGTGCGGAAATACCAGTGCAAACCGTCCCATTCCCATGTATCATTGAAAATGAAATCACCGTTTTCCGGCCCGGCGCCGCGTCCTCCAAACATCACCACTCGATTTCGGTGCGAATCGTAGACCATCGCGTGCTGCAGCCGGGATGCCGGTGTGTCGGTGAACTTTTGCTGCCAAAAGCCCCCTTGCACCTGTTGCCATGCATTGGATTGATTGTAGGTCGTGCGTTGTTTCCATTGCGCTCCGTTCCATTCCCAAACCTCGCCAAAACCTACATACCCGACATTCGGCACAACGGTTCCACCCCCATACAGCACCGTCACTCCACGGGCGCTGTCGTAGGCCAGCGCGTCTCCATATCGAGCCGGCGGGCCCTCGGTGGCACGCAAGACCCACTGCGATGGCACCGCCGGAGGGCTCCCGGACACATAGCCGCCGTCCAGCGTGAATCCCTGGCCCGTCAAAGTAGCGCTTGCTGCCGACTGATCAATCGAACCGTCTAGAGTATATCCACCGGAGGTCAGCCTCGCGGCCCCGGGTGTGGTGAGAGACCAATCGATCGTGTAGGTTTGTCCAGGCGCCGCCACCCTCAACAGCGCGAGCCAAGAGACCAGGAGAAAAGATTTCGCGTTCATGAGCTGATCACGTGTAGGCCAGTCAAGTTACTGCAAGCTCACGAGCACCAGGACCAGCCCGCGGCCCTCTTTCAGGCCCGTCATCGCTTTGCCAAGGATCGCCCCGTGCGCCTTTGCCGCGTCCGTGGCGCGCATGGCATGTCCCGGCGTAGGTGAAGTCGTCAACAGGTCGCCTGGCTGGATCTGCCCGTTGGACGCGTCTGCCAGTGCGTATACGCGCCCACTCAGAGCGATATCTTCGCTGCCGTCCAGAACCCCTTCCTGATGCAAGCTGATGCCGGGATGGATTCCGTTTGCGCCGCTGACAATTCCTGCGACTCGCGTGTCGTAGGCCTGGGAGCTGAGCTTGAGCTGTCCCGGATGCTCGCCGTCAATTACGACAACGGAGCCTTTCGTGATCGCGGGTTGGGAGATCGTGAAGGGCTCCGCAAGGTCGGCGCCCCCGGTTATCGTGAGCACCTTTGTCCGGGTAGTCCCGTTCACATCTAATTTGGCTTGCGGTGTGGCAGTGCCAATTCCGACGTTACCGCTGGGGTGGAGCAAAATGTAGCCAGCGGGGTCAGAGCCCCTGAGGTAAGCGTCGGTAAATTGACCCAAACCGCCTCCGACCGATTGCATGCGCCCCGCGGCATAACCCGCATTGGAATCGTAGAAGGTCAGAAACGGCTGATAACCGATCATGCGCAACGCATCCTGGGCGGCGACCTCCAGTTTCCCGACGGGTTGCGAGGAGCCGATGCCGACATTGCCGTTGGGCGCCAGCACCATGAACCCGAA
>DATGLT010000388.1:0-9106 GCA_035294005.1 Verrucomicrobiia bacterium
TTCGAATCCCTTCGCTCGCTCCATCTTTTTCAGCACAAATCTTCATGTGCATGTACCAAAACATTGGCGGGTTGCCGCCATACTTTCGTTCCAAAAGGCACCCGCCACACTTTCGTTCCTCGTCAAACGTCTCAAAGGCCAGCGTTTTTCGTGCAAATACCCGCCGCACTTTCAGTAACAATCCGCTTTTGGGATCTGGACCGTAATTCCTCAGCTACAGCCCGGCGACGTTCTTGCTCCAGCTTAGGGCTTCGGAGCGACCCCGGCGACTTCACGAGTGACCGCAGCTTACGGTTGCTGGGCCAAATCTGCTGTTCGAGACATAGTCGGACCGTCTTCCTGAGGTCCTGCTTCTCAGCATGTTCCCGCTTTTGCCTCCGTCCGGATGCTGCGTTCTGGTAACGTTTAATCAGCACGTCTGCAGATTCGTTAAGCCGTAAGGCAACATAACCGCTGTCCAATTCATGCTGTCGGCAGAGCGAAAACAAAGAGTTTGGAAAGCGTTGCGACTGTTTGAGCTCCCGCCGAAGGGTCCTTGAGATCGTGGGCCAATCGTATTTGCGACAGGTTCTTCTCTCAAAAAATTCCAAGCCAGGGTGGGTCGCGGTATTTAGCACGAGATCATTTTGCGAAATTGCTTCCCCGACAAGTTTCACCGCCTCAATCCTTGTTGCCAAAGCCAGGCGCAAGAGTGAGTCAAGCCCGGAACGCGTTGTCTCAAATACCAACTCGCTAAGGGAATTATGGTGCATTCCAACCGCCCGAGAAAAAGCGGTGATACCTCCATTAAATGATTGGTTCAATATCAGTCGCAAGTTTCGTCGGAACAGTCTTTCGGAATGAGTGGACGAGGCCGCGGCCGAGGACCTGATAAGGTCATTGGTTTGCTTTGCGATGCTTCGATCGAGGTCCCTTACCTTTGCCTGGTGTCTGGGCTGTTTGAAGTTCTCGATTCCTAACCATGCCCCGCACTTTGGGCAATGTCCTGGGATTGAATTTCGGCACAGTTGAAAATGAGTTTGGCGGCAACGGGGGCAAATGTTCTCCAGGGAGCAATCCGTGTGCATCGGACAAACCAATACAACATCGAGCTGCCACACGAGCGGCAGATAAACGGGTCGTCCAGTGCAAAGCCAGTGGGACAAACACAAGGGACACCACGCTACGGTCTTTCGAACGCTGGATCTTGACGAGAGCACATCTCGAAATGGAAGAAGAGTCAACAATTCGAGGCCCTCACCTCCTGTAAGGCTGCCTAAGATCTTAACAGCCTGGAGAGCGGTGCGCCCAAGCCCGTTAAGCGCCGCGCCGAACGGTCCGAAGAGATCCGAATGTCCCTCCTTGTCAACCAGCGGTCGGCAGAACCGTGGAGCAAATTCTCGGACCACAAGTCCCCATGTCGCCAGCCCGTGAGCATCGGCCAACCTAGCGAGGTATCCTGTGAGGCTTTCCCCCATACCGTCCGAAAGACCACATGGGCTCAAAGAAATGAATCTGCTGGCTTTGCAGACCGAAGACTTTGGATCTCGGGCGCGCAAGAATTGCGAATTCATCGATTTTCGGTGGTTGATGAGTTCATTCGAAACGCACCCGTCAGCGGGAGGTCCATTCCTATGTGCTACTGCCACCCAAAAAGGTTTGGTGGAACCGCGAATTTTGTCGCAAGGGACCTGGCGACCAATCACAGATGCAGACCATTAGCCGCAGCGCGATGCAGATACAGCATCTTGAGGACTCGGCTGACTGAGACATTTTACCCACTGCCCTGAGACGAAGGCGTAAATGAAGGAGCGGGCATCATGATCCAGGCAAACCGGGACCCGCTGAGCTGCGACGCCTTCCAGGGCGGGAGCCCAATAACGAAGGTCGCGCAGCTTAATTCCTCCCGAACGGGCCACCCAACCTGTGCCACGGGGAGCAGCCTCGAGGGTAGTGAAAACGAATTGCTCATTGAATACTACTGGGCACCCTGCCTGCCCTGCGATCTGGATCTGGTTCGCATATGCTTCGCGCCGGGTCTGCCCAGCGTCCCCAACCGGCGCCAGGTCATAGATTTCATAAAAGAAAATCTCCAAAGCCTTCCTGAGGTCTTCCAAGCGCCAAATCTCCGTTGGTTGGCGTGTCGAACGCGTTGCGCCGACCGTGAACTGATTCCGTTGTAAAGCGGAAGCGATATCACATCCAAATGGATGCTTTTCTAAAGCCGGGCTCGAAGTGGGTGGCCGATGCGCGACCAGCCCGTGCGTTGCAAGGCATGCGCTCAAATCCGCGGAGTTGAACTCGCATCCGTTCGGAATCCACAAAACTTCAGGCAATTGATTATGCCGACGCCCGCACTCCCTGATGAGAGCCAAAATGGTTCGGTAGCTGGGAGCTTCAAAACTGAGCGAAAACGCCAACACTCGATTACAGCGATCTGACAACATGTGAACCCAGCACCGATGGTGGTGAAGCAGGGGGGATTCTGAGCCTCCTTTTTCAGCAATGATCTGCAGATCGCACAAGGCTGAGTTGACGACTGCGACGTGCCAGGGGCGCATTGCTTCTTTTTGGGAAGAGATTGATTCGGACGGTTTCCGCCGGCCGAGTGATGCATTTTCGGTTGAATGATTCGGTTGCCGGCTACCTTGCCGCGCCGAGTCGGAGTGCTTTTCGAACCTGGGTATGCTTGGCATGGACCAGGCGATGATTCCCGGCGCCCCCGGCGTGGCCGCAATCAGGAGCCACTGCGCGGGGTCGAAAATATCGCGAAATGCCTTTGCAAGATTCTGGAGTCCAATCACTAACCAAGTGCTAGGTGCCTTTAAAAGAGTTTTCATATTTGTCGTTGTTGTTTACGAGTTTGTTGTTGTTGCTAATAGGTATCCTGTGAGGCTTTCGCTCAAAGCTTCTTGAAAACCGCGCGGGTTCAAAGATATGAACGTGATGGCTTGTAGACCGAAGAATTTGGGTCTTGGAGCGTTTGCATTGCCGATCCATCGGTTTGCGATCATTGAGAATTCATTCGAAACGCGCCCGTCGCCGGGAGGTTCCATTCCTATATGCTACTGGCCTGCAAAAAGGTTTGATGGAACGTCGCTTTTGGCTGAGAGCTTGGCGATCAACTGAATCGTGTTCGACTTTGGCCGTTCCTCTAAGGCGAGCCTTGGAACCAATCTGCCTGGCGCAAGAGCAGTGCGAAGAGTGGGACATGTCAGAACAGGATGCGCTGTACACTTTAACCACGGCTGAAAAACGTTGCGTTGGACTGCTAGTCAAAACCACATTGATACGCAATGAAAAGGCCTACTGGAGCTGATCGAAAACATTTGGAAGCTGCTGAAGCATGGCTGCATTTGGGCAATCACGTTGAAGCAGCAAAGGAGGGCATCGCTGCTGATTTGAGTACCGATCCGGAAGTGCTGTCGGCGCGGTGGGAAATCTGCGTGGCAGGCAAAAGGTGGGACGCCGCGTTTGAGGTCGCATCTGAACTTGTAGCAACGAACCCAAAGCGAACGAAGAACTGGCTCCGAAAATCACAAAACCTAAAAGAACTAAAGCGCATTAGGGAAGCCCGCGTGAACATCCGCCTCGCGCGGGAATCAAACGACTGGGCCGTGGACGACCTTTACGAACTCGCTTGTGAAGCAGCTAACTTGGACGATCTCGAACAAGCATTGGCCTGCGTGACCGCGGCAACGGGGAAACCCGGCTTTGATCAACTCAAAGCGCTCGCCCTGGTGACCGACGTGTTCGAGGAAATTCAGCCGCAAATCCAGGTTTTATGATCAAGAAATCCTGGCTTTGCTGTTCTATCCCGATGTCAGATCCCTGTGGCTAGACCTGGGGTGCAAGAATGGCCAAAAACATCGATTTTCCGGCGTTTGAACCGCCGATGCTCGCTACGCTGGTGAAAACGCTGCCAGACGGGCCAGAGTGGGAGTATGAATTAAAGCTGGATGGCTATCGACTTGAGGCGATCAAGCACGGCGATAACGTTCGACTGTATTCTCGTCGGGGAAACGATTTCACAAAGAAGTTTGCCCGCATCGCGACAAGCGTTTTGCGGATCAAAGAACACTCTTTCATCACGGACGGCGAGGCGGTAGCGGTGGACAAACAAGGTCGGCCGTCTTTTCAGATGCTCCAAAATCGCAGTTCGATGCCACCCGGGTGGTCGCTGGCTTATTACGCTTTTGACCTGTTGCAGCAGAATGGAAAGGATCTTAAAGACCTGCCTTTGCGGGAACGCCGGTCCTTGCTGGAGAAGGTGGTGGGCAATTCGGGCGTGTTGTTGTCCCAATCCCTTCCCGGCAGTTTGAGCCAGATTATACAAGCCGTGAAACTTCACGGTCTGGAGGGTGTGATCGCCAAGAAGCTAGATTCAAAATACCGTGTCGGCGAGCGAAGCAAATCCTGGCTCAAGCTACCCTTAAAACCGGGTCAGGATTTCGTGATCGGGGCGTACAGGCTGGACGGGAACCGCTTGGAGTTGCTGCTGGTCGGCTATTTCGAAAACGGAAAACTCCTGTTCGCCGGCAAGGTTCATCAGGGTTTGAACCCGGCGAACCGAAGAGCATTGCTCAAGATCCTGCAGCCATTGGGCATCGGTAAATGCCCATTCAAAAATCTGCCGACCTCTACAAAGAGCCACTGGGGGGAGGGCGTCACAGCAGAGGAAATGAGAGACTACGTTTGGCTAAAGCCAGAAACAGTGGCCGAAATAAAGTTCGCCGAATGGACGAAGGGCGGCGTCTTGCGGCATGCTGAGTTCGTCACATTGCAGGATGACAATGATCCAAGAGAAATAACCCGAGAGAATTTAGTTTAGGTCAGCAGCTTCGCGCGCCTTGCTGGATACCTGTTTAGATGGGGCGGACGGCATAGATTCCGCTTGAGGAGCATACGCTTCCGAGGCTTTGGTCCGAAAAGAATCAAAATTGCATGCCGAAGACGGATCTTCCTCATGTTAAGGCGTACCACGGCCTTCAACATCGGAAAACCTGAATTGCACGCTTGACACCTCAGCGAGCCTTTGTAGGGTCGCCCGACCTTTAGGGGATTATGACAGTCACAGGCACAGTTCGTCCTCAGCAGGTATTGCCGCGAGCTGCAAAGGGAGCTCCAACCGCTGCTCGTCCAAGGCCCGCTCACCGACAACGCCCGTCATTCTGATCACGGCTCACCTTGAAATGATACAGCCAATTGGCGGGAAGGCTTCCAACGTCGATGTTCTACTTGGCAAACTGAGCAAAGTTTTGGAGCAAAGGCCCGTTCTCGTGGCCTTGGCTGGCCCCAATGGTGCGGGCAAGACCACGTTTTTCCATGCCCATCTTAAACCCGCCGCTCTGCGCTTCCTTAATGCAGACGAGATCGCACGAGAACTGGAATCGACGCCTACGAAGCTGCCAAGGTCATCACGCAACTCCGGCAGGAGTTGGTTAAGCAACGGGAAAGCTTTGTTTTTGAGACGTTTCTCCGATCCAGTTGGCGAAAAACTGGGATTTCTAAGAGAAACGGTCCAATCCGGTTATACGGTCGTGCTTTGCTTTATCGGCATAGCTGGACCGGAAACATCGGAGCAGCGGGTGTGGCCCTGGGTGGGACCAGCCGGCGAACAATCGGGCAGCAGGTAAAAGCCCCTTTGCAGCGCGCTGTATGGAACCGTTTCCACCAGGAAATAGCGGCCATCGGCGCTTTTAACGAATTCCTTGGCAACGAGCGTCGAAGCGCCGGAAGGCTCGAGCAGACTTGGAGCGGTATAGGCTTCACCGACCCCGATCACCAGGTCGCCGAAGGTCAGCGTTTCGTCGATAACATCAGGAGTTGCCATCACGGCGCGGGCTGTGAGGTTCGTTTCAACGTACATTGGTTGGCGCAGCACATCCGGGGCAGGCGGGCCAAAGAGTTCGGTGATGATTTGAATCCGTGCCGTATTCGTAGCGAATCCGTAGGCCGCAGGATCCAAAAAACCGGAAAAGACAATGTCCTGTGCAAAAGAATCGCGTTCGATTGTGTAGAGTATCGAAGCGCAAGCTCCACCGCGGAAGGCGTTGTCGAAGTAGATTTGATTGCTGCTTACCTGCGTACCGATGGTGTTCGTAACCGTCGCCAAAAGGAGCGATTGGCCGGACACCGGGTCGTACAAGGCTATGCCGACCGGTGTGGAGGAAAGGAACTGTCCGGTCGGCGCGCGAAGCCCGATTGCGCCTTGAACGTTAATTTCTGATGAAATACTGGCATGATGCTGCACTCGTGTGGCAATGAACGCGCCATCACTTGGGCTAGCTTGGAAGTCCGGGACGCTTTCCGTCCAATTGGTTCCGGTCCAATAATTGAGGCCGGTCGCCAATTCAGTCATGCGGCCAGATCCTGATCTGCCACCTTGACCCTCCTCCGCACTTTGCCAGACGCGATGGTTGGGTCCGCTTTCAACCACGGCCGGCGCGGCTATCCTGGTGCCGGTAGCTAAAGATTGGCCCTGTCCGGAAGTTGAAGCGAGGACGAAGGGAACGAGCAGCCCGACCCAACACACTCGACCTCTCTTCCGGACTGTTTTCAAAAAAGATCTGGAGGCGAATGCCGTCTCGTCGGCCAGGCGTGTGAGACACGATGAGAATATTTTCATAGCAATAGATTTCGAGCGTCGCGTCTCGTTTTGGGTTGTCTGCCACGCCTTAAGCTTGAGCCGTGCCAAGTGTGAGATATTCGTATTGCTGCGGTTTTTCTGGGAAATTGGTCTGGCTGACCAAGGCTAGGAACAGGAGGGGGTGAGCAGTGACTGCTCAGTTGGCGTTCGGAGGGGAACTATAAATGGGAATCGAGATACTGATACATCGAAAGGGAATGTGTCGAGGAGGCGCGAGCCGCGAAATGCGGCTCCGCGGTAAAAAGGCCGGCCCAGAGGACACTTTAAAGGGTTTACAACCCCAGCTTCGGCACGGACGGTACGGCTCGGTGGGTTTTAGGAATAACGCATCCTTCAGGGCTCGGAGATTGTGCGCTCTTTGAATCAGAATCCAACACGGCGTGAGGAGCCAGTTTTCGCAGGAGTTGCCGAGCCGTCGTGCGGGTAATCCCCAGAATTTCAGCCAAGCGGGTTTGGTTTTCGCCCACATGAGCAACCACCAAAGAGAGGAGCGCGCGCTCCGTCAATTCGAAAGCGGCGCTTCGCAGGTGCGTGACCTTGCCGCTAATGGCCTGCGTGACAAGCTCGTGCAGTTCACCATTCGAGCGACTGGAAGAGCGCCTGGATGCTGCCGAAAGCAGGCTCCATACGCGCTTCGCCGAGCTTGAGGACGGGCTTGCGGCGCGTCCGTGAGCCCGAGACACGGGAGGAGCCGTTTACCGGCTTCCCCGCCGCGCTCTCTGTCGGGAGCGTGGATTAGCAGTTAAAACACCAAATCATGGGTCATCTCCAAACCATCGAATCGGAGCTTCGCCGCGTCATCGTCGAAGGCGACACGGAAGCTCTGGTTGCATGGGTGAAGGAGCGCATCCTGGAATCGTATCGGAACGGGCAGGTACTTCGCCGCAGTTCCGAAGGGACACGCTCCGGAATTCCACCCACCCAGCCGGCACGTCCGGCTGCACCGTCGAATTTACCAGTCTAACTCTGCGGGGATTCAAACTCTCCGCCCCACCATGGGAATTGACATCTACGCCGTCTGGAGAGGCCAGACGGAAGCCGAGAAGACCGCCCAATAGCCCAATACGAGTGCGGATTCACTTCTGTTGGCGGGCACACCGGCTACCTGCGGGAAGCATATCACGGCCCGCCGTATGCCACCAGGTTCCTCTGCCGCGAAGCCTTCGAGAGTGCCACCTGCCTTGCCCATATCGCCGCCGAAGTCTTGCGCGCGCGGCTCCCCCAGACTTTGAAGCTCGCCGAAGAGCGCGAGCGGCAGGTCTACGGGCAGACGGATGAGCAGGAAATTGAACTTGTGCGCCAGAGCTTCCGCAACTTCGTCGCGCTCTGCGAAGCCAAGGAACGTGAGACTGGTGAGCCTGTCGCAATTGTCGCCAGCTACTGACCGCTCCGGTCCGCGAAACAGTCCCGACGTTACGTCGGGACGTTTCGTTTGGGCGGCACACAGGATTGCTCAATGGGGGCTCTCAAGAACGCAGCTGGGCTCATTGCGGCGGCCCCACCCCCTTTCTCCCCCGCCGGAGTGCCTCCCCCGGGGGGTTTAAGGTGCTCCGCTTGGCCATCCGGCCGGTGCTTTGCGCTATTGCCAGTCATCAGTTTCGCTACGGCCCATGCATACCATCCTTCAGGAAAGGAGCGTCTGCGTCCGCGACCCACGATAACCGGCGCTCAGTGCGAATCGCAACATGATTCAACGCGCGACCAGGAACTCCCACACCAATAAAAAGGCACTTGCGTATAGAGAATCCAGCGGCGGGAGGGTCGCGTTCCTCTGCCGCTTGCCTCAGTGCAACCTTTTGCCACCAATTTCTCCCCCGAAAAACTGCGATATTCTTTTCCCTCTCGAATTTCATACATTGGATGCGCGGACTAGCGTCGTGACTCAACGACCCCGCGCAGCGAAAAGCCGGCTGCGCCGGGTTCGTTGCAGTTCGCTTGTTTCGGAAGTTTTTTCATCATAAGGTTGCCACCGAGGCGGCGTCCACTCCCACGTCTCAGGGTGTGGCTGATGGTCATTGTTCCAATTTTGCCAGGAGTTTGGAAAGCTAAGGTAATAACTCCGATTCACTAGTTGGACGTGACCGCCACAAAAAGGAAAATTGAAACCATTCCCGTATCGATTAATCGCGTCTTCCATGGGCAAGGTCTGACATGCGCACAGTCCTTCAGTGAAGGAGCCCGTGCAACATTATCAGCAATCGGGTTTACATGATAGACCGGTGCCGGTTGGAATCCAGTCATCGGGTTTGAGTTCTCGTTCGATACGGCCCCCGGGCCGAGTTACACGGTTTTAACTTAGAGCAATCTTCTTTCCTGGAGCTCGGCTGGCTGTTGGATGGCTGTGATTTCTTATCAATTATCAATTCAATATCAATGACCTTCAATTTAACGAGCAGCCCTTCATAGATGCCTTATTGAGACTCGTACAATAGAATGACATTTAGTTCTAGCCAAGCTGGATTGATTATGGTACTTTTC
>DATGLT010000389.1:0-30003 GCA_035294005.1 Verrucomicrobiia bacterium
GCTCCAAAACGATCGGAGAGCCATCGGGCCAGCTGAAATTCACCCGTTTCCTCCATAAGAGCCAAACCAAGCCGTGAGGCTTGTCGTTCGTATTGGTAAATTCGAGGAATATCTTCCATGTTGACCCCGACATCACTCAGACCCAGCCGCCGCAAGTTTTCATCAAGATTCCACTGCACTGTATGACCAAATAAATGTACCAGGATAAAGACTGCCTCCTCCGGGTCTTTGTCTAAATCAACCCAAATTTCCCTGCCATCAAACTGGCCAGTGTAGGAGCCGGTTACCGGACCGACATTTATCTGAAGAGAATACACCCTTTGGATGTGTTCGGCCAACCTGTGAAAGACCGTTCGGTAATCGACGGTGTTGATCCTATCAAGATTGCTCATGAGGCCAATTTCGGCCGCATCACTGTAATGAAAATTATAAAATGGGCCTCGCTTTATAGGGCCGGCTGGTCGGCGAGGCAGGGGTTTGGTGTCACGAACGGATAGGGAGTCTGACTGCGGTTGAGTTCTCGACCCGCGGCACAAACTAAAAAGGCGCCGGCAACGGTTGCCGGCGCCTGTGCATTGCAAACTAAAACCCGCGGTTATTGAACCGTGACAGAAGCGCTGGTCGCCGAATTAATTTTCGAGTCCGACAGGTCCGAAACCGTGAGGGTTTGCGAACCGGCGGTGCCGAAGGTAACGCTGAACGTGCCGGTTCCGTTCGCCAGCGCGCCGTCAGCCGGCAGGGTCGCGTTGGAATCAGGGCTGGTGAAATGAACCGTGTCCTTCACGTAATTGATCACGTTCCAGTTAGCATCGACGGCATTGACGGTCACGTTGAAGGCCACTCCATTGGCTTGGGCCGTGGGTGTTCCGGTTTTGCCGGTCAATGTGCCTGGCGCGGCGGTCTCGCCGGGCAGGAGGATCTGCAACTTGGTGGCAACAGGCTTGCGCAACCGGAAGAAGGCGGCCTTGCCAGCGGGTAACATACTGCGCGTCACCGTCACAGACTTGGTTGAGCCCTGAATGACGCCGTTGGTCAGCCCGGCATCGCTCCATGGCCCGGTGATACTCGGGGCGACTTCCACGTTGAAGTTCTGGTCTGGCAAGGTCCAGGTCAGGACGTACGCCGCATCGTTCTGCGGGATGAACACGTCGTTAGCCTGCGAGGCCCGCAGATTCCAGGTATTGGTGTCAATGCCTGTTCCGGTGAACGAGTCGTTGATGGGGCTGGTGGTGCCGGTGATCTTTATATTACTGATGACCACTTCCTGGCCGATGTTGGCCGTGGTGTTCGGTTGCTCGCCGAAATAGGCAATCACCGGGTCGGCAAACAAGCTCTGCACCGCCTGGTCATCCGGGAAAGTGACCAGGTTGGTCGCTCCGGTGGGAGCCGTGAGGATTACGTTGGTGTTGCTGACAAAAGTCATCGACCAGGTGCCGAGCGCGCCGTTGGTGGAGGTCACTGAACCGAGGGTGCCGGGCCCATAAAGCATCGAGTTCCCACCCGGCTGATTGGTCTTGTACCGGAAGTTGGCAACGGCGTTGCCGTTCGCCTGGTTTTGAATGTCCAGGACGATGGCATTCGGCTCATTCCAGTCCGGGGCGGTTTCAGTGCCAGGATTGGGAACCAGCATGATGTGGCTTTGGAAATTCGGGTTATTGGTCCCCGGATAGCTGGACAGGGTCATCGAATAGGTGACCGGACCGGTGGCGTTAACCCAACCCTCGGGGTTAACGGTCGCGATGGCATTACGGTCATACTGACCTGAACCGATGCTATTGATATTCAAACCGGTGATGGCCCGCGGAGCAGGTTTAAGGGTGGCGGTCGGCGGATTCAACGGCTTGGTCAGGTTCGTGCTGAAGATGATGTTATCAACCCAGAAGTTCTGAACGCCCTGGATGGACCCCAGGTTGGCCGAGTCCGTTTGCCACGGCCAATTCAGCCAAAAACCGGTGATCGTATCGATCCCCGGGATCGTCGGATCGATATAGGCGTGGACATGGGTCCAACCCACATTCGTATACGCGGGAACGTCCCACAAAGTCACCTGGCTCCAGCCGTTCAGGGTGACCCCGGCCCGGATATGACCGAAATCGCCATTGGTCGTCCGAGCCGAATTCGTATCCACCATGAAATCGAAATTCAGGTCGTAGTAGTAGCCATTCACGGTGACGCTGGAGTTCCACTGGGAACCGGCGAGGGCGTTCCAGACCATGAGTTGGGGCTCGGGAGCGCCGCCGCCGGCGCCGCTGGTCCCGGTCCAATCGGAAGTGCCTTTCAGCGAGCCCGAGCCCGGGTCATTGCTGGAAAGGGTGGTGGTGGCGTTGACCGTGGGATCGACCGCGGTGGAGAAGGTTTTTAGGCCCCACCAATAAAACAGGTTTTGGAAGGGTTCGGTCCCGTCAAACTTCGTAATAACGATGTTGGTGTACGTTTGAGCCTGGATTGGGCTGACGAAAGCTCCGGCGCACAGGCAAGCGGCCGCCAGTCGCGTGCACAGAGACAGCCTGGGGTTTTTCATAGGTGTTTTCATGATTTCGGGGTTTTAAGTGTTCAATAACCGGGCGGGGTGCGTCCCCAATCCCAAACCACAAAACGCCTTTACGCTTGTGGCTGGCCGCGGGGATCGGTTCTCCGAACCGGTCAGGTACCATATCACCAGACGACCTGGTGAGCAAAAAGGTTAGCGTCATTAATGAAGGGGACACGTCATTAAAACTCATGACAATATTCTTCAGGGCGGCCGGGAACTGGGGGACAAATGGGCATATTTGGCCACCGCCTGTCCGCGGGAACGCACATGCAACTTCTCATAGACCCGGCGCACGTACGTGTTCACCGTCGGAATACTGACGTTCATCTTTTCGGCGATTTCCTTGTACAGGTAGCCCTGTGCCAGCAACTCGAGCACTTCCTTTTCGCGATGAGAAAGCTCTTCAGCGCTGCTGGAAACGGCCCTGGCCTGGCCAAAAGATTGGACGACCTTTCGGGCGATGTTGCTGGTCATTGGCGAGCCTCCGTGATGCACATCCTGGATGGCTTTAAGCAGATCTTCTCGCGGAGTCTCTTTCAGAAGATACCCGGTCGCCCCCGAGGCAAGCGCATCGTAAATGTGGTCCGCATCCTCGTAAACGGTGAGCATGACAAACTGAGTGGCGGGTAATTCGCGTTTCAAACGCCGGACCGCTTCCACGCCGCTGATTCCGGGCAGGTTGATGTCCATCAACACAACGTCTGGTTTTTTTTGCAGAAGAGAAGGAAACGCGGCCTCGGCCTGGCCCCAATCAGCGACGAGGTTAAAACCGGGAGCCTGGCTGAGCCACGCTGCCAGGATTTTTCTCGCCTCGTTGTCGTCCTCGACGATCGCGACAGAAATCGACACGTTCTCTTTATAGCGCATTGGCGGCGGAAAGGGTGTCGTGTGTTTTGATGACTAACCGAACACGGGTGGTCGAGTTCAACCGTGGCGGTGGTTGGCCATCTGTGGAGTCCAGCCGAGTACCGGAAAATGTCTGGATCGCAATACTCGCGAGCGGATTCGGCATTCGGGGCGAAGCTTTCCGTCTGATTGTTTGGCTTTTGTAGACAGCTGTTCCTCTGTGTGGCGTTCGTGAGAATTTGCCCCCGGGATTGTCGATCTACATGAAATTGCATGGAATCAGTTATTGCCCGGGATCCCCCACGAAAGGCGAACGAGTGGCGAGCGATCAGACTAGTTGGAAACCTGCTAAGCCATCGCGCGTTTCCGCTTGGTCTGACGTTCGCAGCTATCCTTTTCATGCTTCCTGCACTGCATTGCGGCCTTTTCGGGGACGATTTGATTCAACGGCTCACGCAGCTCAAGCCGGCGGAACTGCCGGCACATGCGGTCGATACCGGGTTTGTTCCCACGGATTCAGGGAAACTGGGGACCGTTCTCCGTGAGCTTTTTGGGTACCTTCACGGACCAGGTGCCGCTGCGCGCGCTGCTGAGTACGGGATTGCACCTTGGTGGGGTGCCGGAGACTGGCACGCGGCTCTCTTTCGGCCCGTTACCGCGTTCACGCATTGGCTGGACTACCGGATCTTTCCAAACACTCCGGCTCTCATGCACGCCCACAGCATCGCTTGGTATGCCGCAGCCGTCTTCTTAGTGGCATACCTGTACCGAAAGTTGTGGTCCTTTGGACCTGGTGCTTCCTCGACAACCCACGCTGGTGCTGAAACGGCTAGAGTTGTTCCACGAGGCACCTTGATCGCCGGGCTTGCGGGGCTTTTGTTCCTGTTGGACAAGAATACCTATTTTCCGGTGATGTACGTGGCCAATCGGGGCTTTTTTGTCTCGCTCGTGTTCGGGCTGATTTGTCTGGATGCCCATCATCGGTGGCGGACGAGCCGGTCTCGCGGTTGGATGGTGGGCTCGGCCTTGTGGCTGGCCCTCTCCATCTTGTCCAACGAGGGCGGAGCTTCCAGCCTTGCTTTCTTGCTAGCCTATGCGCTGGTCTTGGAACCAGCCGGGTGGCGCTCGCGGTTCTTCAGCCTGATTCCTGCTGGCATAGTCCTGATTGGCTGGCGAGTTGTGTATGTCAGTTCGGGCTATGGGGTGCGAAATTTCCTGCTCTATATTGATCCGGGGTACACACCGCTGCTGTTTTTGAAGAACCTCGTGCCCCGCGTAAGCGGATTAATGGGCGGACAGCTGAGTGGCTTGCCGCCGGAGGCCGTGCTGGGGTTTGATACCAAGTGGCAACTTATAATCACCGCGATGTTCGGTTACTTTAGCCTTGTATGCGGGTTGGTCTTCTGGCCCATCCTGCGCCAGGACCGAACAGCGCGTTTTTGGGCCACCGCAATGCTATTAGCTCTCGTGCCCGCTTCAACTGTTGCTCCGCTCACCAAGAACCTGGCTTTTGTTGCTGTCGGTGCCTTCGGCGTGATGGCTTCATTTCTGGTCCACCTTGCGGCGCCAGAAAGCTACATAAGGATGGGCAGCTCGGTTCGAGCGCTGGCCTGGTGCGTCGCGCTTTGGCTGGTAGTTGCTCACATTCCAGCGGCGCTGGCGGCCAGGGCCGGGCTTGCTCTTATTAGCCCGTACATCCCGGCGGCGATGGCTCAGGCCTGTGCCTTTCCGAATTCGCCGGAAATAGGAGACCGCGATGTAATTGTCCTCAACGACCCAACCATCGCTTCCGCCTTCGTCGCGTTCGATCGCGCTTACCGCCACCTGGCTTTGCCGCGAACAATGCGGATCCTGGTCCCAGGTAGTGTGCCGATTGTGGTGACGCGACCGGACGCGTTTACCCTTGTCCTCGCCGCCAAGAAGGCTGACCTCCTCGATACCGAGGCGACGAAGCCGATCGGGCTCAGCCGTGCGTTGAAATCGGCTAATGACCTTCTATTTGGTCAGAGGACCTGGAGAACCGGTGATCAGATTATGGGCAATGGGTTTGTCGTCCAAGTTCTGAAGCTCAGTCTGCGAGGCTCTCCGAGAGTCCTCGCTTTCCGTTTTGAAAAGCCTCTCGGTTCGAGTGAACGCGTCTGGTTGTATTTCGATTGGCGTCAGCTTAGGCATGCGCCTTTTGTTCTACCGGGAATTGGGGGCTCTACTGAGATTGCAGGCCCCAAACAGTAAAGGTCTAAGCCCGCATCCGTTCGCGGACCGGTACGGAACCTCAAAACGGTCTCGCAGATCGCTGGGCCGCCTCAAGGAATTCGCTTATTTCATACTTCCGTCCACGGTGCAGAAACCCTGCCATGGCCACCCCGGTGCCGCGCTCAAACGCTGTGCGAGAAACATGGTGCTGCTCAAACATCCATACATTGACGGCTACAAGCCGCTGACGATTTGCTCGCGCGGGTAGTGCAGGAGGGAATGTCGACGGCGAAGGGCTGCAAGACGTGGTTGCCACAACCCGTCGGCCGTGGTTGTTCGAGTCATAGCAAGAGCGATCGAATTGAAAGAGGTCAAAATGCGATTCTCAGAACTGCCGGATGAATTTGACCAGGCTGAAGACCAGGGGAGAGCATCGCAAACGGGCATAATGCTCCTCAGAGCGATCAGGAGGCCGCCTGGAAGCAAAAATCACGGTCTGACTAGAGTCCTAGCCCGGTTAGAAAAACGTCGACCTGCTTTTCAAATTGGGCGCGGTTGTAGGAGATCAGAGCCATTCGCCACTGTCCTTGTATGTAAGTTATGATTATCGGGACGACCGTTGCGGCATCAAAGTCTGGAGGCAGCAGCCCCGCTTGCTGGTCAGCTTTCAACCGCGCAATCATGGCTTCAGACATCTTTGATATTTCTTGCACAATGAACTTTTTTAAGCGGGGTTCCGCCAGGACTTCGCCGGTCACGCTGGCTGCCATGAGACAAACTTTCGACGGCGCGTGGGGATTGTCCAAACAATTGAGTATCTCCTTGAAGAGCGCTCGCACTCCCGCTTGTCCCGTCGGCGCCGAAAAAAGGGCCTTGCCGCGTCGTTGTCCGACCGTAGCGTTGTAGTGTTTCAGGCACTCCAAATAAGCGGCATCCATGCTCTTGAGCTTGTTGTAGAAAGAGCCTTCCCCGATGCCCATGGCTTTCAACAGGGGGCGCAAGGATGTTCCGGCATAACCCAATTTCCAGAAAAGGCGCGTGGCCTGCTCCAGGGCTTTTGCGTAATTAAATTCCAAGGTTCGCGGCATACCGCCAATTTACCGGATTTTGTATCGAGTGCAAAAGTATTGTTTGACGAGCACAGCTCTCCCGGTATATTGTCGCGACTGCTACACAATGAATTTAGGGAAACAATTGAAATGGATACATTGAAGAACAAAATCGCAGTCGGCGGCACCAGTGGCATGGGGCTCGCCACGGCGAAGATGCTCCTCAATAGGGGTGCGCGTGTTCTGGTGACGGGGCGGTCGCAGGCCGGCCTTGAATCGGCGCAGAAAGAGATTGGCAAGGAGGCCCTGGTGGTCTCGAGCGACGCGCGATCGTTGACGGACATCGACGCCCTCACCTCTCGGGTGAAGGCCGAGTTTCGCACTTTCGATCTGCTGTTCGTCAACGCCGGGTTCAGCATCCGAGCGCCTCTCGAGAGCATAACCGAGGCGGTTTACGATGAGATGTTCAACCTGAACGCCAAGGGACCGCTTTTCGCGGTGCAGAAGCTCGCGCCGCTGATCAACCGGGGAGGCTCTGTCATCTTCACGACCTCAGTCGCCAACGTCAAGGGAATGCCTGGCAATGCCGCATACGGAGCGGCCAAGGCCTCGGTGCGGTCCTTCACTCGGACCCTCGCCGCAGAGTTGCTCCCTCGGGAGATTCGCGTCAACGCGGTGACGCCCGGTCCCATAGACACGCCGATCGTCGATAAAGTGTTTACCGGTTAAGGCGAGGCGGCCCAGATGAGAGAGAAGATGATCGGTATGGTTCCGATGAAGCGCTGGGGGACGGCGGAGGAAATCGCCAAGGCCGTCCTCTTCCTCGGGTTCGATGCGACCTTCACGACCGGCGCCGAGATTCCGGTCGATGGAGGATGGTCTCAACTATAAAAAGGATAGAAAAAAATGAATGAAAGTATCTTAATAACCGGAGCAAATGCTGGGCTTGGGAAAGAGACTGCCCGACAGCTGGCATTGAAGAGAGAAACAAAAAAGGTAATTCTTTTTTGCCGAAATCAAGCGAGAGCAGAGGCAGCAAAAAAAGACCTTGAGGAGAAAACGGGGAAAAAGCTTTTTGAAATCATTATTGGGGATGTGACGGATGCAAATTCTGTAAGAAAAGCAGTCGAAAAAATAAAAGAACCCGTTGATGCAATAGTTTTAAATGCAGGCGGAGTAATTGGGAAAACGGCGGCGACACTTACCCCTTCCGGTATGAATCAATTAGCTGCTACGAATATTTTGGGCAATGTAATTCTAGCGGAGGAATTAATTAAACGGGACAAGTTAAGGAGAACAGTTCTATCAGTCAGCGCGGAAGCTGTTCCTGGAGTAAAGATGCTCGGAGTAAAACCAGTTTCAATGAGGACTTCTTCTGTAGATGAGTTTGCTGCTGTCCTTGATGGATCCTATTTTGGCAAAAAGTTCAATGCATTGCAAGCCTATGCATACGTCAAGTATGTGGAAACCATGTGGACGTTATCCATGGCAAGAAAATATCCCAAGCTCAAGTTTGTTGTTGTGAGCCCAGGAAATACAAAGGGAACTAAGGCACCGGATAGTCTTCCTCCTCCAATGCGGTTTATGTTGAAGTATGTGATGATGCCTATTGTATTCCCATTGATGGGCGGAATGGTGCATACACTCGAAGTAGGTGCAAAACGTTTTGTAGATGCCATTTCGGATGAGCGGTATAAAAGTGGCGTTTTTTATGCAAGTAAACAGGGTAAGTTATCAGGTGACTTGGTTGACCAGAGCACCTTTTTTACTGATTTGAAGAATACTACATTTCAAGATAACGCCAACCAGGCAATTCACCATTTCATAGATCAGAGTTAGAGGCGTGAGGTTCACTCAGCGAGGCCACGAAAAAGCGCACGGCAATCCCTGGCTAGAAGCCATTCTCTATTCTCGATCCGCCCACGGAGCAACCCACCGGCCAAGCAAAGCGAAGTCTTCTCCGGTTACCTCTGTTGGATCTTTTGAGCATCGGGCCGATCGGCTGATCGGCTTCCTGCTCGACCTCACCTGCCAAAAGACTGATTTCCTGGAGCAACAGAGGGATTTGAGCCGGGGAGAGCTTCTCACTTTTGCGACCGAAAATCTTTGAAGTTGAACAAGAGAATCTGGTCGTCCTTGAGCTGAATGATTTTGGAGGCGCCACCCGCGTTGTTTACCCCTCAATTGCTACTGGGGGAGGAATCCTCCGCCCCTGGACTCGGAGCGGCCAACTGGCATCGGATTCTAAGCACCCAAGGCACGGTCCCGGCCGGCGTTTAGATTATCGACAGAATTAAACCGTCCAGCGGGCCTTCAACATATGAAAACCATTTCAACCTCGACTGAACGTCGTCCTTTTTTTCCACATGCGCTGGCCCACCGCACCCCCCTTCCTGTTCGCGATCAATTAAGAATGGCCACAATTTCAGCTCAGCACATGGGGTTGATTTCCAATTAAGGTCTCTCACAAATCACCTGCAACGACACCGCCCCCACCCAGCGAGGGCAATTTAGATTTGTCTCACTCTCTTGCTTTCGCTCAGCGACGCCGTTTCCCGCTTCTGCGGACAACGCCAGCAGACCTTGCTTATCGCCGCGGCCGATTGCGGCAAAAAATCCTTCTTGCGGTTTCGTCATTTATTCTCAATGCAAGTTCCAGGGACGTTTCGAGCCATTTTAATTTATCTGAAACATTTTTTTGATGGTCCGATTACAGAATGAGCTGAAATCAATTTTTCAGAGTCGTTTGCCGCCTTATGCCAGGCTTGAAGAAAAAGTTCAATTGCTTCTTCAAATTTTCCTCCCTTCCGGGTTGCGCCGGGAAAAGATCCCGTGAAGAATCACTTTATGACCGCCCCGTCCACTTCTGCGCTCCCCACGCGTCATCGCGGGTGGGTCGTGACGTTTGCCGGAATGGGCATCAACCTCGCCCTGGGCGTGCTCTACACGTGGAGCATGTTCAAGGCGGCAATTGGGAAGGAGTTTGGTTGGAAGGATGCACAGCTCAACGATCCCTATGCGCTCTGCTGCTTGGTTTTTGCGTTCTCCATGATCCTCGCGGGGCGCTGCCAGGATAAAGCAGGACCACGCTGGTCGGCATCGCTGGGTGGATTCCTGGTGGGGGCGGGCCTGGTCCTGGTCTCCACATCCCAGAGCTATATGGCTTGGCTTATCGGATTCGGCATCCTGGTGGGGGTGGGGCTCGGCTTCGGTTATTCCTCTGCGACGCCGGCTGCGTTGAAGTGGTTCCCGAGAGCGAAAACAGGCTTGATTGCGGGATTGGTCGTGGCTGGATTTGGGCTGGCCCCTGTCTATCTGGCGCCTACGTCTGAATACCTGCTTAGCCACTATGGCCTGCTAAACTCCATGAGGATCTATGGTATCGCCTTCCTGGTGATTGTTTGTTGCCTGGCACAATTCCTCGTGAATCCACCAGCCGGATATGTTGCAGGAGCGGCCGCCGTCGATTCCCGAGGCAATCCAGCAGTGATTAATCTAACCCCAACGGAGGTGCTGCTGACGCGGAACTTCTGGGTGCTCTGGGTGGTCTATTTCATCGGGTCGGGCGCGGGGTTGATGGTGATCAGCAGCGTGAGCGGCATGGCTAAGAAAACCATGGGCTCTGCCGCCTTTGTGGCCGTGGCTGTCATGGCGATCGGCAACGCCAGCGGACGGATTTGCGCGGGATTATTGTCGGACAGAATAGGCCGACGCCGGACGTTGGTGCTCGTGCTGCTGGTCCAGGCGGCTCTGATGTTTGCTGCGATTCCGGTTACGAGATCGGAGCATGGTCCGAAAGTCGTCATTGTATTGTTGGCCAGCCTCATCGGATTTAATTACGGCGCAAACCTGTCGCTCTTTCCTTCTTACGCCAAGGATTTATGGGGTCTTAGGGCTTTCGGAATGAACTACGGGATACTGTTCACGGCCTGGGGCGTGGGAGGCTTCGTCTTAAGCCGGTTGCAACAGATGCTTTTTGCCAGCAGCAAAAATTTCGATTCGTCCTTTTTTACGGCGGCGATTTTGCTCCTCCTGGGCGCGGCGCTGATGGCTTTGCTCGACCGGCCCGTGCCCGAGACAGAGGTGATGCGAGACCCCGAGGAGGCGGCGCACCCAAATCGAGCCGAAACCTATCCTGGTGGAGAGCCTCGAGTGCCCTGACTTCTTCGAACTGACGGTGAAGGGAAATCACGGCCAGATGAGAGCGGCAGTGCATCAGAAACTATTTCACCATACTCGCCGACGCCAAATAGTCTTCTTAGTTCTCCGCGATCCCGTAGAGATGCCGGTCAGTGCGGAGGAAAATCTGCCCGTCGGAAATGGCTGGCGTCGCGTTGCTCGGTTCTCCCAAGTCATTCATCGCCAAAAGTTCGAACTTTTCCGGATCGGGCCGAAAAACGGTGGTGACGCCTCTTCGGCTCGTGACATACAACCGACCGGCTGCCATCACGACCGAACCCCAGCTTTCTCCGCCTTCGAGCCGCTCGGTCCAGAGGATTTTTCCGGTCTGGCATTCCATACATTGAGCGGTCCCTGGACCGGCGTTGACTGTGAAGACGAGTCCATCAACGACCACACTCGAGCCAATCCGTTGGGGCTGTCTCTCCTGCCACAGCCGGTTGGAAGCGGTCACGTCGCCGGATCCGCCCAGCTTGAAACCAATCGTGGGTCCGTTTACCCATCCGGTGAACGCGACGCCGATTCCGGCGGAGACAACGGGCGAAGGATAGATCAGAGCAACTTTTTCGTCCACAAATCCATCGAGGAACCATAACCTGGCGCCGGTCTTCGGATCGCAGGCGACCAGCTGCGTGAGCATGGTGCAAAGGATCTCGTCCTTGCCGCCGACGCTGGCCACGATGGGCGTACACCACGAGCCCCAATTTCCTTTGAGGAGGGTTTTCGGACCGCCGGGTTCGTCGTATTTCCAGAGCAGCTTGCCCGTCTTGAAGTCAAGCGCAGTCAGAAAGGCCCGGTCGCCCGGCCCGAAGTTCAGGATGATCTTCCCCCGATGGAGGATCGGCGAGGAGCCGTAGCCCCATTCATTGCGCACTTCACCGAGGTCCTTTTTCCAAAGTTGTTTGCCGTCGAAGTCGTAGCAAAAGACACCTGCGGAGCCGTGCCAGACCACCACGCGCGCACCGTCCGCGACAGGAGTTGACCCGCAGTAGGGATTCGATTGATGCGTCGGTTCAACGATGGGAAACTCAACGGTCTGCATCCAGAGTTGTTTGCCCGTCCGTCGGTCGAAGCAGTACAAGTTTCGCTTCTTGCCCGAGTCTTCCGCACAAGTGACGAAAACGCGTCCATGCGAAACGACGGGGCTGCTGTTACCCGGACCTGGGAGGGTCGCCTTCCAGCGGACGTTATTCGTCGGTCCCCAACGGAGCGGCGCTCTGTCGTTTTGAGCGACACCATTTCCGAGAGGCCCACGGAACTGCGGCCAATCCCCTGCCCGCACCGTGAGGGACAACACCAAGGCCAGCGCAGCAGCAGTCTGAAAAAATATTCGGCGGTTCATGTTCAAGGCGAGGCGGCCACCCACCAATTCCGCATCCGTGGTCACCACATTTGAGGTCACAGGTTCCGCACTGCACATCAAAATTCACCCATTAGTGCCCGAAACGGCCGGGCCGGTGACAATGCTTTCATCGGCGCAGTCGAGGCGAACGTAAGGCCGCCTGATACTCAATGTAACATATGATCTCAGTGGGGACGGAAGAAACTTTGTCACCAAGAGCAACTTTTTGGTCACCTATGGTGGAAATGCTGCGGAGACTTTATGAATATGAAAACGACGCACTCCTTATGGATCGGGTTATGTCGAGCAGCCGGGGCGATTCGTTAGAATTCGAGCGAATCGCCCACTTTCACTATTCTCAGGATGGAATCCTTCGGATCTCTAAATCTCATTGCCTGCTCGACCCGGCACCCGGGAGAACATCAAACCGCAAGCGCATCGGCCCTCGCACACCCGAGGGGGCGGCTTTCCCGACGACGCGCTTCTCCTCCGGGGCAGGGAAACGGTCTCCAAAGACGGCCCGCAATCGAGCCAAATCCTCGTCCGGTGTGCCGAGAAACAGGTTCAAGGGAACGTTGGCCGCAGTGATGGTAACGGTGTTTGTCCCAGGAACCAGCCATCGAGAAATATCCACTTCGAAAGGAGGAATCCAAAGCGGACCGGCTAATTGGCCGTTAATCCGAATTTCGGCTGCCTCGCGAACTTCGGCTAATTCCAGGCAGGCGTGCCGTGGTGCCGGGTGATTCCAGACGAAAGTGGTCGCGTACGTCCCGCAGCCCGAGAAAAACTGGGTGTCGGGCCAATCGGTCCAGAAGGTCAACTGCGGAGTTGTGCGAGGAGCAGGGGCATTTGTCCCCGAGAAGGTCAACGTCCAGCTCGCCTGCGGTTCCTCGACCTGCGAATCCCTGACAGGTGGAGGCGTCGCGTTGGCTCGGTCGCGGAAAACCACGAAGGTTGAGCCGCGAGGTGGAAGGTGCATCTGGATACGAGTTGACCCTTCAAGCCGCTGTACCCGCGCCGTCTGGCCAGTCATAGGATCCCAAAGTTCCGCCTCGGGATGGGACGAGACAATATCCGCCTGGAAATCGCAATTCGTTTCACTGGTGTTGGCGAAGAAGAAAATGTCGAGCGATCGAGTTCTGCGGTGGATGAGACCAACCTCGGGTTGCGGCGGGATCAATCGCACTTCCGAGCGAACCGACTGCAACGCCTGGGCGAAACCTTCTTGCTCGTCCGGAACAAACGCAATGCATCCTTCGCCGTATGACTTGTTCCAGCCGCGAGAAGTGTCAGGCGTTTCGCCGACCAATTGCCGGAGCAGGCTCGCGGGGGAGCGTCGGTTTTTGCCTTCGCGGGCGCCATACACTCGCTCGGGCAATCTGCCAGTGATGATGACCATTCCGCCTGAGCGGGCAAAATCGAGAGCTTTCTGCAAGGCCTGTACTTCCATTCCCACAAGCCGCGGCAGCACAAGCGTGATGTAATCTCCTTGACCGGCTACCAAATGGCCGTGACGGACGGTCACCAAACGGTTCATGGAAAAGAAGTCGATACCGTCGTAGTCGAGTCCCTGCATCAACAATCCATGAAGCAGGTCCGATCGATGCCGCAGTGCGGTCTGAAGACCGAACTCGCCAGTTTTCTCGCCGGAAACGAAATGGTCGCGGAGGTGAAAGCCGAGCAACATCTGGTCCACTGGCCCGGACGCAAAGATGTCTTCAACCGGCAGATAGACCGCCACATCGGCTACGGGCCGGCCTTGGCGCAATAGCCATTCGCAGCGACTCAAGTAATCGGCCAGGTAATGGAACCAGGGCCATTGCGGATTATTCTGATTGAACACCGGTCCGTAGTACGGCAACCAGCCCGGGGCGCCTTGGCTACGCGGAGAGTAGGCGAAATCCACGCCGGTCAGATCATTGATCCCACACAGAAAATGTAAATCAGTGGCGAGTTTAATATCGCTCAGACTATCGCCGAGCCGGTTGGGCAGTCCCAGCCAGGTCCAGGCCTCGGCGCCAACGACGTTCTTGCCGGCCAGATGGGCGCCGGAAGCCGCGAGTCGCGATAGGGAGAACCCGCGCCATTCGTACTGCTCGCCCGTGGGGACATCGATGTATCGGGCGGCAGTGAGCGGGTTAGGGGGTGTGCCATAAGCCTCCATTTCAAGACGCACACTTCGATGGTGCGACCATTCGGAAACGACTCGAGTAAACCTGTCTTCGGTCAGTTCCGCCAAAGTTCGCCAGTAATCAAAACGCACTTCTTGCGAGTGGGGGAGCTGTTGGTCGAAGAGAGCCTGTAGATTGGGGCGAAGCGCGTAGCCGCGGCGTTTCAGAAACTCTTGCGGAAAATCCGCGGTCCAATTGCCATGATAAACCTCAAGACTGTCGCAAAACACAGATTCCACTTTGCCCGGAGCGGCGTTCAGGAGAGGATCTACTACCTGGGCCAGGTAATGCTTCGCCGCAGCGGCCTGGTAATGATCCAGCACCAAACCCTCCGCGCCGAGTGCCGGACGCTTAACTCGCATGTAGGTCGGGCCGGTGATGTAGGCTGTGACCGGTCCGGCAGTTGGGTGGCTCGGCAGCAATGACAGGTTGGTGACCGGGTCTAGCTCCACCTCGGTCCCACCGGCAAAGACCGCCAGGAGCTGTTCGCCTGGATGCAAGGAAGGAAGCTTTAGGGGCTCACCAGCTGCGGGTTGCTCCAGGACAATTTGACGAAGCTGCTGTGCCGCCTCGAACTGCATCACAGAAGGGCCTCCGAAAGGCCACCCGGTTCCGCCCGCCACGCCAAACCTCAGACCAAGTTCCTTGGCCCGAGCCGCCGCATATCCAAAGGTCCGAAGGAATTCCTCCGAAAGGAAACGCTGATTGTGAACGCCGGCTCCATCAAGCGCCACGGGATACATGAAGAAGGCCGTGACACCACCTATCCCACCCTCCCGAAGTAGCCTCAGTTGGTAATCGATCTCCGCCGGCTCCCACGCCGGGCCAAACACTCGCCAGAAGAAGCGAGGCCGTGCCTCGTCAGGGGGGCGATGGAAGCCCGCCTCGATTACGGGTTCGCGTGGCTCTGATGCTCTAACCGCTAGCAGTGACACCCAAAGCATCATCCAGCAGGCCGGCAGAACCCAACGAGAAGCCATTCGGCTTCTGGAGCAGCGGTCCAAGTCCCAGAGTCGCCGCAGCCACAAGAATGCCGGAATCGATCTCGCTATTCCCATGCTTGACCGAGAGTGCTGGCATTCCTGTCGTGGCGCAAACCTGTTCTAGAGTTGATCGGGGTTGGTTTTTCGCAACCAAACCCAACTGGAGAGCTTCTGGCCGGTATTCCTCGCACGGTGCGGTGAGGTGATCACGATCGCCTTTTTGCTCGTCGCTGCCGCATCGATTTCTGGGTTGAACAAGCTGCCGCTACTTACAAACTCTATTTTGCACTTACAGACTTTATTTTGTGACCACACTCTCTTCCGAAGACGGGTGCCCAAGTTTCATTGGACTGTAACGCTTTTTGCGAGGTTTCTGGGTTTATCGACGTCGCAGCCGCGGGCGACGGCGATGTGGTAGGCGAAAAGTTGGAGGGGGATCGTGGCCAGGAGAGGATAGACTGGTTCGATGGTTGGGGGGATGTAGATGACGTCGTCGGCGACGTTGGCAGCTTGTTCGTCCCCCTCGGTGGCCAGGGCGATGATGGGGCCTTTTCGAGCGCGGATCATAGCCAGGTTGGCCATGGTTTTGTCGTACATGGAATCCTGGGGCACGAGGAAAATGGTTGGGGTTTGGGGGTCGATCAGAGCGATCGGGCCGTGTTTCATCTCGGCGGCGGAATAGCCTTCGGCGTGGATGTAGGAAATTTCCTTCAACTTAAGCGCGCCTTCGAGCGCGATGGGGAAGGTGTATCCGCGGCTTAGGAAAAAGAAATCGTCGGCCTTGGCATACTTGAGGGCGAGTTTGCGCAGCTTGTCACTTTGCTGAAGGATTTGTTCGATTTGGCGCGGTGCCGACTGCAAGGCGTGCAGCATTTCAAGGGCGCGCCGGGCCGAGAGCATGCGCATGCGCCCCAGGTGAACGGCCAGGAGCGAAAGAATGGTTAAGGTGGAAACGAAAGCCTTGGTGGATGCCACCCCAATTTCAGGTCCGGCGTGCATGTAAATGCCCCCATCGGCTTCGCGGGCAATAGTGCTGCCGACCACATTCACGATGGCCAGCGCGCAATGGCCGCGGCGCTTGGCTTCGCGCAGGGCGGCCAAGGTATCCGCGGTTTCTCCGGACTGCGAGATAACCAGCAGCACGGTGCCGCGCTCCAATGGCGCGTTGCGATAGCAGAATTCATGGGCGAATTCGACTTCGACGGGGATGTGAGCAAATTCCTCGATCAAATACTCGCCCACAAGGGCGGCGTGCCAGCTGGTGCCGCTGGCGGCAATGACAATGCGCTCGATGCCCCGGAGCGCTTCGGTGGTCATGTTAAGTCCGCCAAACCGCGCCGTTGCGGCTTCCTGGTCGACACGCCCGCGGAGGGCGTTTTCGACCGTGCTCGGCTGCTCGAAAATCTCCTTGAGCATGAAGTGATCGAATTCGCCGCGTTCGGCAGCTTCGGCGCCGAATTCGAGCTGGCTGATTTGGACTTTGGCGGTGTCGGTTCCGAGATTCTGGACATCGAAACGGTCGCGGGTAATGGTGGCCACGTCGTAGTCGTTGAGATAAACGACCTGGCGAGTGTGAGCGACAATGGCATTGGCGTCGCTGGCCAGGAAATTTTCGCCGGTCCCGATGCCGATGATCAAAGGCGAACCGCGGCGGGCTCCGACCAGGACGCCGGGTTGGTCGAGGGCAAAAACGGCGAGACCATAAGTGCCGATGACCTCGCGCAAGGCATCGCTCACGGCGGCGGCAAGGGGGCAAGGATCGCCGTTCTGTTTGCGTCTGCGGGCAAAATGTTCGCCAATCAAATGCGCCAGCACCTCTGTATCGGTGTCGGAGCGGAACGTATGGCCGGCTTTGACGAGCCTGTCCTTGAGGCGATCGTAGTTCTCGATCACGCCGTTGTGAACGACAGCGACTGACCCCGATTGGTCGAGGTGAGGGTGGGAATTCTCGTCGGAGGGCGGGCCGTGGGTGGCCCAGCGGGTGTGGCCGATGCCGAGTTGGCCCTCGGCGGGTTCCTGCTGCAAGAGAGGCGCGAGCCCCTCGTCAATTTTGCCCTTCTTCTTCCGCAATAAAAGTCCTTTGCCGGAAGCAACAGCCAGGCCCGAGCTGTCATATCCGCGGTATTCCAGCCGGCGCAATCCTTCAATCAGAATTGGCGCTGCGCTTTTATTGCCGACGTATCCAATAATTCCACACATATATACGGATCAACGAAGTTCGAATCCTACCCAGTTACCGGCGAAAAAGACAGCAATTACATTGCCATTTTAACGCGGAATTCAAGGGAATTTGCCCGCGCTCTGCATTCGTATATGGCTCACACGGGGGCAGTTGGATATCGCGTGCGATTTTGGAAGCGACCGGGCCTCGGCTCTGCCGGGTTCAGACGGGGCTTTATTCAAGTGTTTCAAGTTTGGTTAAACCAGGCCTGGGCCAAGGATCCATTCCGCCGCGGCCGGGAGGTCGTCCAGAACGATTGCGCGCGCAAGGTTTTCGCGGGCTGCGCGCTCGACCTCGGCTCCATAACCGGTTCGCACCAGGATGCTGCGTCTGACGCCGGCGTTCCAACCGGTTTCCACATCGATGAGTTTGTCGCCGATCATGAAGCTTTGGGAAAGATCGACTTTAAACTCATCGCGCGCATCCAGGAGAAATTGGGGGGAGGGCTTGCGGCCGCGACTCGGTGTGCCCGGCGCCTCCGGAGCGATATAGATTTTGCGAAATTGAACGCCGCCCGCCTCCAGGTCGTCGACCAGCCGGCGGTTCACTTTTTCAACATCCTGCATCGTGAAGTAGCCGCGGCCGACACCGGACTGATTCGAGACAATGAACAGATCGAACCCGGCGTCCTGGAGGTTGCGCAAGGCGCGAGCGGTTCCGGGAAAAATCACCACATCCTCCGGCTTGCAAAGGTAGTCCTTTTCTTCGATCAGCGTTCCGTCGCGGTCCAAAAACACGGCCTTATGCATAGCGAGCAACGATGCTGGCGCAAAGAGGCGAGCGTGCAAATTTAAATCCTAAGCAGGTTCTCGTGCGGCAGGGCGCCGTTTCGGAGGCCGTTGTATTGCGACTTTGGCGACGTTTGCATGCGGACCCGTTCCTTCGCGCGCAGGACGGCGTCGGGGTATGTACGGACGGCCGGCGTCTTGAGGTCTCCCGCAAATCAAGCAATACTGGCGCTATGATTTCCATGGGAAAGCTCATTGCCACAAGTGTGCTCCTGCTTGGAGCGATGAGAAGTTTTTCAGCCACGCCGCTAACGCTTGGGGCAACTTACGCCGGCACAATCGCCCTGCCCGGCCAGACCAACGCGTACACGTTTACGGCCGTGCCGGGACAGCAACTTTTCTTCGATAGCTACGATTACGACAACCTGCACCTGTATGTCACGCTCTACAGCCCGGGCGGGGTGGCGCTTTACTCGGGCAACGACGATTACGACGTGGGTCCGTGGCCGATCACCGAGCCGGGCACGTATACTCTCGCCTTCAATGGGAGCGGCTCCACGACCGGCACGTACCAGTTCAGGTTGTTGGATCTTGGGGCGGCACCGGCGTTGAGCCTCACCACGCCCCTCGTGGACCAGCTCAGCCCGCCGTTGGCTTGTAACGCGTACCGGCTTAACGGCAAGCGCGGTCAGCGAATCAATCTCCAGACCATTTCCTATTCCACGAACCTGGCCAGCTGGAAACTGCTCACGCCGGCCGACGTTGTGCTGGCATCAGGCCAAATCTATCAAAATCTCGGCACGATGACGCTGCCCATCGACGGGACTTACTACCTGTTGATCTCGGGAGCCGATCCGGGCAGCACTCCCCTGACGTTTCAAGTCCAGGCCACAGATGTTAGTGATGGACCGGTGTCAGCCTCGGGTTTTGGCACGACGCAGTCCGGCACGGTGAATGCCAATCAAACCAACACGTTCAACTACGCGGCGCCGGCCGGGTTGCCTGTGTTTTTTGACAGCCAGGACAAAAGCGGCCAATCGCTGCTCGTCGATCTGATCGATCCTACCGGCAACGCCGTTTTTAGCGTGGGTGAGACGGCCGACTCCGGGCCTTACATTTTGCCACGGTCAGGCAACTACACGGTGGCCGTGCGGGGAGCGAACGGCGCCAGCGGAAATTTCAGTTTCCGGTTGTTGGACTTGAGCGCCAGTCCCACGCTGCCGTTGAGCGCCCGCGTTACCAACACGCTCAACGCGCCGTACGAAACGGATGTGTACCAGTTCAACGGCTCTGCGGGCCAACGGTTATACTTTGATTCGCTGATATCCGGTTCCCTCAATTTGTCGATGGCGGTTGTCGGCCCGGATGGCCAGGCGGTGCTTTCCGCCCCGGCTAGTTCCGACGCCGGGCCGGCTTCGCTGCTCTATTCGGGGACTTACTACGTTTATCTGCAAAATAACACTTCCTCGAGCGAGACCTGCCAATTCCAGATGATCGACGTGGGCGCCCAACCGGAGGTGCCGTTGAATGGTGTTATTACTGGCACGCTCGCACCCAATTCCACGGTGATTTACACCCTGCCCGGCTCGGCGGCAGAGCAGCTGTATTTTTACGGAAACAGCAACGGCGCGGGAGCAGCCTGGACTCTATACGATGCTCGGAACAACATTGTCGGTTCAGCCGGTTTGGGAGGTGATTTCGAACGGGCTCTTCCCTATTCCTGCACCTACGCGCTGGTACTCACCGCCGTGGGCAATCCTGTCACCCTAAGCAACCAGGTCCTCGGTTTCAGTTACTCGACCAACGCGCTTTCTCTTGGGACGATTGTTACGAACAATATCTTGGGCCCGGGTGACCAGTTATTTTATACGTTCACAGGCACAGCCGGGCAAAAAATCTACTATGACTCACTTGAGCCGGCGTATTTGTCGCTCGTTGTTACCCTCATTTCGCCGAGTGGCGCGATCCTGGAGAACGTCAATGCTGCGGCCGATTTCGGGCCCCTGACGCTTCCTGAGTCGGGGACGTATCAGCTGATTTTCAGCGGTAACTCGCACAATACCGGGCCGATCGTGTTCCAATTACTGGATGTGGCTTCCCAGCCCGCGCTGAGTCTAAATGCGGACCAGTCCGGCACAGTGGCTGCCAATGCTACCCAGATCTTCCAGTTGTCGGGAACTGCCGGTCAACATTTGTATTTCCAGAGCAAGTCAGTCAGTACCGGCGGAGGGTATTGGTCCTTGTTGGACCCTGAGAACAACACGGTCGGGGGGACTGGCTTTTCCGGCGATTTTCAAGTTACGCTTCCGTTCACGGGACAGTACTTGGTTCTGATGGGGGCGGCTTCGAACCCGATCACCTATTCCAACCAGGTGAATACGTTCTCGTTCATCACCAATGCGCTCACCCTGGGAACGATGACTACCGGCAATATCCAGGTGCCGGGCACCCAGCTGTTTTATACCTTCTCGGGCACGGCGGGCCAGAGGCTCTTTTATGACTCCGTCTCCTCCGCGTACCTGTCTGTCTCGGTGTCCCTGATCGGGCCATCGGGGGTGCTGGTCGCTGAGGGCGGTGCGTTCGGCGACTTAGGCCCGGTCACGTTGCCCGCGAGCGGCACTTACATGCTCGTGTTACAGCCCAGCGGACATACGACAGGCCTGGTTCCGTTCCAATTGCTGGATATTGCAGCTCAGCCGATCTTGCCGCTGAACGCGGATTTCTCAGGAACGCTGCAGCCGTATACGACGACGATTTACCAGTTCGCCGGAAGCCTGGGCCAACAGGTCTACTTCAACGGAAAAGGAGTCAGCGCCGGCGGCGGATATTGGTCTCTGTTTGGGCCGGCCAACGCGAACCTGGGCGGCGGCACCCTGGCTCAGGATTTCCAGGAAATCCTGCCCCAGGCCGGCACCTACGTGGTGGCGCTTCAGAATGCCGCCAACACCGTCGGCTATACAAACCAGGTGAATACATTTTCGTATGTTACCAACGCGCTTACGCTCAGTTCGGAGGTTACCACCGCCGTCGTTCATCCGGGTGATGTCCTTTTCTACACGTTCAACGGCGTTCCCGGTCAGAGGATCCTTTTTAACTCGCGCCTGACCAATTCCCTGAGCTTCAACTTTGCCATCTACTCACCATTCGGAGCAACGGCCCTGTCTGGCAGCGCCTTTTACAACACCAGCACGCCATTGACTCTGACTCAGAACGGCACTTATACGCTCGTTCTGAGCGCCGCAGGTCATACGACTGGCGCTCTCTCGTTCAACCTGCTGGATCTCGCCAATGCGCCGGCCATCACTTTCGGGACGACCGTCAGCGATGCCCTGGCGGACCCGACCGAGATGCGCCTTTACCGCTTTTCCGCCACGGCCGGTCAGCGCGTCAATCTGCAGAGCCTTGGACTTGGAGGAAGCAAAGCGTATTGGGAACTCATAGGGCCTGTGGACCAGGTCGTGGCGGCATCCGTACCCGTCAGCCAGAGCCTCGGCACGGTCGCCCTGCCTTTGACCGGGACTTACACGGTGGCGGTGATCGGCACTGGTGGGGCGGGATCATCCGTTCCTTACCAGTGGGTCGTAACCGATGTGAGCGACTCGCCGACGGCCTCGAGCGGGTTTGGCACGGTCCACTCAGGAACCCTGGGGTCCAACCAAACGAACTCTTTCACTTACACGGCATCCGCAGGACTGCCCGTCTTTTACGACAACCAGGACATTAGCGCTCCGAACCTGCTGGTGGACATTATCAACCCGGACGGTTCGACCTTCGCCAGCTTTGGCGAGACCAGCGACTCCGGGCCTTATGTGCTGCCTCGTTCGGGGACCTACACTGTGAATGTACGGGGTCAATCCGGTGCCAGCGGCAATTATAGTTTCAGGTTGCTGGATCTAACAGCTGTTCCACAGCTCAATTTGAATGCGCCCGTGGCGAGCACGTTGAGTAATCCGTATCAAACCGACGTCTATCAATTCACGAACTATCCGGGCCAGGTTCTCTATTACAATGGGCTTACCAACGACGCCAACAATCCGTCAGTATCCGTCACTTTGTTCAATGCCGCGGGGCAGGGAGTAGGTCCCAATGGCGATTTTCAAAATTACTGGGGGCCCTTCACGCTTCAATACGCGGGCACCTCTTACCTCTATTTGCGCAATAGCCGCAGTACGTCCAGTTCGTACATGTTTCAGATGCAGGACATTGCCACACAGCCGTCGCTGCCGCTCAATGTGTTCGTCACAAATCAACTCGGGGGTTTCGGGGCTACTATCTATCACTACACGGGCAGCGCCGGCCAGCAATTGTATTTCCACGCGCAGGGGGGTAACCCATCAGGTGGGTGGTATCTGTATGACCCCAACAGCAGCGGCGTTCCAAGTGGTAGCGGGGGGCTGACAACCGATTTGCCGGTCATGCTTCCCTATACGGGCCAGTACGCCCTGGTTTTACAGCCCTCCGGACCGGCGCCGGCCACAGAGGTGTTCCAGGTCACCGGGTATTCGTACATCACCAATAGCTACACGATCGGTTCGGCCATCTCTTCGGCGATCGGGCAATCGGGCGAAAAGCATTTTTACACCTTTACGGGCTCGATCGGGCAGCGGTTGCTGTACAACGCGCTTACCAACGATCCTCCTTCGCCCAACCAGGTTACGGTGCAGTTATTTAACCCGCAGGGTAACACGGAAGGCCCGATTGGCGGCGCGGCTTCGGCTAATCGCGGGCCGTTCACTTTGCAGGAGTCCGGGACCTTTACCCTCGTGGTGAGTGGCCGCGGTAGCAGCACAGGCGCGTTTGCGTTTCGGTTGCTCGACGTTTCAGCTCAACCGGTTCTTCCGATCAACTCGCCTGTTTCGAACACTCAGGACGGCTATGCGCAGCAGGTGTTCCAGTATACCGGCAGTGCCGGCCAGCTGCTCTATTTCAAGGGACAGCCAGGTAATCCTTCCGGCTCATGGTACCTATACGATCCCAATAACGGTGGCGTGGCAGGCGCCAATCTTTCCGGGGATATAGAAGCAACCTTGCCAATCTCCGGAACCTATGTCCTGGTGCTTACGAGCGCCGGCCCCCCGGCATCGCCCGAAAATTTCATTGTGAATGATTTCGCTTACTTTACGAACTCCTACACGATCGGGACGCAAGTCTTCGATGCCATCCAGCGGCCGGGCGAGCGGCGTTATTACACCTTTAACGGAAGCATTGGACAGCGATTGGTTTACAACGCCCTGACCAACGACCCTCCATCCCCCAATGTGATTACCGTTCAGTTGTTGAACCCACAAGGCCAGGTCGAAAATGCGATGGGCGGCCGGTTTTCAACCAGCACCGGGCCCTTTGCCCTGCAGCAGACCGGTTTATACACCGTGCTCATCGACGGCTACGGGGCCGGGGTGGGCGCTTTTGCTTTCCAGTTGTTGGATGTCTCGGCCCAACCGGCGTTGCCGGTCGGGGTAGCCGTAACCAACACCCTGGGCGTGTATCCTCTCGAACTGTATCAATTGGCAGGACAGCCGGGACAAAACTTCTATTTCAAAGGCTTCTTAAGCAACCCTTCCGGAAACTGGACGCTCTATGACCCGAACAACGCCTATGTCGTGGGATCGGGACTGACGAGCGATTTCCAGGTCACATTGCCTTTGGCGGGCACCTATGTGCTGCGGCTGGGCAGCTATGCCGCGGCCGCTCAGCAGGTTGTTTTTGCTGTCAACTCGTTTAACGCGGGCGAGCCCCTTGCCATCAACCGGGCGCCCGATCTGCAGTTCATCACGAACCAGGTGGCCGGCGTTGGCGTGCTCGTCTCGTTTACCGCGCGTGCGACCGATCCCAACAACAACTCGCTGCTCTTCAGCCTCGACCCGGGAAGCCCGGCGGGAGCCGCCATTGATCCGGTGTCAGGCCTGTTCACTTGGAACCCCCCTGTGACCGGCCTTTCCAGCGTGACCCCGGTTACGGTGCGAGTCACCAACAACGGCAATCCTCCGCTCAGCGCCGCTCAGACTCTGACGATCGAAGTGATCGCCGGGCCGACTATGATCACCGTTCAGCGACTGGGAGCCGTGGCCAATGTTTCGTGGCATTCGGCTCCTACCAAACATTACCGGCTGCAGTACAAGAATAATCTCTCCGACGCTTCGTGGCAGCCGGTGGGCAGCGACGTGACGGCCACGGATGTCGTCACGATCCAGGCCGACAACATCGGGACAAATAGCTGGCGCTTTTACAGGGTCCAGGCGCTGGATCCGCTGCCCTGACGAACTGAATCGGTTCTGAGTAAATCGGCGGGCCGTCACTATGCTTGACTTGTCATGGCGAGTCTGGCTTTGCTTGCGCCCCTGTTATGAATAGATCTGCATTCGGATTCACCATTGCCTTCGCAACCGCTTGTGTCCTCTCGACCTGCGCCAGGGCGGAAACGTTTGGTATCGACACACTGGACCTTCAATACGCCGAGCAAGGCTGGGGTGAGCCCGGCGTAAACAAGTCCGCGGACGGCCACCCGCTGTTCATCGATGGCAAAAGATTTGAGCACGGGTTTGGCACGCATGCTGTCAGTTCGCTGCGGATCGCCCTTGAGGGCAGAGCGGAACGATTCACGGCCATTGTCGGGGTGGACGATGAAGTCGGCCAGCGCGGCAGTGTTATTTTCAAAGTGATCGGGGACACCAAAACGTTGTGGGAAAGCGGAGTGCTTCACGGGGGCGATCCAGCGAAGGAAGTTTCTGTGGACTTACGCGGCGTCAAACGACTGATTCTGTTCGTAGGGGATGCAGGCAACGGCATCGATTTTGACCATGCGGATTGGGCAGAAGCCAAAATCGTAATGACCGAAGGCAAGCCCCAGGTGGTTGCCCCGGCGCGCGAACCGGCGATTGTGCTGACACCCAAAGCGCCCGCGGCGCCCCGGATCCATGGCGCGAAAATCCTCGGCGTCCGGGCGGGATCCCCAGTCCTGTTTACGATTCCGGCCACCGGCGAGCGCCCGTTGAGTTACAGCGTTTCAAAACTGCCCCCTGGACTATCGCTGGATCCGGAGACCGGCCGGATCACTGGCTCGCTGAACTCCCCCGGAAGCTATGTCGTGAAGCTCAGCGTCAAAAATGCCAAAGGCAAGTCTGAGCGGCCGCTTCGTATCGTTTGTGGCAACACCATTGCTCTCACGCCCCCCCTCGGCTGGAACAGCTGGAATTGTTTCGGGTGCGACGTGACCGAGGCCAACGTTCGCTCGGCGGCCGACGCAATGGTAAGCAGTGGTCTGATCGATCACGGGTGGACCTATATCAACATCGACGACTGCTGGGAAGCCGGCCGGGACAGCGAGGGCCGCATCCTTTCGAATCAAAAGTTTCCAGACATGAAAGCCCTCACGGACTATGTCCACGCCAAGGGTCTAAAGATCGGACTTTACTCGTCGCCAGGTCCGAAAACCTGCGCCGGGCATGAAGGCAGTTACAAGCACGAGCAGTTGGACGCGACCCAGTACGCGGATTGGGGTTTTGATTACCTGAAATATGACTGGTGCAGTTACGGACAACTGGTGCCAAACCCGGACCATGCCGGTTTGATGAAGCCATATCAGGTTATGCGCGAGGCGTTGAACCGGGTGCCGCGCGACATTGTTTTCAGCCTTTGCCAGTACGGGATGGGCAACGTGTGGGAGTGGGGGGCAGAGGTGGGCGGCAACTGCTGGCGCACTACCGGGGATATCAGCGACACCTGGTCGAGCATGTCCGGCATCGGTTTTTCTCAAGCAGGCCACGAGCGGTTCGCCGGGCCGGGACACTGGAATGATCCGGACATGCTGGTGGTGGGTTACGTCGGATGGAGCGCCAAAGTGCGCCCGAGCCGGCTCACGCCCAACGAGCAGTACACCCACATCAGCCTGTGGTGCCTTTTATCGGCGCCTTTGCTCATCGGGTGCGACATGACGCGCCTGGATGATTTCACGCTTAACCTGCTGACGAATGATGAAGTGCTGGACGTTAACCAGGACCCGCTGGGCCGCCCGGCCGGCCGCATTTCAAAAGACGGCACAACCGAAATTTGGGCCCGGGACCTCGAAGATGGATCCAAAGCGGTCGGCCTCTTTAACCTGGGCGAAGACCCTGTGCCGGTGAAAGCGTTGTGGAGGGACCTGGGGCTGAACGGCAAACACAAGGTGCGGGATCTTTGGCGCCAACAGGACCTTGGTTCCTTTAAGCAGCAATTCCAAGCGACCGTGCCGCGGCACGGCGTGGTGTTGGTGAAGATCTCGAAGTAAGAAACGTCGGCTCAGGCGCTCTGCCTGGATGCCTGGTAGATTTCGTTGAGCAACCCGCGCAGGTCGTACTTGTACTTCCAGTTCGGGTAGTGAGCTTGGAATTTCCGGACATCGCTCACGTACCAGATGTGGTCGCCGATACGGTTGTCTTCAAGATAAGTCCACTCCAGCTTCTTGCCGCTGATTTCCTCGGACAGGCGGATGGCTTCGAGCATTGAGCAATGCGAGTGCCGGCTCCCGCCCATATTATAGACCTCGCCCGACCTCGGAGCTTTGAAAAACTGCCAGAATGCTTCGACTAGGTCGTAACTGTGGATGTTATCGCGCACCTGCTTTCCTTTATACCCGAAGACCCGGTAAGGCTTGCCGGTGACCACGCATTTCATGAGATAGGCCAGGAAGCCGTGGAGTTCGGCCCCCGCATGGCCCGGCCCGGTCAGGCAGCCGCCGCGGAAACAGACGGTTTTCATTGCGAAGTACCGGCCGTATTCCTGGACCAGAATATCGGCGGCAACTTTGCTGGCGCCAAAGAGCGAATGCTTGCTCTGATCAATCGAGAGTTGCTCGTCGATCCCTGCATGATAGGGATGCTTGGGATCGATTTCCCAACGCGATTCCAGTTGGATGAGCGGCAGCCGATTTGGCGCGTCGCCGTAAACCTTGTTGGTGCTGGTGAAAATGAACACTGATTCCGGCGCATGCCGCCTGCAGGCTTCCAGGAGGTTCAACGTGCCGAAGGCGTTGACCCCGAAATCAGTAAAAGGATCGCGGGCCGCCCAGTCGTGAGAGGGCTGCGCGGCGGTATGAATGACCGCTTTGATCTCGGCGCCAAATTTTGCGAAAAGGCGATCAATGCTTTCGCGCTCGCGGATATCGATCGGGAAATGGCGGTAGTTTTTGAGCTGCTGCTCGAGGGTGCGCCGGCAGGGCATCGTGGATGCCTCTGGCCCAAAGAATTCGCTGCGCATATCGTTGTCGATACCGGCGATTTCGAATCCTTCCTTGTGAAAACGTTTGCAGGTTTCCGAGCCGATTAGGCCGGCCGATCCGGTGACGACAACAACACTCATTTTTGAATCAAATACCGAGTTGAGCAGCTCCATGCGCAACCGAATGTGTCGCGCATGCGAACGATTTAAAGGGCAAATAGATAATGAAAATCAACACGGGGCGCAATGAATCAAAAAACGTGCGGCAGGCCCTCCTCAAGGATGCGCAACCGGTGAGTCAACCCCTGTTCCTGCGCCAGTTGCAGCAACCAGCGCGGCGGTTCATCCATGTCTTCAAATGAAAGCCGGAAACTGCCGTAATGCATTGGCACCAGCCAGCGCGAGCGCAGTTCTTTAAACACTCGGATCGCCTCGTCCGGCCCCATATGCAAATGTCGAAACGAGTCGGGGTGGTAAGCCCCGATTGGCAGCAGGGCGATCTCAGGCTGGCAGGTCTTGCCGATCTCCTTGAAACCGTCGAAATAAGCGCTGTCGCCCGCGTGATAAATCCGCCGGCCCTGGTGTTCGAGGACAAAGCCGCCGTAGCCGCGATGGCAATCCCGCAGGACGCGCGCCCCCCAGTGCTTCGAGGGTGTCAACGTCACGCTCCAATCCCGTTGTGAAAACCGTTCCCACCAGTCCAATTCCACGACCCGTCCAAACCCAAGGTCATGCGCAAGGTCTCCGACACCCCAAGGCATGATGCCGATTTTGGGATGCGGCAAGCGGCGCAGAGTAGGTTTATGGAAGTGATCAAAGTGCGCGTGAGTGAGCAACACAACGTCGATCGGAGGCAGGTCTTGAAGCCTCAACCCGGAGCGTTTGATGCGCTTGAGCAAAAACAGCCAGTTGGCAAAGTTCGGATCGATTAGAACGTTCAAATCCGTGAACTGCACCAGGAATGACGCATGACCAATCCAGGTTATGGCCACCTGTCCGCGTTCGAGTTTTGGAAAGACCGGCCGGCGATGCTGCCCGGTGCGGCGCGTCAGCAGCGCTTTCCAAACCATCTCATGGAAGAACGTGCGCGGGTTGAAATGCTTGGCCGGGGTAAGGTCCTTGAATGATCGAGGGAGCGGTTGACGGACGACAGGCGGCCGATACGGCTTCTTTTTGGTCATAAATCCGTGGTATTGTACCCTTAGCCCAAGGCGGACGAAACTCAAACGTGGTTTCTTCTCTCTTGCATTGTGGATAATCCGGCCAATATTCCTCCCCGAAATGGGCGAACTGGAAAGACAACTCGAAACGCACCTGCGGGCCCAGCCGCGGCTCGGCAAAGGCGTGTACATCACGCGGGGGGCCACCGTAATCGGCAACGTGACGCTCGGGGATTATTCCAGCGTGTGGTGCAATGCCGTCCTGCGCGGCGATATTAACCGGATCGTGATCGGCCACCACACCAACATACAGGACAACGCCGTGTTGCATCTGGCTGATGATTACGGTTGCATCCTGGGCAATTTTGTTACAGTTGGCCACAATGCCATCGCGCATGCCTGCACCGTCGAAGACGAAGTCCTGGTGGGCATGGGCTCGGTGATTTTGGATGGCGCGGTCGTAGGTGCGCAATCGATTATTGGCGCGCGCGCGCTTGTGCCGCAAGGCGCGCAGATTCCACCCGGCTCAATGGTGCTGGGTGTTCCAGGAAAAGTGGTCCGGTCGTTAACCCCCCAGGAACGAGCTTCGCTCAAAGGCTGGGCCGAAAAGTACGTCGGCGTTGCGGCGTATTATCTCAAAAATAAGATCAACGTCTCACCGGAGTTCGCCTGAAGTTCCCGTCCCGGACTCATTTTTGTGGTGTTTGTCACTCGTCCCGTTAGTGTGATGCCCGCCTTATGGCCCGCAAATTCAACTCGATAGAATCGGTTGTTACTGACCTGCAAAAGGGCAAAATGGTGATCGTGGTCGATGACGCCGACCGGGAGAACGAAGGCGATTTGATCATGGCGGCGCAATTCATCACGCCGGCCGCCGTCAATTTCATGGCGAAACATGGCCGTGGGCTGATCTGCGTTCCCACCACCTCCGAGCGCTTGCAGCAATTGGGCATCGAACGGATGGTTCGCCAGAATCGCGAGACCTTTAAGACTGATTTTCAGGTCAGCGTGGATGCCGCTCGCGGAATTACCACCGGCATCAGCGCCGGGGACCGGGCTGAAACGATTCGTATCATGGCTGAACCCACGGCTGTCCCCGAGGACCTCGTGCAACCCGGCCACGTCTTTCCTTTGCGCGCCCGGCCCGGCGGCGTGCTCCAGCGCGCCGGCCACACCGAAGCGGCAGTGGACCTTGTGCGGTTGGCAGGCGCCCGGCCCATCGGGGTCATTTGCGAGATCATGAGCGACGACGGTTCGATGGCGCGCATGCCCGAACTGGTGAAGTTCGCCGTTAAACACCGGCTGAAAATCTGCACTATCGCCGATCTGATCCAGTTCCGTCGCACGCGCGAGAAGCTGGTGGAGCGCCTCGAGACGGTGAAAATGCCCACCGACTATGGGGATTT
>DATGLT010000390.1:0-3167 GCA_035294005.1 Verrucomicrobiia bacterium
GAGCCCGGAGCGCCGATTTTCAATCGGCTTAGGATTCCCGTTAAGCTCAAGGGTTATTGATCTCCAACGGTTTTCGGATAACTAAAGCCGAGTAAAACTCGGCGCTCCGGCAGCGTTACCGCCTCACCACGCGAACCTTCAGGTTGCGTGTGTTAAAATCCAAATTCAGCACCTGGAAAAAACCGCGCGCCGAGCGACGCACCGCCGCCTCGACCGCGCTCCTTCGACGGAACAGCACTTTTTTGTCCAGCAACGAAATCTGCTCAGGCGTGAGCTGCCACTCCGAGACCGAGCAATTCTCCGCCATGTGCGTTTCCGAATTGGTTTTGGGAATCGTCACAAGCCCCGGCTGGCGCAGACACCATTTCAAGGCTACTTGAGCTTTGCTTTTGCCGGTCTCCCGGGCCACTTTGCCAAGCGCATCCTCCGGGTCGCGCTCTAAAATCCTTTGAAACGAATGCCCCAGCGGACTGAACCCTATAACCGTCACGCCCATCTCACGGCAATAGGGCAGCAGCCGCGTCTCGATCGTTCTGTCGATTAAATTGTACCGAAGCTGAGTCGAAACAATCTGGTGCTTCCGCAACGCCGCCTGGGCCCGTTTCATCTCGCCGATCGAAAAATTGCTCACCCCTAAAAAGCGCACCTTGCCCTGCTCGGCCAGCTCTTCCATGGCGCCGATGGTTTCTTCCATGGGCGTTTTGGCGTTTGGCCAATGCACCGAATACAAATCGATGCAGTCAATCCCAAGATTCTTCAGGCTTGTCTCGCAGCTTTTGAAGACATCCGCGCGCCGCCAATGATTCGTCTTGTTCGCCACAAAAACCTTGTCGCGAACGCCTTTTATAGCCTGCCCCACCACCTGCTCGGCCTCCACCTGGCCTGGAACAGGGTCTTCGAATAACTCCGCCGTATCGATGAAGGTCGCCCCCATATCGATCGCCTTGCGCAGCAGCTCCGGTCCGGAATGATACTCCCACAACCCGATTCCCACTTCGGATATCTTGACGCCGGTCTTCCCTAACTCTCGAAAGTTCATGCAACCAGGACGAACATGCGTGAGGATACGTTTCGCATCACTCCCGAGACCAGCCTGCTAGTTTGGAACGAGCACTGTTTGTTGCCGCCGCCCAAGCAGCACCCGCATCTTCCTTAGAATAGCCGCGCCCAGCATTGGCCAACCCGATTTCAAAAGCCGCACGGCCAGGTCAAGCCGCTTTTGTTTTAGCGCGTTGCGGCACCACAACTGAAGCGGACCTCCAATGGTGGCGTACCGCGCGAACCGTCGCGTGGTTCCCCCGGGATACTCGCGGTTTCGCTCAGCCGTTATCACGGCGAGGACACCTCGAATCATCGCTTCAACGTTTCTTATGGAGTTGCTTGCATGGAGCCGGTACAGCACCGTAATCGGCTCGACGACAAGCATGCATGGACCCGACGTCCCGGCGCGGAGCAACAGATTGAAGTCGTCCAGGTGGAACGTCGCGGGTGTGGAGTTCCTGAGCCCTCCGCATTGCTGAAAAGTGGACTTCCGGATCACGATCCGGCTGCTTGAAACGCCCACAGTTCGGTCCTTCGCCAAAAAATCCGGGAAGTTAACCACCTTAACCGATTCCGCAGCATCCCATTTTCCGTTCCGGGCGTTGCCGTCCGAAAAATAGTCCATCGAACCCAGGATCAACGGGGGTGAATTGAAAGCTCTCCTCACCTTGTCGTACGTCTGCAATGCACATTCGGTCAAAAGGTCGTCACTATCCAAAAGGGCCAGGTACTCGCCTTGCGCCTCTACGGCTGCCCGGTTGCGCGCGACCTCTGGTCCACTCTGAGCCTGGCGAATAACCTTAATCCGATCCCCGTAAGACTCGAGCACCGCTTGGGTTCCATCCGTGGAGCCGTCGTTAACAACAATCAGCTCGTAATCCGTGAAGGTCTGGCCCAGCACGGATTCAATCGTCTCCCGAACACAGTCCTCCCGGTTATGGACCGGGATTAAAATGCTGAAGACGGGTCGCATCCGGGGAACTCTTCCGTTCGCTGCGGCACATGCATCGGGACCATTAACCCGCGCGCGCAGCTACGCGGGCGCGCCTATTTTACACTGCCACACTCATCCACGGGGACCGTGCGCTCGGCAGTTTTGGCAACCGCCGGGCGGCTCGTTTCCTCGAGACCTTCCGCGGGACCCCCTCTTTTCACAAAGACACAATCCGCCTCCACCAACCGCATTTGCGAGTCATAACTCACAGGAAACAAGCCGGAAAGCTCGAACCCATGTGCGCCGACGATTTCGAACGCCTCGCGGAAAGGAGTCGCCTGGTGATAGAGCGGAAGAAAAGTCATCTCGGTTTGGAGTGCAACCACGGATTTCATGGCAGCTTCGGCCCCTTTCAACACCTCCATATCGTAGCCCTGGGTATCGATTTTCAGGTAAATATTGTCAAGGTCATGCTCCCGCCGCAGACCGTCGATCACAGAATCCAACCGCCTGATCCGGACCGATTCCGTGCGATCCACCGCGTTTTTGGTTTGGAAATCCTTTACCAGCGAATCGTCCGGTTTCAAAAATGAGCTAAAGAACAGGGACTTCATCACGTTGATTTCCTGCGCCGTATCCTCAGCGCCCAGTGCATAATCGCAAATTACCCAATCCGAATCGCGCGCTGCGAGGTCACGCAGCCGGACCACGCATTCGCTTACCGGTTCAAACGAAACAATCAACCCTCGGTATCCGACCATGTCTCTTAAGAACGAGGCGTATTGCCCGAAATTGGCCCCCACATCCAAAACGCATTTCACATTGCGGGCCCGGAACAATGAAGCCAGATGTCTCGCCAAAAGATAGTTCGCCAGGTAAGACTCGCAGGCGAACGGACGGCCCAAACGCCTTAACGAGCGCTTCACCAGACGGCGCGCGAACTCGTCAATTCCGGCCCTCAACATCCATGCTCTCCTTGCCCAGCGCCGGTGCAGCAACGACCTTGTTGCTCGTCGTTTTCTCTTGCCGGGTCTGCCCCTCGCCCTCCGCTGAATCCACATTCACCTTCGTTGCCGCCCCGCCAAAATCTTCGATCCTCCCGCGCAGTTTCGCGTACTGGCGCGCCATGCAGCATTTCAAAAGCGCTTTGGCCAGGGGGTTGACTGATAACACCGCGGGTTTGCTTACCAGC
>DATGLT010000391.1:0-11294 GCA_035294005.1 Verrucomicrobiia bacterium
AATTTCCACAACATTGGTTCCAAACACATTTTTAGTATCCGGCAGGGCTTTGCCTTGCAGCAAACGCACAAAGACCTCCTGGCCGTACGCCTCTTGAAAACACCGTGCAATGGAGTCGCCTGTGGGTCCGTCCGCTTTTCCCGAACGCGGCCGCAAGTACAAGGTCGTCAGGATCCCCCTGTTGATCGGGATAAGATGTGGCGTGAACTGGATCGTGATTTTCTCGCCGGCTGCGATCGAGAGTTCCTGTTCAATTTCCGACAGGTGCCGGTGCTTTGGCACGCCGTACGGGCGCACGCTTTCATTGCACTCGACAAAGAGGTAATCCGGTTCGGCTTTTCTGCCTGCGCCGCTCACGCCGCTGAGAGAATCGGCAATGATGTCGCGAGGGTCGATCAAACCGACGCGCACCAGTGGCAAGGTGGGGACCAGGATGCTCGTCGGGTAGCATCCCGGCGAAGCCACCAGCGAGGCATCCTTTATTTTCGAGCGGTAAATTTCAGGCAGTCCGTACACGGCTTTGGCGAGCAAATCCGGGGCAGGGTGCTCGTGCGCATAGAACTGCTTATAGACGGCAGGGTCTTTAACCCGAAAATCCGCGCTCAGGTCGATGACTTTGCATCCGGCTTGCAACAGGGGCACGGCAAATTCGGCTGCCACGCCGTGCGGCAAAGCGAGGAACACCACCGGCGCGTTGCGTGCCAGCGCCTCGACGTTCGGTTCGGTAAAGCGCAAGGCTTTGGCCGCGGAATAATGGCCGAACCTGGGAAACACCTCAGCCAGGGAGCGGCCAACCGCCTGGCGCGACGTTATCTCGACCAATTCAACCAATGGATGGGACAAGAGCAGGCGAACCAGTTCTTCGCCCGAGTACCCGGACGCTCCCACAATGGCAATTTTTGTCTTCTGCATAGGCATCAGGCAGGGCCTTGTCCGGCCCCAAAGCAAAAACCCCGCCGGAACGCCAGCGGGGTTTGCAAAATTCCGGCTCGATTAACGTTTGCTGTATTGGAAGCGTTTGCGAGCGCCCGGCTGGCCGTACTTCTTGCGCTCACGCATACGCGGGTCGCGCGTGAGGAGTCCTTCGGCTTTCAGAAGTGGGCGGAAATTAGCGTCGACGGTCAAAAGCGCGCGGGCGATTCCGTGGCGCACGGCGCCGGCCTGGCCGTTGGGGCCTCCGCCGACGACGGTGATCTGCGCGTCAAATTTGTCGGCTGTCCCGGTCACGGCCAGCGGTTGAGAAGCAATCATTCGCTGAGTCTCGGCGGGAAAATAGTTTTCGAATGTGCGTCCGTTAATCTGAATTTTTCCAGTGCCGGTGGCCAGGCGCACACGCGCTACCGCGGTTTTGCGCCGCCCTGTGCCAAGGTGCTGAGGAGTTTTTGTTTCCGGTAACTTGATGTCTGCCATAGGTCAGAAATTGTTTCTCGCGGCACTCGCCTTACTTGGCGGGCGTCAGTTGCTCGGGCTTCTGCGCTGAATGTGGATGTTCGCTGCCCTTATACACTTTTAACTTGGTCATCAGCACCCGCCCGAGGCGGTTCTTGGGAACCATTCCCCGGACCGCGTGCGTGATGAGCTTTTCCGGGTGACGCGCACGGACTTCGGCCACCGAAGCGTACTTTTCTCCGCCTTTCCACCCTGAGTAACTCATGAACTTTTTGTCGGTCTCCTTCTTTCCCGTCACAACGACTTTGGCGGCGTTGATCACCACCACAAAGTCGCCGGCGTCCATGTGCGGCGTGTAGACCGGTTTGTTTTTCCCCCGCAAAATGTTGGCAACCTGCGCCGCCAACCGGCCCAGCACGGCGCCGTCAGCATTGACTACATGCCACTTGCGTTGGTCTAAATTTACTTTCGGCAAATGCGTCTTCATCAGAAATCCCGATCAAAAAGAGGGGTGAAGCTACCAGACAAAAGGATCAAGTCAACAGAATAAAAAGCCCCTTCGCGCTTCACGCGAAGGGGCTTTGAGGGAGTTTAAGCAATTAGAACTTGTACGCCACGCTTGCCATGAGCATGTACGCGTTGCTCTTGGTCGGAGCCCCAAACACGGTTCCGCCGTACGCATTCGAGTCGTCTGCCGCATGGTCCCAGCGGAATTCGACCCGACTCAAAACATTCTTCCACAGGTCATACTGCAGGGTAGCGGTTCCTTCGACCACCTTGCGTGCGCCGAACGTGGAGGCAAATGTCGACGAGGCATATTCGGCGCGTCCATAAGCGCTGAGTTTTTCGGTGATTTGGTACGAAAGGTAGCCGCCGACAGCATTGGCATATGCCGAAACTTCGGTGTTACCGCCCGGGAAAGGTTGCGTGGTGATGGCCGCATAATCGTAGCAGGCACCGACCTTCAAACCTGTAACCGGTGTCGCCACGGTGGCGCCGACGTACAAACTGGTCTGGTCAGCCCCGTTCGGGCCCGCAAACGCGTTGAACCCGTTAATGATGCAGGCTGTCAGCGTAGAGCCCGAAATGGCTCCCCAATTTGTGGGCGCGGTAAACGTGACCGCCGCCATGTAGGTCTTGTAAGACTCGGCCTTTGGCCCTTGCACTCCGGATCCGGTGCTTGCAGGTCCAAGGAAAGCCCGGCCGTTTATCGTCGGTCCAAAGGTGTCGGCGATCCCTACGGTCGTGGAGACGACGTCGCACACCTGGTAAGTGGCTTGCAAACCGGTGTGGGTTGTCGGTTCCATCGTGTATCCATACGAGCGGGTCACGTTGGGGTTGTTGATCGATTCAAAAACTTCATAACCGATCGGGGTGTCCCAAACGCCCATTTTGAAATCCAAACCGTTACCCACCGGCGCGTGCAAGGAAACATACGCTTGTTTTACGGCAAAGTCCGAGTTGGCTCCGGCGACCGGAGACTTGGTATTAAACAAACTGGCATCCGGGCCAGCCAGGATGCTTACCTTGTAACCTGCGCCCCATTGGTCCGCGGCGTCGACGGGCTTCTCCAGGTTCAGTTCCACGACGTTGAGGTTGAAACCATCGGCCTTGCTTGGGCTATTCCAGGCATAGCCGGGAACGTTCGCATTGCCGGTGCCCAGGTTCCACTGCGCCGAGGTATCCACATACCCGCTGAGCGTGGTGGCAGAGAGTGCCGTGAGAACCGAACTTGGTTTTTCCTCCGCGTGTGTCACTGCCGGCAAACTCACCAGCCCGGCACTGATCAAACCTAACGTCCATGCATTACACTTCATGATTCTTTGTATTTTGGTTTATTTGTTGAGATTGCAGCACGCATCCGAGTTGGTGGCGATCGCGGGCTACAAAGTAATTGAGGCCACAGGGCACTTGCTGTGCCAAGAGTTGGGCGGATCGGCCAATCCTCTGAACCGGAGGAATTTATGCATTTTGATTAAAATGATCCAAGCGCCGGTTCGGGCTGTTTTTGTTCCGATTGCTCAAATAGCGCCATTTTGAAAAGCAAATAAAATACCCCTCACCCCGTTCGGGAGAGGGGTATTTCGGAGGTGTGATACTGCTGCTAGAATTTGTAGATCACGTTTGCAGCCAACAAAAAGGAATTGCTGCGTGTTGGCAGGCCCGTGTTCGGATCAGCCGCGCCGAATGCCATTCCGTGTTCGACGTGGTCCCAGCGGAATTCGACCCTGCTGATAACATTCTTCCACAAGTCGTATTGGGCTGTTGCGGTGAACGCGTAGATGCCGTTGTTGCGGCCAAATGGGAACATGCCCACTGTGCCGAAGCCCTGGTCGATATCGCCGGTGGCATATTCAAAGCGACCGTGGAAGCTGAGCTTCTCGGTTGCCTGATAAGATGCATACCCGGCCAGAGACCAGATGTCCGCTTTGTCCTTGGTGCCGGAGAAGGGGCCGGAGTTGGGAGTCGTGTCGATTTTCAACAAGTCCCACGAGGCGCCCAGCCGAAGTCCGGTGATCGGTGTCGCCAGGGTTCCGCCAACGTACGAGTTGAACGTAGGCAGGCCCAATCCCGATCCCAGCAACGAATTATTGAATCCATTCACGACACCGCCGTAGAGCGTCGAACCCGAAGCGAATCCAAGGCTGTCAGGGGCGGTTAAAGCCACCGACGCCATGTAGGTCTTGTAAGATTCGGCATGGGGATTTGAAGACTGAACGGGAGCAAAGGCTCGGCTGTTGATGGCCGGACCCGTTGTGTTCGCTACGCCCACCGAGGCGCTCACGATGTCATTGACACGATAGCTGGCCAGCAACCCGGTGTGGGTTTGGGGCTCGATGCTGTGGCCGTATGAGCGTGTGTAGTTGGGATCGTTCCCTGCTTCCACCGACTCATAGCCGATAACGCTGTCAAACACGCCCATTTTCCAGTCAATCCCGTTGCCCACGGGTGTCCTCAGGGCCACATACGCCTGGCGGATCGCGAAGTCGCTTTTACCCGAAGACAGGACCGACTGGGTATTAAGGGTGTTCGCGTCCGGGCCGGCCCACAGATCGACTCTGTAACCTGCGGCCCATTCCGACTCATCCAAAGGCTTTTCGATTCGCACCTGAACGACATCCAGGTTAAAACCGTCTGACTTGCTGGGTGAGTTGAACTTGTAGGGCGGCACGTAGGCGTTGCCTGTGCCCAGGTTCCAATGCGCTGAAGTGTCGACATAACCGCTCAGCGTGGTTGAAGCCAGCGCTGTCATGACCGAACTGGGCTGCTCTTCAGCCCTCGCAGCCGATGCCAGGCTGACCACCCCCAGGGCGGCCAATGCCTTCGTCCATTGATTAAACTTCATCAGTTCCTCCGATGTTCATTGGTTCTCTATTTGGTTTCTAAGTCTGCGCTGAAATAGAGCAAATCCACTTTGCTCCAGCACCCAGAAGCGGTGCACTGGGGCGCATGTTTAACATATGAAGTGTCCTTGACAATAAGTTTTTTCCTAATTGAGCATGGGAAATGTACGGAATCAGGACAACGAGAAGCTCTTCTGGGGCCCTACATAGCGCCGCTTCATCACCATTCAGGAGCATGTGAGAGAATTTCCAAGGTTGCCTCGAACAAACGATCTGTAACGTTACAGGTCGTTGTGGCGCCACTATTTCGAGGCCAAACGGCCAAAATGCATACGGATCTTCAATAGGCTGGAAAGGGCCTTCAACTTCTCGGAGCTGTGTCTGGAACAAACTCTGCTATGCCTTTGCTGAATGGCAATTTTACCGTACACCGCTTGCGTGGTGTTGCCCGGCATGGGCACTCCAGCCGGCAACCTTTGAATCATCACACTCTTACTAAACTATGTCTGCCTTCGCCTATGTCGCTCGAGAAACGGCCACCGGCCGGGAAATCCGCAGTTCCATAGAAGCTGCCACGGAGCAGGCGGCCATCGCCGCACTCTTGAACCGCAACCTTCTGGTCGTTTCCATCCAGGAAAAGATTGGAAAAAAGGGCAAGACCAGCGGCGGCAAAGTAGCCTTGTCCGACCTGGTGGTATTTACAAGGCAACTGGCGACGATGATCGACGCGGGCCTGGCCATGGTGCAATCGCTCCAGGCGCTGGCCGAACAAACAACCAACAAGGTCATGCGCGACGTCATCCGCGATATCTGCACACGCGTTGAAGGGGGCGACAGCTTCTCGGAGGCTTTGCAGAAGCACCCTAAAGCATTCAGCCGGTTGTATGTTTGTATGGTTGCGGCGGGCGAAAAAGGCGGTTTGCTGGCCGAAATCCTTGCCCGGTTAGCTGTTTACCTTGAAAACGCGGCACGGCTGCGAAAGAAAGTTCGCTCGGCCATGATGTACCCGACCGTTGTGTCTGTGGTCGCGGTCCTTATTACGATTTTCCTCCTGATTAAAGTCGTGCCGGTGTTCGGTGAAATCTTCAAGAGCTTTGGCGCGGCATTGCCGGCTCCCACGCAGTTCCTGATCGATTTGAGCCATTTCGTGCAAAAGTTCATTTTGCTCATCCTGGTCGCGGGAGGCGGGGCTGTCTACGGCTGGCTCTATTTCATCAAAACGCCGACCGGTCGGAGTTTCTGGGATACGTACCGGATCAAACTTCCTGTATTCGGCTCAATTGCCCACAAGATCTGCCTGGCGCGGTTCACTCGAACGCTGGCTTCCCTGGTGCGCAGCGGTGTGCCGATTCTCGAAGTTTTGCAAATTGTGGGTCAGACCGTCGGGAACGTAGTTATGGAACGGGCAATCCGAACGGCCTCACAGGATATTGAACGGGGCGAGAGTATCTCGGTGGCCCTGGCCAAGCACCCCGTATTTCCGGTCATGATCATCCGCATGGTAACCGCCGGAGAGCAAACCGGCAAAATTGACAGCATGCTCGAACGCATTGCGGATTTCCTTGATGATGAAATCGAAACAACCCTATCCGGTTTGACATCGCTCATCGAGCCCATCCTGATTGTTTTCCTCGGCGTCGTTGTTGGCGGCATGGTCATTTGTATGTTCCTGCCGATCTTCAAACTGCCGGAGATTGTCAGCAAATAACCGGCTCCGCTCCTGAGCGGAGCGGTCGAAACCGAAAATCTCGCATCACCCGGGGTTCGCAAGACTCCGGGTGATTTGTTTTCAAGAACACGGGCGTTAATCTCGGCTTTCATTAACACTGTCTTTCTTTATGCTCCGCGCACGGTTAGGGAAAACACCCGACGCTGATGCCGAATCGCTCCTGCTTTCCCGCCAGGCTGATATGAAGAGCCGAGTTGGAATCGCTATACTATTGTGTGCCGTTGCCATTGTTGCAGTGCTGTTTTACACGGCCGCCCGCGGCCACGGCGGCTTGCGCCTGACTGGAATCGTCACAACGGACGCAGTCGTTGTTGCTTCCGAAATCCAGGGCCGGCTTCAAAGCCTCTCCGTCAACCAGGGTGACCGGGTTGAGGCCGGCCAATTGTTGGGCAGAATCCAGCCTCAGGAATGGAAAGCGGATATGTCATTTTATTCCAACGCGGAAGGGGAATCCGCGGCGCAGGTTACTCGAGCGGAAGCGGACCTGAAATACCAGGAAACCCAAACCACCAATCAGATCAACCAGGCCGAAGCCAATCTCGCCTCCGCCAAGGCCCAGGTGACCCAGGCCGATGCGGACCTGGAAAACGCGCGCCTGAATTTCGATCGGTTGCAGGGGCTTTTTCAGCGCGGTGTCGAGTCGGCTCAAGCCCACGACCAGGCCCGCACTTCCTTTGAAGCCGCAAAAGCCCACGCCGAATCGCTGCGCCGACAAGTGCAATCGGCCGAAGCAGCCCTGGCGTTGGCCCAAGCGAATGCCGACCAGGTTTCCGTCCGCCGCGCCATGCTCGAAGCCAGCCGTCGCAATTTGGCCGCCGCAAACGCGCAAAAGGAAAAGGCCCAGGTCCGGCTTGATTACACCCAGATCCACGCGCCCATTTCGGGCATTATCGACGTGCGAGCCGCGCTCCAGGGAGAAGTCGTCAACCCCGGCCAGCCGATTCTGACTATTATCGATCCCGACAATCTTTGGATCCGGGTCGACGTTGAGGAAAGCTACATCGACAGGATTCGGCTCGGGGAAAAGGTCCAGGTCCAGTTGCCCTCGGGTGCAACCCGCGAAGGGACTATCTTTTACCGGGCGGTAGACGCGGATTATGCAACCCAGCGCGATGTGAGCCGCAGCAAAAGGGACATCAAGACCTTTGAAATTCGGGTGCGCGCCGACAATAAGGATCGAGCCCTGGCCGTTGGCATGACCGCGTACGTCGAGTTGACCCTTCCAAAGTAGGGCTATGTTCGACGTTGAAGTTGAAAAGCTCACGAAGTGCTTCGGCCAGTTTTGCGCTGTCAATGAGCTGAGTTTCACCGTCAGCCACGGAGAAGTGTTCGGCCTACTCGGTCCAAACGGAGCGGGCAAGTCCACTCTCATTCGCATGTTGACGACGCTCGTGCCGCCAACTTCCGGCACTGCCAGGGTCAACGGCTTCGACGTGGTACGTTCCGCCAACCAGGTCCGTCAATCCATCGGCGTTATTCCCCAGGCGATGACTTCCGACCTGGACCTCAGCGCCGAGGAAAACATGTCGATCTTCGCCAAGCTTTACGGCATCCCCAGCCAGAAACGCCGCACGGCCATTCGCGAACTCCTCGAAGCCGTCGACCTTTCGCAATGGGCAGATAAACCGGTAAAGATGTTCTCAGGCGGGATGCGCCGGCGGCTGGAGATCGCCCGCGGATTGGTGCATGAGCCAAAAATATTTTTTCTGGATGAGCCAACGACAGGGCTGGACCCGGTGTCGCGGGTCGCCGTTTGGGAAATGCTGGCCAAATTGAAACGCGAAAGAGATCTGACCATCCTTGTCACCACGCATTACATGGATGAGGCCGACAAACTCTGTGACCGGATCGCTATCGTCGATCACGGTAAGTTGGTCGCGCTTGATTCGCCCCTGAAGCTCAAAGCCTCGATCCCGGGAAAGAATGTTCTCGAAGTCAGTTTTTCCAAAATTCCTGAAAACTGGACCGAGGTTCTCAGTTCCCTGCCGGAAGTGGCCGAAGTGAAGGCCGTCGATCATATTTTCCGGATTTCGTCGCATAACGGACCTCACACAACCGTCGCCCTGATGGAAGCAGCCCGCGCGGCGGGACTCTCGGTGACGTCCCTGTCTGTCCAGAGCACGACGCTGGACGACGTGTTTGTGCATTATACCGGTCATCTGCTGCGGGATGCGCTGCAAAGCGCCAACTCGTACAGCAGCGCCTTTATGTACGAAAAGAAATAGGACCGGTTCGCATGCATCGGATCCTCGCCATCATCGAACGTGACCTCCGCCGGTTTAGGCGCAGTCCGGCTTTGATCATTGTTTCGATGATCATGCCCCTGGTCCAGTTGGTCATCCTGGGATACGCGTTTGGAGGGAAAGTCAAACACATGGCCGTCGGCGTGGTGGACCAGGACCACGGGTTGCCGGCCATCAAGCTCAAAGAAATGTTCCGGGCTATCGGCGCCAATGCCCGCACGTTCGAGACATTTCCCTACTCCGACCAGGCCCAGGCCATCCGGGACCTGCGTCAGGGCAAAATCAACGCCGTCCTGAACATTCCACCGCAGTTCTCACGCAAAGTACTGGCCGGGATCGGCCCAAGAATCGCCCTCATTGAAGATAATACCGACCAATTTGCGGCGGCTGCGTTGGAAGGTTCGTTCAACCAAATGCTCGTCCCATTTAATCAAAAACAACTGCCGCCCCGCACCGGTCCCGACGCGACGCTCGCGGTTGTCGAAATTTATCCTTACGTGCCCTACATCCAGTATTTGCTTCCCGGCACTATTGTCCTTGCGATCTTCGTTTCCGCGATGATCGGAGGAGGCATCATTTACATCGACGATAAAGCGCGCGGTTTGCATGAAGGTTACCTGGTCACGCCCATCCGCAAACTCGAACTCATCCTCGGGTTCAACCTTTCCGGCGCCGCCAAAGCCGTGCTGGCGGGAATCGTCCTGGTCACGTGCGGATCCCTCATCGCTGGGATCCCCGACCCGTTGAACCCGCTGCGCATGGTCCGAATGTTCCTGGTGGTGGTTGTCACTGCCATTGCGTTGATCAGCATGATGTTCCTCCTCATGGTGCGGGTCAGCGATCCGCTGGTGCCTCGCGCCATTTTTGGGGTTCTGAACACGGTGTTGTTCTTTCCGAGCGGCGCCGTTTATCCCATCAACGCTTTTCCCCCGTGGATGAAAGTGATCGCAATCGTCGACCCGTTCACCTACGCGGTGCACGCGTTCAAGGAACTTATCCTCAAGAACACAGGCCTGGGCGCCATCGTCCCCGACCTGGTGTTTCTCGTTGGATTTTCTGTCCTGGCCATGGCAGCGGCCACGCTCTTGTTCCGCAGGACTCTCTGAGGCGGGCTTCGGGCATTTGTCCCTTGCCCTGACGGGAACAAGGTGCGAGAGTCATGACTCAGACTTCTACAATGCTTAACTTTAGCTATTGTGGCGTCCTGTCCGGACACAACGTTATCGCACGCGCCGGGTGCGGGCGCACGGCCTCGAAGCCGAGGCCCGGCCCCGATCGCGCGCAACCCAAACTCAAGGAACAACAATGAACAAACGAGAAAAATTCAACAGCCCGGCCGCGTTGTCGCGGCGAGACTTCGGCAAGCTCACCATGGCGGTGTTCGGCGGCGTGCTGGCCGGGACCAGCCTGGGCTCGGCCGCCGAAGGCGACGCGAAGCACGATCCTTCCCTGCTGCTGCAGGACAAACATGTTTGCCGGGGATTGAACACGTGCAAGGGCAAGGGCAAAGGCGGCGACAACTCGTGCGCGGGCACGGGCAAATGCGCGGCTACCGAGGCGCACGGCTGCAAGGGAGACAATGCCTGCAAAGGGCAAGGGGGCTGCGGTGAGTATCCGGGGCAGAACTCATGCAAAGGCCAGGGTAGTTGCGATGTTCCCCTAACCGACAAGACCTGGAAGAAAGCGCGAAAGGCTTTCGAAGCCCAGATGAAGAAAGCGGGAAAAACGTTCGGCGAAGCGCCAAAGAAAGCTTGAAGAGCCCGCAGTTGGCTGGTCCCGCGCCGCAATCGGCTTTGCGCGAGAAGCGTTTGGGTCATCCTCATCTTGGACTGGGGGTCGGCCTGCGCACCGTTCATTTTGACTACATACTCCGCGAGAACCCGGCGGTGGATTGGTTCGAGATTATTTCAGAGAACTTTATGGATTCGCGCGGGCGGCCGCGTTACATCCTGAGCCAAATTGCCGAGCGGTATCCCCTGGTGATGCACGGGGTTTCGCTTTCAATCGGCAGCACGGATCCACTCAACTTTGATTACCTCCGCAAGCTCAAAGCCCTGGCCGGCGAGATTGGCCCGAAGTGGATTTCGGACCATGTCTGCTGGACCGGGGTTGCGGGCGTGAACACGCACGACTTGCTGCCGATGCCGCTCACCGAAGCGTCGCTGAGGCATGTGGTCGAGCGCATTCGCACGCTGCAGGACTTCTTGGAACGGCCGTTCGTTTTGGAGAATCCCAGCACCTATGCGGGCTTCACCGGCTCAACGCTGACGGAATGGGAATTTCTCTCGCGCATGGCGGAGGAAGCCGATTGCGGGCTGCTGCTCGACGTCAACAACGTTTACGTCTCGAGCGTGAACCATGACTTTGATCCCGAGGAGTTTATCCGCTCAGTGCCGCACGACCGGGTGGTCCAGTGCCACCTTGCGGGCCACACCAACTGCCGCACCCACCTGATTGACACCCACGACAACCCAGTGACCGATCCGGTTTGGGATTTGTACGCCCTGGCGCACCGCTTGACCGGCGGCGTGTCCACCTTGCTGGAATGGGATGCCAAGATCCCCCCGTTTCCGGTGCTGCATGCGGAGG
>DATGLT010000392.1:0-3446 GCA_035294005.1 Verrucomicrobiia bacterium
GTCCGAATTTCATACGCCTCGGTTAAATTGGTTGCCAGCAACTCCGCGTCGGTGTTGTCGGCTTTCCACTTATAAGTGACTCCGTAAACGCCACCGGTCGCATCGCATACAATCAACCGTGTTTCCAGGCGACGCCGGACCTCCGGGTGCGTTTCATTTGTCGCCAGTTCGAAATGCTTCACGAAGACGGTTCCTTCCGGGAACCGCCATTCGCCGCTTTCGGAAAACCGGATTTTCAAGGCGGTTCCGGGTTGTCCGTTGCCCGGAACCGAAACCCACCTCGATTTGTTAGCCCCGTCCGAGTAAAACGGGACGTTGAGGTCGTACGGAATCAAAGAGTCTGCCGGAGCGAGCTTCTGAAGGTCCTTGAATACGCCTGTCTGCGACAGCAACGGAGGGAAATGCCCATCGTCAGTAGCAGGCATCCCGAGGTACGCCTTGGCTTCGGGGCGGGAAACCAGGCCGTAGACGGCGTCAGAACCGGTTGCGATGGCTTGCGCAGCCGCCACTAAGTTCATTAAGGCGAGTAGCAAGCTGCGTCCGAAATTTGAAGTTCGGAGGACCGGCCTTGGGACTGCCGAATGCTGAGAACTAAAACATCTTTGCCTGGACATGATCCAACGGTCCCAGCCTAAGCGCCAGGAAACCTTCTGTCGATGAGAGAGTCGCAGGGTGGGCGCAGGTTGCACCGCGAGAGGAGAGTAACCGGACGTATCCCAGGTCGCGTTGGTCGCGGAACCAGCGGTGACGTTATCACGAAAAGAGGCCGTTGTGGAAGGGTCCTTGCCGGACGACTGGCTCCTGCTGTGCTGCCTGACCTTTGGCTGGCCTTATTCCTGCTATGAGACCGGACAGCCTGACTGCGGTATGAATTCAGCATTCGAACTAAATTGGCATCGATATATGGGGAGAACATGGCTCACCCTTTCTCGGTAATGCGATGGTATTTCATATGCTTCACGCTGCTAACAAGGCTCGTGCGTGGCAGCGGTGGAAAAAACGTCAAAAACTTTTGCGGTCTTGGCCACAATTAAGATTGCTCTGAAAGCTTATGTGCGTTGTTAGGGAATTTGGAACGTCTTCTAAACTGACGCAATACAACCGGAGAACCTGAGCATGAAAAAGCGATTGTGGGCCGGTTCTAAAATGTTTGAGGAGAATTGAGTATGGGGCGCCTGACGTGTACTGAAGGCGGGTCGAATAAGTTTTGGGAAGGAACGGTGGATGGCAACACGCTCACGGTTCGCTTTGGCAAAATCGGCACCGCGGGGCAGACCAAGAGCACGGACTTCGCCAGCGCTGCCGAAGCGGAGAAGGAACTAGGGAAACTAATCAAGCAGAAACACGCGAAGGGATATGTCGAGGCGACCTCCGCCGCGCCGGCAAGCGCAGAGGAGGCACCCGGCGAGAACAAACTGGCCGCGACGCTCAATCAGCTGGATCTGCTATGGAAAAGCAAGCTCCCGGCAGTGGTGACTTCCTCAGACCCGGGATCGATGCCTCCAAGCATGAGGTCCTGGCCAAAATCCTCGCTGGCAAAAAAGTCCCGGTCGACATCCAGACGTGGTTTGCCTGGCATGACGGACAAAATCCAGGGGCGCCCGATCTGTGCGACGACAACAACTATGTTATGCATAGCCTGGATAGCGCGTGCGAAACCTGGGCCTTCCTCAGTGACAATGCCGACGAGCTTGCCGGTTCGTTCAACCCCAGTTGGCTGCCGCTGTTCGAAAATGGTGCGGGCGACCACCGGGTGTACGACCTCAGCACCGGCGCACTGGTGAGTTTCTTCCACGACGATGCAAAGCGGCCTCAGGCACACACGAGCTTGCTGGCTTGGGCAGTGGCGACGAGCAAGTCGCTGACAAAAGCCCAGGACGCCCAATCAGTGGACGTCTCGTTGGACGACCTGGTCTGGAAGACCTCTCAAAAACCGCTAACGCAGCAGGAGGTGACAGCACTCGCGCCAGGCGTCCTGTTTCATTTTCGCGAAAAGGGGAGTTTGGGTTCTTCTTCTGAGAAACTCCTCCTGAAAGTCAGGGCTGACGAATGGCTATCAAGTTCTTCGACGGCGGATCTCGACACGGCGCTCCATAAACTTAAGGAGCACCTTCGAAAACCGCCCGGGAAAAACTCAGGGTACTGGAAGAGCGACAACATCGTCTCTTACGCGCTCACTTATGAATGCAGTGGCCGCTTACGACAAGCAAACATGACACTGCCAACTTGAACCGCAGGAGCGAGTGCGCCCCGCAACGGAGGGCCAGAGTGACCGACCTTTGAGCTTGGAGGAAATGGTTTCGATGTTAGACTAACGCAATGGTCAAAATAGTCGTAGAAATTGCGGATGAGACGAATGCGACCAACATCTCCTTCAAAGTAGAAGAGGAATGTACAACGGAAGCCGAAGAGTTTTGGAAAGGGCGTTTATGCGCAGTATTGAAAAACTCACTTGGCACCACTGTGGCTTTACTCGGGGAGCATGCGGAAAAGCGTCCAAACTGATCCAGCCCTTCCCAGGGTATCCAAGCGCGGCAGATACGCATCATCCAAGTAAGCGCTGAACTGCGGACATCGTCCAATGTGCGGAAGTCGACCTTCGCGGCGATGAACTAACAGCGTTCGGAATTCCTCTGGAGCCGCGCCAACGGTTTCCGCAGCAGCACCCATTTAGCACCCATTTGATTGCTTTTCGTCCGGCATCGTCTTCGACTGTAATGCTGGCAATGAAACTCCCATTCCGATTCCAAAAGCCCCGAATTGGGTGCTTGCGGTTGTCGAGAACCTTGGTGTATCTGTATCGGCGTGAGCTTGAGCTTGCGCCATTACTGCTTTGGGTTGCTGAACGTTTCACAGGGCCACGCTGTCGCAAGTGTCTGATTGATCTGCGTAAGTGATTGATTATTAGGTAGCCGATGTGGCGGAATTGGCAGACGCGCTAGACTCAAAATTCTACTTTCGCGGTTTTCGATACATTTCACTGGGTTCCAATGTTAAATGCGATCGGTCTGGTTTTACCGATGGAATCTGCCAATTCTCCGACCCCATGCCGTCTTCAAACGAAAAAGCTGAAGTGTCGCAAAAAGTGTAGCAATCGGGTTTTCGCTCACAAATCCCCCCTTTCGGGCGCAGAGTTATCGGCGCTTCCGAGCCCCGCATCTTAAAGGCCAGAAAGGAGGGTGCCATAAAATCGGTTTTTGCAACCCGGCCCGGCCTCGAGCAGGCGGATCGAATTGTTAAAAAGTTGGCCCCTGCCCCGCTACGAAAAGCCTTTGGACTCCCCCAAAAAAAAAGAATGGTTGGCGCATGGACCGGGTCCCGGGTCCATGAATCCGGACGCAAAAAAAACCGGGCCCACCGGCTCATTCGAACCGGGGCCCGGCTGGTCCGTTAATACCCGTAGGCGTTTAGCGTCTGCTCCATGCCGACTTGCTCGGCCATGGTGA
>DATGLT010000393.1:0-13861 GCA_035294005.1 Verrucomicrobiia bacterium
TTCCCCGTCCTTCAACAACACGCCGCCGCCCCAGGTGCCCACCAGCAGATCCTTTTCGCGCGTTTGAAGAACCGGCCAGACAAATAAATTCGAGATCCCTGAAACTTCAGTGTAAGCCGACCAACGGCCGGCCTCGTAGCGGTACAAGCCGGCGCCTTCAGTGCCAACCCACGCGGCGTCCGGGCCCATCATCGAGATAGACCGCAAACTGCATCCCTGAAAACCGTCCGGCGCCATGAGCATTTGAACTTTCCGCGGCCGCAACCCGTCCAGGCCGGCAGCAGTGCCTACCCAGACATTGCCCTCGTGGTCTTCGCAAAGGGACCGCACCCAATCGTGCGACAAACCGGCCGAGCGGGTAAAATGGAATGTCTCGCCGGTCGCTTTGACCAGATACAAACCGTCGCGCAACGTACCGGCCAATATGTCTCCCGAGCGCGTCTCGAGGAGCACACTTACCGAGCCGACAATACGCCGGGCGCCTTTCAGCTCAGCGGTCCATCGGCCCTGGTCCCACTTGCGAAGGCGTTGGTTCCCCAGGACCCAGATTCCCCGGTCGCGTGCGGGAAGGACGCGTTCGTAATAAGCTCCCGGATCCGAATCCGGCGAAAGGCAAATCGCCAACTGTCCGTGCTCAATGGTGAACACCTGTCCGCCGCAGACAATCCACGGTTTGCCGCTTCGGTCGCGAGCCAGGACGGCTTTACGGCTGGGAGAAGCACCACCTGGAATGTCCAGCAGGTTTCCATCCCGCACTCGAAACAGTTTTCCGCTGTCATTCATCAGCCAGAGGTCCTGGTCAGCGTCCGCACTGATGGCCTCAACACTGCCTCCAGGCCAGGTCTGCGCGAGCGGCACCGACTCGAAGCGGCCGTCAATGAATCGTGTTAATTGCCCGGTCTCGTGCCCGATCCAAAGCACGCCGTCGGCGCTTTCATACAACGCGGTAATGAGCCCGTTCTGCAGGCCTGGAGTGTTGCCGGAATCGAAGATGGTCGATCGGACCCCATCGAATCGCACCAACCCGTGGTAGGTTCCCAGCCAAAGATAACCGTCTCGAGTCTGGATAATGGCCGTCAGAGGGCTCTGCTGCGCTGCGCCATCTTCGACCTCCCACACGTCAAAAGCGTCACGCGCGGGCTTGGATTCCGCGGCAGGCAGCAACATGGACCGGAGCAACGCCCAGAACAACAGCGCCCCGAACAGAACAGGTTTCAATCGCCGGGGCGTGCGCCGAGCCATAAACACCAACATGCCAGAATTGTGCCAAAGCAACGCTGCCGATAGCAATCCCGGGCCGGACGGCCATAATGCGGTAATTGCGATATACCGCGCCGCCGGGCTTAACATTTATTGACCACTATCCCTGCACTCTCTATCCAGCACAGATGCGTTTAAAAGTCGGAATGTGCCAGGGTAGCAGGCTCCTGGCTGCGATGTTGCTTGCGGCCGCATCGCCCGCGAACGGGCTCGGCGAGGCCGGTGGTTCTCTGCGGCCGTGGAATGAATACCGGACTATCATGTGGGTCGGGGATACCGCCCGGAAGCAGCCTGAAAAACTGCCCCTGTTCTTTCAGCGTTTGCGTGAAATGGGCGTCAACACGGCCATGATTTATGGGACTGAAGATCCGGCGCCGACCGTGAAGGCCGCGTTTCCCTATTACGTTGAAAACCTGGTGAACAGGGGTCTGTGTCTTAAATTCAATTCCTCGGTTACTGACTGGGATAAAACGGTCACAGATTGGGCGCGCAAGGGGCGGCCGGGTTCAGCTCTCGTACGCGATTACTGTCTCGACGACCCCGCGTGGATGGATTCAGCGCGAACTACGCTCACCGGGATCGTCGCCAAAAACGCCACACATCACCCGCTTGCCTACAATATTCGAGATGAACTTTCGGTAACGATCTCAGCCAACCCGTTTGACTACGATTTCAATGACCTGACGTTGGATGCTTTTCGGTCCTGGCTGAGAACGCAATACGTCAGCCTGGAGGAACTCAACAAGGAATGGGGGACAGAGTTCAAGGATTGGGCAGCCGTAAAACCGTTCACTACGGACCAAATCAAGAACAGGATGGCGAGCGGACAAGCCACACCCCACGGCCAGCCCGACTGGCAGCAACTGCAGCGGGTCGAGTTCGATCCAGTAAAGGCCAGGCAAAATCCAACGGCTTGGAACTTTGCGCCGTGGGCGGATTTTCGCAGCTACATGGATCTCTCACTGGCCAAAGCATTGGACAAGCTCCGGATGGCTGCGCGCGTAGTGGATCCGGCCACACCGGTCGGAATTGAAGGAACCCAAATGCCCGCCGCGTTCGGAGGTTACGATTTGTGGCGATTATCGCAGGTCCTGGATTGGGTCGAACCGTACGACATCGGTTGCGCTCGGGAGATCTTGGGATCGTTCATGCCGGGAAAACCCATTCTTGCAACCGTGTTTGAGTCGGAGACAAGACCGGCTCAACGCCGGTTGTGGCACTTGCTGCTGGAGGGCGACCGCGGTTGCCTGGTCTGGTGGAGCGAAGATTGCCTTGATTGGGCAAACGGCGGGTGGCCGTTGACGAAGAAGGCGCTGGCGCTGGCTCCCGTGTTGGCCGACATGACCTCCCCGTTGGCGGGGTTGTTTCTTCGCGCTCGGCATGTGGAAGACCCGGTGTTCATCCACTACTCCCAGGCAAGCATTCAGACGGACTGGCTGATCGAGTCGACGGTCGATGGTTCTACCTGGCTGAGGCGGTTTTCGAGTTTTGAGGCTGAGCACAACCGAATGGCCAGGACTCGAGAGGCCTGGTTAAAAGCATTGCAGGACCTCGGCTACGCGCCGCGATTCATATCGTCGGAGCAAATCGAATCCGGTGGGCTTGCCGGCGTTAGCAATGCCGTGCTCGTCCTGCCCGAGTCCTACTCGCTTTCGGACAGAGAATCTCTGGAGTTGGGGAGGATGGCCAATTCCATCAGCGCAAATTGGAGAATCCTTGCCGACGGGCCGGCCGGATGTTTTGACGGGCACGCCCGGCTGCGTGTGGCCGTTACTCCTGGCGCGTTGAGCAGCCTGGCCACCAATAACGGAACGATGGTCCTGAGCCCGAACGGAAAGTGGTCCCAAACTCCCGAACGTGGAAGGGCCTACCTTGAGCAACGGTTGATGGAAAACCCGCGTTCTGACTGGCTTGATTGGCTCAGAGGCCAGTTGAAGTTTCCCGGCGCGGGGCCGCCGGACATTGTAGTGCCCTCCACCGCCCGCGCGCGGATTCACCGCTTCACCGTGCCGTCCGGCGCACTAGTGGGGATCGAAAGGAACATCGATTACCACATGAGCGAGGATTTAAAGCAAGCCGGTGGGAACCAGGCCTTGGAAACCTCGATTTCAACGCAAGCGGTCCTGCGCCAACCGGCGCATGTTTACGACCTGCGGGAGCAGAAATACCTCGGCTTCACCAATCAAATCCTGTTCAACCTCGACCCATGGCAACCAACCTTGCTGGCGCTTTTGAATCGGCGCGTTCCGGAGAAATCAATCGTGTCAGAACTCGAAGCTGAGCTGAACGCGGCTGCTCGATCAGCTCCTTGATACGAGCAATTCCGTGGCCGGTATTTGCCGGTCGCAGGCCGGCCTTGCCTATCTTGGATTAAGCCAAATGAGCCACGGGGGAGAATCGACCTGGGGTTGGGGAATACTACACTCCTTTTCCAATTCCTCGCGCAGTTCCCACCAAAGTTTTTGCGGGTTTTTGGACCAGACCAAAACCCAGAAGCCGCCTTGTTCGGGCCGTGGCCCGCTTCGCCATTCGTGGTCCATTCCGCCAAACCAGGTCAGGTGCCGGAGAAATTCGTCGCAGAATGCGGTTTCCAGCCAGGTAAAATCCTGATGATTGGGAGCCCATCCTCCGACGCGATTGGGTTCCTGCCGACGGTGGCATAACACGTTCCATGCCTGCTGGCCATTGCAGAGGTCGATGCAGCGGCGAACGAAATCTCTTCCCTCGGCGGCAACGGCCAGATGTTCGCAACCTCTGGCGGCGGGGGTTTTGCAATACGGGCAATGTCGTTGGTTGATCATAGCCTGGGGCCTGGAACTGCTAAACCGTATCCCGACAGGTGAGGGTTCCGTCAAGCAAAAGAAACAAAAGAGCGACGATCGTGTGACTTCAAAGCGACATTTTCAGCCCTGGGGCGGCAAAACCGGCCCGTGAGGATGCCGATGAAGCAGGCTGTGGGGCTTTTCGAGCCCGTGTTCGAGCATGAGTTTCTCGTTGGAAAGCAGTTGGACGGCGGGACCCTGGGCAATGAGCCGGCCTTCATCAAGCAGGATAACCCGGGAGCAGAGATCCACCGCAAGCTCGAGGTCATGGGTAGCGATTATCTTGGCGCCGGGCAGGTTTTGGAGCAATGCTTTGAATTCGCGGCGGCCCCGGGGATCGAGATCGCTGGTGGGCTCATCGAGGACGAGCACGGAAGGTTTGCATGCCAGCACGCCGGCCAGGCAAACCCGCCGCTTTTCACCGTGACTGAGACGATGGGGCTGGCGATCTTCAAACCCGCTCAGGCCGACCTGGGCCAGGCAGTGGGACACCAGCGCCTTAAGAATGTGGGTCTCGACGCCCAATTGTCGCGGCCCAAACGCCACATCCTCGAAGACCGTGGCTGAAATGAGCTGGTCGTCCGGGTCCTGGAAAAGCAATCCGACCTTTTGCCGGACGGCGCCAAGGTCTTTCGGATTGATGGGTTCGCCAGCAATCCAGATATTGGGTTGCCCGGTAAAGCGTTCGGGCAACAAGCCATTGAAATGCAGCAGCAACGTCGATTTGCCGGCCCCATTGGGCCCCAGGACCGCGACGCACTCCTCCTCCCCCACGGAAAAGGAAAGATTCTCAAGGGCAATTCGCCCGTTTTGAGGGTAGCGGTAGCTGAGATCCCGGACCTCGACGGCGGCTTTCATTTCCATCCCCGTGCGCACATCGCCAGGTAAATGCGTTCTGCGCGGTCGGTGGTTCTGACGAAGAGCCGCCCAATGATCAGTGCCGAATTTTGCCATGCGAATCTTCGGCCTGAGGTAAATGCCCGGCTGGCCCGGGCGCGCGACATACGGCGCGTTTCTTCCCCCAGCACAGGCAGGTACCGGTACATCAGCGCGAGAGTGCTCAGCATAACGGTTGGAAAATGCCAGCGCCGGAACTCCTGAAGGACATTTTCAAACGGGGTTGTCCAGGTCAGCAGGAGCAAAGTCAGGACACAGAGGTTGCTCTTCAGAAGAGCCGACAAGAACAATGGGGTGGTCGCGGGATGGATTAGCGAAAGGACCGCGATCCCGAAGACGAAAAGCTCGGCCACCAGCAACCGCCGGACGGCGTACCAGAATGGCATGCGGCAAAAGGGCCAAAGCATCAACAATACGACTGAAGGAACCACGTAAAGAAGGTGTGGACGCCTCGGCAACATGGCCGTGAAGAGTATCAAAACCAAGGCGGACAAGATTTTGGCCCGGGTTGGAATACGCTCGAGAGCCGCGCGTCTTGGGGGGTCAGTTCCCGGGGGATGCATCCTTCTTGGTCGTCCCGAGAACAGGAACAGCAACGCGGGCCAATCCGTAAGCGGCGGCGAAGGCAAGCACAGTTCCCACGGCTCCGGCCACGGCCGTGGCGAGGGTCGCGGAACCGATGCGAGGGAAATGGTAGTCGGCGAGCGGCGCATTACCGGGATGCGAATGGAGTCCGAGTTTTTGCGCGAATGCCTCCAACGCATCGGGCCAGGGACAGGCGAAAGGAGCGACAAACAAGGCCAGTGCCACGCAAATGATAATCCCATAGCCAACGGCGCTGAAGCTGAGCCGTGAAACAGGTTCGCCGGGCACAAGGTCGGGCCTGGCGCGCATTACCGCCAGCACAACCAGGGCGGTGGCGAGGCCTTCCGCGGCTCCGATGACCATGTGGCTGTAAGCCATCGCAGGAAAGGCCACAGACCAGGGAACCGTTTTGGACAAAGCCAATTCGCCGGCGCAAACAATCGAGCCCAGCACCGTTCCAAACCACCCGGCGAAAGCCGCGGCAAACACAGTCGAGCGTTGTTGGTCCATTCGAATCGCGCCCTTAATCAGCCGGAATACAAAGTAACCGCCGCAAACATTGACGAGGCCCATGTTGAGCACGTTGGCGCCGAAGGCGGTGAGGCCGCCGTCGGCAAACACGAGGCATTGCACGAGCAACACGCACGTCATGACCAATACGCCGGCGCTGGGACCGAGCAGGATGGCGGCAAGCACGCCGCCAACCAGGTGGCCGGAGGTGCCGCCGGCGATCGGGAAGTTGAGCATCTGGGCGGCAAATACAAACGCCGCGCCGAGCCCAAGCATGGGCATCCGGCGTGGTTCCAGAGAACGGCTAACCTGGCGCAAAGCCAAACCAACGGCGCCCGCCGCCGCCCCCGAAGAGAGCAGCGCGGTCTTCGTGTCCAAAAAGCCGTCCGGCAAATGCATGCTTACATTCCCCGCCGATTGCAATCGCAGGATAACAACATACCTGCCCGTTGCGGATCGATGCAACCGCCGAATTGAAGGAGCCGGGTGGCAAATTTACCATGCGCCCAGCGCTTCCAATTGCGCCGTCGCGATCCGTGACCAGGAGCGATTAGCCGTCGGGTTGGCAGGGCTCGGGTGCAGAATCTGACCGACGTTGCATCCGGCTTCGGAGAACAACAACTCGGCGCGACGCCGGGCGAAATCGCCGATCCCAATCACCCACTGCGGCTGGAGAACTTCCACGGCGCGGCGCAGATGACGATCACACGCCTCAAACAAGCTGGTTCGTTCTGCGGCCGGCAATTTGTCCGGAGTGAGGTTCCGACCCGATTCCTCCATAAACGCCAATGGGCAATAGTTCAGGACAAGGTGGCGCTTAAAGAATTCCTGCGCGGAACCGAATCGTTGCTCGAACAAGCTCCAAAGCCTTTCGCCGCTTACCTCTGAGCGGGGGCAGTCAAAGCCAAGCACACGACGCTTGGGATGTTCAGGGCATGGACGGCCAACGTTTCCCTCAAGGCCCAACCAGTCCCGCACCGCTCTGACCTGGCCAAAAGGCACACCGGTCTGAACCATCCCGAACGGGCCGGGGTTCATGCCCAGGAACAAAACAGGTTTTTGGCCCACAGCAAATCGGCGCAGGTATGCCTCGTAAGGAGCCCATGCGTATTCGAGCGGGTTGTATACGTGCGAAACAGGGGGTCCGAAACGCAAGCGCCGAATCGAAGCGCGGAGCTCGCGAGCGGCCCGGATCAGGCCCAAGACGGTTTCAGCTGACGCGCAGGAATTGATAGGAAACTGCGAGAGGGAACCTGTTCGGAAAGCTATCGGTGGGAGCGATGCTGGCCGGGATCACGCGGCCGGTGCATTTGACGCAACGCTCGCCTCAATGAATCGATTTCCCGTTCATCGGTGTTCTTTTGGCGTTCAAACAACTCGAGCAGTTCCAGCACCTCTTCCATATCATCCAGTGAGCTTCGCAACGCCTCGACAATGTTGCTGACCTGGTCGATGGCCTCCTGCACGGTGGCCGGCGGCGCGGGACGTGAGGGAAGCGCCGGCTCAGGAGCTGCTGTCAGCGGTTCGACCACTTCTTCGGCAACATCCTCCGGGGCGGTTGTCTCGGCAGCTTCAGGCTGTGCCGAAGGCCCCTCCTCGGCGGCCAGTTCAAAAACCGCTTCGGGCTCGGGCGGAGCCAGGGGAGCATCGGGCTGCTCGGCAATCAGCGGGTTTGGCCCCGGCTTGGGGCGCCTGCCACGGCCGCGACCACGCCGCCCGCGCGCCGGGCGCCTGTCGCGGCGTCCGCCCGCTTGCAGCGGAGTGGACTCCGATGCAGTTGCTTCCGGTTTCGATTCTTCTTCAGGAGCCATTTTGCCTCAAATTGCCTTGATTAGTCTCAAATGCAATGGGAATTATCGCCCGGCAAACCCTGAAATTCTATGGACGATGCCGTCCCTTTTCTCCAGATTCCAGTGCATGATGCGATTTATTCATCATGCCTCAGGGACCCCGCGGTCCAGGCGTGACCGGGCGCCGGGGGTGCGGGATTTAACCTGCGGCAAAACGGGAGTTCCCTGCGGAAATCAGCGTTGGTTTGAGAAGCCTCTCGCCGCGATGCGCTGGAGCGGAGCATGGATCTTTGCCGTTTTGATTGTTTGGGCTGCTTTCGCCGAAGGCGCCGAGCCCAGTGTGGCTCCGAATTCGAACTCAAGGCCCCCTGCCCCGCGCCGGCCCAACATTATCCTGATCGTTGCTGATGACCTCGGTTACGGAGACCTGGGCTGCTACGGCCAAACCATGTTCCAGACCACCAACCTGGACACACTGGCGTCCCAAGGTATTCGGTTCACGGATTTCTACGCCGGCAGCACCGTTTGCGCGCCCTCGCGCTGCTGTCTGATGACCGGGCTGAACACCGGGCACGCGTTCATTCGCGGCAACGGAACTCAAGCGTTGCGGCCTGAAGATTTCACGGTGACGCAACTCCTCAAGAATGCCGGATATCGAACCGGCTTGATCGGGAAATGGGGGTTGGGCAACGAAAACTCAACAGGCATACCGGGACTGAAGGGTTTCGAGGAGTTCGCCGGTTACCTCGATCACGTACACGCCCATGACTATTACACCGATCGCCTTTGGCGCACCGACACGAGGATGGGCCACAATGACTGGGAAATATTTCCTGAAAACCAGGCCGGCAGACATGGCATCTACATGCCGGACCTGTTCACGAAAGCATCGCTGAACTTCGTCAATATCAACAAACCCGAGGCCTTCAACCATTACCGTCCGTTTTTCCTGTACCTGGCATACACCATCCCTCACGCCAACAACGAAGAAGCAAAACGCACCGGTAACGGCATGCAAGTGCCCAGTGACGAGCCTTATTCTGATAAACCCTGGCCTCAACCCGAAAAAAACAAGGCCGCCATGATTACTCGCATGGACAATGACATCGGCCGGCTCATGGACAAACTCAAGGAGTTGAAGATCGAGGATAACACAGTCATTTTTTTCACCAGCGACAACGGCCCTCACAAAGAAGGCGGTGTGGATCCCAAGTTCTTCAGAAGCGCAGGTCCGCTCCGCGGGATCAAGCGGGATCTTTATGAAGGAGGAATTCGGGTGCCCATGATCGTTCGCTGGCCGGCCAAGATCAAGCCCGGCCAGGTCAGCGACCGGGTCTGGTCTTTTTGGGATTTCTTCCCCACAGCGGCCGGCATTGCCATGGCCCAGGCGCCGACAAACATCGATGGCATCTCCATGCTGCCAACCCTGCTTGGCCGGACTCAGACCAATCAGCATGACTTCCTTTACTGGGAATTCCACGAGCGCGGCTTTCAACAGGCCGTTCGAATGGGAGAATGGAAAGCGGTCCGGCCCCAAGCGGGAGAACCGCTCGAGCTCTACGATCTAAAGTCCGACCTTGGGGAAAAGAACAACGTGGCGGCTCAAAACCCCGATGTGGTCGCCCGGATCGAAACATACCTCAAAACGGCTCGCACCGAATCGAAGGAGTGGCCGATCAAAAAGCCCGAGAAAGGGGATCCCGGTCAGAGAAGCGAAGCAGCCGCAGTTGAACCCGGCAATCGGTGATGTAGATCTCGTCTGTTGCGCCCGTGTTCTCTTCGTTACCCCCATTCAACTGCATTGGGTTAGCGTTGAACCGGTTGGTTTGTGCCCGGAACGGGCGTCTGATTTGCGTCGCGGATGCGCTGCGTGCGGCGAATCTCGAAGCTGAGCCAGAGGATTGCCAGGAGGACCGCGGCGACGAAAGCCGCAAGGACGGCCCATGGCCAGATGTATGTGCGTCGCCCCGGCGTTGCCTCTGGAGTGTTCATCCGATATGTAATTTCATGCTTGAACGGTGGCCGTTTCAGTCAGCATAAGATCCGTGCGCCGGGTGGCCAATTGGTTTTTGGCCGCGGCTCGGAACGCACCCAGAAAGGCCTTGCTTTCCCCTCAGGAAATGAGAGGTTAGGGGCACTTGGATGGCAGGCGATCTTCCGGGCATGGTGGTCTTCCGTTGTACGCTGGAACCTCAGTTGGTAATGTAGTAACTTTGATGAGACAGATAAGATTGAAGCAGAGATTTATAGTCCCGAACAAAAGCCTTTATGGCGGCGGGGGAACGGGCCCTTTCTCCGGGTCGTTGCGTTGCCACTCATGAGCAGCGAAGAACCGATCGAACTGGAGGGAACTGTCTCGACGGTGCTGCCCGGCACCATGTTCCGCGTGAAATTGGACAACCAACACGAAGTCCTGGCTCACCTCTCGGGGAAAATGCGCAAAAACTTCGTCCGTCTTACTGTCGGCGACCGCGTGCGGTTGGAGATGTCTCCCTACGACCTGAGCAAGGCGAGAATTACTTACCGGCTGCGGTAAACGGCCTTTGGCGGGCTTATTTTCGTGGTTAGGGGAACGCCCCATATTCGTTTTTCAATTCTTCCTTAAAATCAAATCCCGTCGCCTTCTGGAGGTGCGTGTTTGTTGTTGTAGACGGCGGTTGGATGCACGACCGCCGTTTCTCTTTTCAAAAGGATTTTCCAAACTGGCCCAGGTTTGTATTTTGAATCAGTTGTGACAAACCCAGGGCCGCTTCCCGGCACCACCGCAGTTCCAAACCCAGCCGCAGCGGACCCCTACGCGGTGCTCCGCAACCGCGATCTGCTGCTTTATTTGACCGGCCGCTTCATCGCTTCATTGGGTCAGCAAATGTTGACACTGGCGGTTGGATGGGAACTTTACGAACGCACCAATTCGGCGCTCGCATTAGGGATGGTTGGACTGACTCAAATGTTGCCGATGGTGCTGTTTACCCTCCCGGCCGGCCACGTGGCCGACAACTATGACCGCAAACGAATTATCCTGGCCATGACGTCAGTGATTGCATGCGCCAGCGTCGGGTTGACGATCATCTCGATTCACAAAGCGGACGTTTTTTGGATCTATTTCTGTTTGTTTGCGGCAGGCACGGCGCGGACTTTTTTGTGGCCGGCCAGCTCCGCCTTCCTGCCCGGACTGGTCAGCCGCCAGCAGTTCTCAAAAGCAGTGACGTGGAGCAGCGGCAGTTTCCAGCTTTCTTCGGTGGCCGGACCGGCCCTTGGCGGAGCCATGATTGCCTGGTCGCGGCATGCCGCGCCGATTTATGCTGCCAATGCGGCGGCCTCGATTCTTTGTTTCTGGCTCATGGCCATGATTGGGCGTCGGCACGTCATCGCGGTGAAAGAAAAAATGACGCTGCGCAGCCTGGTCGCCGGGTTCAGGTTTGTTTTCGCCAGCCGGATTATTTTGGGGACAATCACCCTGGACCTGTTTGCGGTTTTGCTGGGGGGCGCCACCGCCCTGCTGCCAGTTTACTCGAAGGACATCCTGCATTCGGGGCCGGCGGGACTTGGCTTGCTTCAGGCCGCCTTGCCCTCCGGTTCTTTGTTGTGCGCTTTGTTTCTTGCGCACCGGCCACCCATGCAGCACGCCGGCCGCACCTTGCTCTGGGCCGTGTTTTTGTTTGGAGTCGCCACGATTGGGTTCGGAGTCTCACGCTCGTTTTGGTTCTCGCTGGCCATGCTGTTTGTGTGCGGCGCCGTCGACAATGTCAGCGTGGTGGTCCGGCACACGCTGGTGCAGTTGCTGACCCCGGATGAAAAGCGGGGTCGGGTGTCGGCAGTGAACAGTTTGTTCATCGGCACCTCCAACGAACTGGGTGGGTTCGAATCGGGGATGGTTGCGCACTGGCTCGGGCCCGTATTCTCGGTTGTGTCCGGAGGCATCGGAACGATCCTTGTCGTGGTCGCCGTTGCCATGCTCTGGCCAGAGATTAGGAAATACGGGCGCCTCGACGCGTAGCGCCGCAGAAAAGGCCGTGGTGGAGGCCGCTCCGCCGTCGGCCAGGGACCGCGCAAGTCCTGGATGGCGCAGCGAACGCGTTCAGGTCGTGACGGGACCCTGACCGGGCCGCTGACTCATGGTCACCTGAGCTTCTTCAACCAATTGCTTGATTCGTTGCGCATCGGCTTTGGTATGGCCATGGCTGGACATGGGGTCGGTTCCGCCCGAGGACTCGATCAGGATGTTGGACCAAATCATGCCCGTCTTGATGTGAACTGAAGCCACTTTGCTGATCGTGATCGAAATTTCATCCTGGCTGAACCAGGAACGTTTCCGGCGGGTAACAGCTTTGTCGCTCACCTCGATGACCGTCGGGAACAGCAGATTGCCCTTGGTCCACCGGCTGGCTTGGAAGACTTCAGTTGCCATAAAGTTAGCCTGAACGGAATTCAATCGGAAAGTAAGATTCGGGTTGCAAGCAGTCAAGGCAAACTCCCGGGAAAGCCGGGCGTCTCCAAATTGCCGCCCGGGTACGGTTCAGCGCAAAACCCCGATTTGAAAAACTTATCCGTTGATCCGCACGATAATTCTGTTTCAATGCGGCGCAGCTTTTGGAATAACTGATGGAAATCGAGTAGTGGGTCGCAGTGCCGTGCCAAGGAAAATGCGGGTCGTTCACATCTCAACGTACGATATCGACGGTGGAGCCGCGCGGGCGGCATTCCGGCTACACGAGTCACTTTTGGCGGAAGGACTCGATTCAATAATGCTTGTGGGTGTGAAGCATTCCGGGGCCGAGTCGGTTCACGAGCTTCCCCGGGCCAACGGGACCGGCAAGATACTAGGGGATCTAATCCAGAAACATTGCATCGACAACAACCGGAGCCACGTCTCAACCACTTTCTTTTCGCTGGGTTGGCCGGGGGAATCCCTATGGCAACACCCGCTGGTGATTCAGGCTGACATCATTCACTTGCATTGGGTGAGCGGATTGGTGTCGGCCTCCTGCCTGGCAGGACTGCGGACGCTTGGAAAACCGATCCTGTGGACATTGCACGATCAGCGCACGTTTACGGGCGGCTGTCACTACACCTCGGGATGCGCTCGATTTGAAAAGGACTGCTCGAACTGCCCCCAATTGACCGTGGACGACTGCGGCATTCCCGCCGCCAACCTTGCTGACCAGCGCCACGTCCTTGGCGACTCCGGCATACTTATCATTACACCCAGCCGGTGGATGGCAGAATGCGCTCGACGCAGCGCCGTTTTGTCGAACGCCCGCATTGAAGTAGTCCCGTACGGCATTGATACCCAGCGCTTCCAGGCTGTTCCCCAAAAAAAGGCCAGGAAAAATCTGGCCCTGCCTGACGACGATTTTTTGCTCCTGTTCGGCGTCGACAATGCCGGCGAAAAACGCAAAGGGTTGCGCGAACTGTTCGCCGTGCTGGAAACCTGCGGCAAGGACGAAGATTTCAGGCGCGCCTCGGCTGAACGCAAAAACGGGTTGCTTTGCTTCGGTGAAGTCAAGCCCGCCGCAACCCTGCCCCTGCCCGTGCGCACGTTCGGCCGAATCCGCTCGGACGAGGCGTTGAACTCGCTCTACTCGGCGGCCGACCTGTTTTTACTGCCGTCACTGGAAGATAACCTGCCCAACACAGTCCTGGAATCGCTGTGCAGCGGCACACCCGTAGGCGCGTTTAGCTCCGGCGGGGTGCCGGAAATGGTCGTGCCGGGAAAAACAGGGTTCCTTGCGCCGACGGGCGATTTGCCAGGCCTGGCAAGAATTATCCTGGACGGCGCCAACGACGTTCAAGTCCTCCGAAACATGCGCCAGGCATGCCGCAAGCACATTGAAACCCACTTCACCTATGCGCGTCACGCTCAGTCGTGCATTCGCCTCTATGAAGAAGTCCTGCGCGGCGCTGGAGGGAAAGGACGAGCGACTCCGGCGATCTCCACCGTGCACCGCGATGCCGGCTGCCGATTTGAAACGGTCTTCGCGACGGCTCTGAAGCGCG
>DATGLT010000394.1:0-8941 GCA_035294005.1 Verrucomicrobiia bacterium
CCAGTACATCGCCCATTACCACACCGGCGGCGTGCCGGGTCGGGCCGAAATCGACGACACCCAGGAAATCAATTACCCGGCCGTGATGAAAGCTATCATCGACACTGGTTTCAAGGGATTCTGCGCCCAGGAATTCATTCCCAAGCGCAAAGACCCGCTCGCGTCGTTGAAGCAAGGTGTAGAAATCTGCGACGTATAGGCATCCCTGGCGGGATGCAATAATTTTTGGTGGCTTTCCGTGGGTCTGGCGACTAGGTCGTCAGACCCTCGCCAGACCCACGGCTACTTGCTGCGAGCCCTGCGGGTTTGGGATTCGAAGGCGGAATCGCGTTCATCGCGGCAATGCCTGCTTTACTGCCCCGATCATATTGGTAAACTCGTCTCGTTCACCATGAGCAACACCTTCGTTTCGCCCGTCGCATCCCCTACAGCTGCGGCTGAGAGTCAGACCCCGCCCGCCCCTCAGACACGCCGGTTGTTGTCTTTGGATGCGCTGCGCGGCTTCGATATGTTTTGGATAGTCGGCGGCGAGGAACTGGTGCACGCCTTGTACAAGGGCTGGCCCAATGGCCTGACCCGCCTGCTCGACCGGCAAATGGATCACGTGCCGTGGCGAGGAGTTCACTTTTACGATCTTATCTTTCCTCTGTTCGTATTCATCGTCGGTGCTTCGATCGTGTTTTCGCTGACCAAAACCATCGAGAAGGTCGGCAAAGCTGCCGCGCTCAAACGCATTCTGGTACGAAGCGTGATTCTTTACTGCTTCGGGTTGCTGGTCTATGGCGGCATCTCCGAGGGTATTGAGCACGTGCGCTGGATGGGAGTGCTACAGCGCATCGCCCTTTGTTATCTTTTTACCAGCATCCTGTTTTGCATTTTCAAACCGCGCGGCCTGGCCATTGCCTGTGCCGGGCTGTTGCTCGGTTATTGGGCTTTGACAGCTCTGGTGCCGGTGCGCGACTTCAACCTCGAAAAGCGGCATCTCGCCGCGATGAACCTGGAGCCCGACAGCCGCGCCACTCACGAGCAATTCCTGGCGACGACAGCTAAGGTGCGCGGGAAATACGACGACGGATTGAACCTGCCTCAGCAAATCGATTTCCAGTATCTGCCGGGTCACAAATGGGATGGAGCATACGATCCGGAAGGCATCCTCAGCACTCTGCCGGCGATCGGCACCTGTTTGCTGGGCGTCTTTGCCGGCTTGCTCCTCAGGAACCCGAACGTCCCTGATCAGAAAAAAGTCGCGTTTCTGCTGGCAGGGGGAGTTGCCGGCGTGGTTTTGGGCTTTGCATGGGGCCTGGAATTCCCGGTGATAAAAAAGATCTGGACCTCCTCGTACGTGCTGGTGGCCGCAGGGTATGCGGCGCTTTTCCTGGCGGCTTTTTACCAAGTCGTGGAGATCTGGCAGTGGAGGAAGTGGTGCACGCCGTTCGTTTGGATCGGCATGAACCCCATTACTATTTACCTGGCCTTTCACCTGATCCCATTCGATAAATACGCCAGCCTGGTCGTCGGCGGCCCAGTCCAGCAATCGTTTGGCGCCTGGGGCAATATGCTCATGGCCATTGCCGTCGTGGCACTCAGCCTCGGCCTGGTCCGATTCCTCTATCAACGGAAAATATTTCTCAGGCTTTAGTCCGACCCCTGCGAACAGGGATTTCGTCCGATTTCCAAACTGCCCCAGACCGCGTATGGATTTCACCATCTCGCCTGTGACTCCAGCCGACGTGCCGGAAGTGCTCGAGCAGATCCGCGAGCTGGCGCGCTTCGAAAAACTCGAACACGAGGTCCAATCCACTGTCGAGTTGCTCAACCAGGCCTTTTTCGGGGAGGGCGCCGCAGCTGGGGCGCTGATCGCGCGCCAGGGCGCTGTCGCAGCCGGCTATGCGATCTATTTCTTTACCTTTTCAACCTTTGTCGGCCGCCGCGGCATTTGGCTCGAAGATGTTTACGTTCGGCCGCAGTACCGGCGGCACGGACTTGGACGCACACTCATTGAACAAGTGGCACGCATTGGGGTCTCGCGCGGCTGCGGACGCTTCGAATGGGTGGCGCTGAACTGGAACAAAACGGCGCTGGATTTTTATGAAAAACTGGGCGCGGTGCGCCTCGATGACTGGGTCATTTTGCGTCTTGATTCGAAAGGGCTGCGCCAGGTGGCGGACGGTCTGCCGCCGACGAGGTGACGAGGCGGAAAAGGACCACCCAAAGACTCCGAACTTCCGTCTCGCTAACAGGCGGCTACTTCATTGAGGAAAAAAGTCACGAAATTTTCTTGGCGCAAACCGTCGGCTTGAGGTATTAGTGTAAGCACTCCACAGGATACGCCGAGCTTTTGCTGTGGTGTTCTCAATGTTGCGCGCCGGTCAGTTCATGCGAGGAAACCTGCCGACGCCGGAGGGGGTCCGGCCAAAAGGAGATTTCTGTCGTCGAGCAACCCAGCCATTTGCAGCTGGGGCCAAGGTGTTGTGCCTGCTGATGGCGCTCCTGTTCGGCGCGGATGCCCGCGCGCAGATGCAGTTTGCCATCGCGAAGTTCGCGCTGACCAATTACACGGGCTACGTCATCAACGGGGATTCCGGGCCGAGCGGCCGACAGGCGATTCGAACCGAAACCTCGATGTTTTTTACCAACGCAAGTTCGACCGCCGAAACGGTCGATTTTCAGTTGGGTTACCAGCTCATCGACACCCTGGGCAATCCCGTAAGCATTCTGGACGAGACCGGGCAAACGAACACAACCTACTCGGTTTTTGAGACGAATACCCTCCCGCGGGTCATTAGAATTTTCCCCCCGCTGATCGAACATGCGTACTTCGTGACCAACGGGGCTGCCCTGCAGCCGCTGGTCCAGCTGGATCCTTACCAGAGGTACTCCGTGCAGCTTAAAGTTTATGCCCGGCCGCACAATTCCGGGCCTTATGCGTACACCGGCACCGGCTTGGGATTACTGTACCGTGTTTACTACAACTTCACCAACACGGTCAGCCCCGATGCGTCCGCCAATCTCCTGCTCACGCTCGACTCGGCAAGCCTCGACCGGGTTTGGGCGATCAGCAATTCCCCCGCACAGGGTGGGTTCCCGCTGAGCGTCGCCGCAACTGTCCGCAGGTATGACGATTTTACCCTGCCCCCTTCGGACACCAACACGACAATTGCCTTCAATTATTCACTGGTGGACAGCGTTAGCGGCATCCCGGTTCCTTTGCAGCAAACGCAGCAACTTGTCCAGGTCACCATCCCGAGCCACGACACCAGTTCACCGCCCCAACCCAGCATCGTTTCGGTATTCACCAACTTTTCACTAGTTCCCGCGGCGCAGATCGATTCGGTGGACAAGACTTACCAGATCGCGGTGGTGATGACCCATACCGAAGGCAACACGGTTGTCATCGACCACACCAACACAATCGGCCCGGTCCAGTTGCTGGAGTTCAACAGCGAGCTGTTTGCCGGACCGCTTTTGACATTTTTTACCAACCTGGACAGCACGCCCGTGATCACGAATACGGTTCCAAACGATCACCTGGATCTGCTCCTGCCCATCAGCGCTGACGCCGGTTGGCTGCCAGCCGCGCCGGGGCACACTTATGGCGACGGAACTGCCATTCCGGTTTCGTTCATGGTTGACGGTTCATGCCAGCTTAAGCCCGGTGTCACCATCAACGTGCATGGTCCGACGCCCGACACGCACTGCGTGCAAAACATCTGTTACCAACTCTCCAGCCTTTTGTTGAGTTCGGGCGGCGCGTCGGGATTCGTCAGTTTAAACCTGCCCACCGGTTTCAGCGTGGGACTTGGCCCGGCGGCCCGGGTTACCATCGCCGCGCTGGAATATCCAAATACTCCGCTGGACCAGACCCTTACTCCTCAAAACGACCTGACGACTCCGGGCCCGTTCTATGTCGTTGAGGAAACGTTGCCGTTCTGGTTCCAGGTGCCCAGTTTGACCTGGCACATCAACGCGGGTCAGATCGTATTATCGCCGACCGGCGGCGTTTTCGTGCGGCAGCAGGAGGACGACCTTCTTGCGGCGGCGGTCGCGCAATTGGTGGATCCCAACACTGCGCATCGTGTTTCCAATGACAGCTATTATCGGGATGCCGCGGCTGGAGCCGGTCAACTCGTGGTCACCGCTGATGGGAATGGCGTTGCCCGCATTTCAACGCAGATCGCTCTCAACCCTCCCGACGTGCGGCCGCATTTTCCTTATTCGGGCAATACTCCCGGGCAGCAGGTCCCTGCCACGACGGGCACACTGGTCGTCCAGGACGGGTTAGTTTCTTCAAACAGTGTGCTTCAATTGAGCGGTCCCGTGCCGGTTTCCTATGCGCGCGACTGCGAAGAAGCCACCAACTGCAACCTGGCCCAGGTGGGCCCCGCTACGCTGGCCTTTACGGCGCAGGCCAACCAACTCGGGTTCACAATCGATGGTGGGTTTATTGCCTACGGAACCGTGCCGCCGACCTCGTTGTCATGGGGATACGTCACGGGCGGCAATTTTGCCCAGCAAGCTTCGAGCATCAACGCCGGTGCCTACGAAATGTCCGGCACGTTTCTACGGGGGGACCAGACCACACTCGACGCGGCGCAGAGCCCGGCCGCGCTGCTCTTTACCGGGTTCGGTGACGCCTCCAACCCAACCTATATCGAGCGTCCTGACCAGCCGGCATATGCCGATGGTTTTGCGAACTATGCGGGACTGAATTTCCGAGCACCGGCGAACGGCCAAAGTTTCATCGCACAAATGAGTGTCGGCCCGTATCCCCTCACGTCCCGGTCCAAGTACTACGCTCGATCCGGGGGCGTCAGCGGCATCCATGAATCGGCGACGTTCCCCTCCACCCTGCAGCTGTATGGGTACAACTTCACTTTCACCACGTACAGATTGTCTTACCTGGACAGCGACGTTTGGGAATCGCGCACCGACGGCGCCATTGCGTTCCCCAAAATCCCCACGGGACCGGCAGGATTTACGCAAGGGTTCCAGGACATGATTTTCTCCTGCCGCGGCGATTTGGAATCGGCCGATCTGCCACCGTCCAGCGGTAAACAACACCTGGCTTATTGGAACGTGGATATCAAACCCGAGAGCATTCTGTTCAAGCCAAGCGGTTCGGATACTTGCGGCACAGGTCCGCGTTGGCTGGTTCTGGGCGTTGAAACGACCCTGCCCTTTATCCCACAGGCCCTCCAAGCTTCGCTCGGCTTTTGGCCCAATGGCAATCTCGTCACACCTGCGGACAATGTGGCCGGCACCGATTCGCGCTTTGCCGTGCCGGCCCAACTCTCGCTTCAAGGTCCGGGAGGAGATCAATACACCCTATCCACTGCAGCCAAAGGTTATTTCAACAATTGGGCCACCGCCGGAAGCCCGCCCTCCGGGTTCTACAATATCGCCGGTGCCATCCGTGTGCCGTTTTTCAGCGATATCCGGGTCCAGTTGCATGTGACTCCCACCAGCGCGACGGATTCCCAGGTTGCGATCATGGGCGGCTGGCCCGCGCCCAACAGCGGCGCGACCGATCTCGGGTGGTCGGTCGGCGGCAACAACTTCTTCAACACGACCACCTTTGATCCGTCCTCCGACGGCTGGCCGGTGGCGCAGGTCAGTCTCAGCGCTTATGAAAACTCGCCGACTACGCAATACCGGCCCCGGGCGCAGGCCGATTGGATTGAAGTCGCTTTTTTCGATTACCCGCTCCAGTGGAATTCGGCCCTCCGGACTTTTTCGGGATTCCAGGACGCGGCGGTCGTTTTGCCGGTCATCAACGTCAACAGTAGGCTCCAGGAGCTGTCCCCCGGAATTGTTAATTTTAATTTCGCCCAGGATATCTCGCTTCAGTTGCCCAAAATCCAGGCGCTGGATTTTCTGAACGATGCGGTAAACGAAATCGACGGTCCGTTCCTGAGTATCTCGAACGCCATCCGCAACGCGATTGGCGCCGCATTGGACACGACCGGTTTCAACCAACTGCAAAACACTTTGCGCGAAGATGCCCAGGGTTTTTTCCAACCGGCGCTCAACGCGACTTTAGGCCCGGTGGTGAACCAGCTTTACAACAGCATTGGCACTTTTCCCCAAACCGACCTGCCGGCATTCCTCAGCAACACGGTTTTCCAGGTTAATAACAGCGCTTTGTCCACAACCATCGGCCAACTCAACGGCGCGGCCGGGCAAGCTGGCACGGTGATCGGCCAGTTGGACGGCACTCTAAATAACGTTCAAAAGGACATTGGTGTGCTGTTGCAGGTTCTGGCCAAGGATTCCGGCGGCAACAGACACACCATCAACGCCATCATCCAGCAATTAGCCTCGGACCAGGGACCTGCGCTGGGCTTTGTGGGCAGCCTGGCCGACACCGAGATCAACACGCTCGTCACAAATCTTAACCCCACGCTCGATGCGATTCAGAGCCAACTGCAGGACCTGAGCAATCAACTGGCGCAGGTCCATGGTGACCTGCTGAACGTTTCGGGAAACTTCAACCAGGCGCTCACTGAACCGTTTAGCGACGCCTCAGCGGTCAGCCAGTTTGTCCAAAACGCCGCCACCGATCTCACGAATCTGTACGCGTCCGTGCTAACGCCCGCCGGAGACTATTTCACCGGCAATCCCGGAGCGGCACAGCAGGCGCTGCAACAGGAGCTGATCAAGGCGTTTCTGAGTTCGTCCATGGCCTCGGGCTACCAGCAGTCCTTGCGGCAGTTCCTCTTTGATCCCAACGCAGTGCTCGATCAACTGATGGATACCCTGTTCGACCAGATCAACGGCGCTATCCGGGACGGTCTTGCCGATCAGATTACCGATGCCCAGGACACCACTCTTCAGGCGGTCAAAGGGTTGGCGAGCGGATCGTTTCTCGCCGCCAAGATCACCGGGGCCCCAACGTTCAACGGGGATTCATTGAGGAAAATCCATCTGGATGCGGCCATTCAAGTGAATTTGCCGGACCCAATGAACTTCAACGCCTTCATGGAAATCGTGGAGCTCGATTCCCAATCGGTGCCGGTCGATTGTATCCCGCCCGGAGCTCCTGCGGCCGAGGTCACGCTCGGAGCAAACAACGTGACCCTGGATTGGACGGGACTGAATCCATCAGGAGTGCCTCTGACCCTTGGAATCAGCGCCAAGTGGACGCTTCAGGGAGGAAACATCATCGGGCTTGGCGGCAGCTTTGATATCAAGGGAAAAGTTGGATTCGAAGGCTGCAGCGTCAATGAAATCGGGGCGGCGATAGCTTTCGGCGCGACAGAGAACTATTTCGCGGCAAAAGCGGCGGGAACGATTCTGATCCTGGGGATACCCGTTGATGTTCAAGCCGGGGTTTTTGTTGGAAAAGCCTGCTCGCTCGATCCGCTGACGTTCATCGATCCGGATGCCAACCAGGTCCTGGGCGGCAACGCCATGGAATTCAGTGGAATCTATGTCGAGTTCGGCGCTGGCTTATCCTTATCGGACATCTTGTTTGGCGGCTCGAGTTGCTTCCTGGACGTAGAAGTGACCGAGGCTTCGGCAGTGTACTACAATGGCGGGCCTAGCAAACAACAGCTGGGGATGCGCCAAAAAGTAGCCATGGATCTGTCGCTGCTTTGCCTGCTGAGCGGTAACGCCAGCCTGACCATGTTCGGTACGCTCACTCATTCCAGTTCAGGGTACGAATTGGATATCGGCGGCAACGCGCAGATCTGCGGATCGATAGGGCCGTGCCCCTTCTGCATTTCCGGCTGCAAAGGCATTACCGTGACCGGTGTCGTCAACTCCGGCGGTATTGATTACCACGTCGATTACTGAGTCGCCGCCAAATGACAAAACCGCGAACCATTTCGGCGTCGAGGCGAAAGCTGGGTAAAAGCATCTGCGAGATAATGCTTTCAGGCCTGGCCGTTTTGTGGATGCTTGCGGTTTGCTGCGCAGACGCTCCCGCTCAAACGGCTATGAGCAATCTGGTGGTGACCGTGGGCACGACCATTCAAACAAGCGGCACGAACTATTCCTATGTGCTCATCGGAGCCCCCGAACCTCAGTTGCTGGCCGGAAAGCATTTCGGAATTTTCGGTAAACCGGGTTTTCCAACTAACAACGCCGCTTTTACACAGCGCGGTAGCATTTTCCAGCAAAGCGATCCCGCAGCAGTCAACAATCTGCTGAACCAATCGGTGGCGCTCGGCGAGGACCTGAATTCTCTTGGCACCGGCCTCAACACACTCCTGCACAATGTGCCAGGCATTACCGCTCTGCCGCTGGCGCAAAAGGTGATCACCGCTTTCCAAACCGCCAGCTCCGATCCCGGAACGGCACAATTTCTGACCCTGCTTGAACACGTTAATCCCGGGCTTACTATGTCCGCCGGACAAGCCTTCTCGGAACCGATAAGCACTACTACGACTTACGAGGTTCGCGAGCTTAACCCGATCTCCGGCGCACCGGGCGACGTCGTCGGCCGCGTGACCATTACGCCGGGGCAACCTGTCGTGTTGCCCGCGCCGGGCTTTCCGTTTCAGGTCAAGACCAACGCGCCCAGCGATAATCTGCGCATACGGCTGCGCTGGGGCACCTCGCCCGCCTTGCGCCGGCTTGAACTGCTCGGCTTCGGGTACAACGTCTGGAGAATTCGTCTGAGCGACGCAACCGCCGCCGGTTATAACACGACTCCGCCGACGATTACTCAACTGCACACCGATCCGCGGTTCACCCTGGCAAACAGTTCGCCGGTCATTGCCAGTAAACCTTTCACCGCCAATCATGGGCTTGGAGGAGCGGATGATCCTTCCGACTCGACGACCTATTTCTTCAGCGACAACAACAATCATTCGTTGGGAAATGCTCATTTCCCTACCAACACCCCGCCGGGTTATCTCAACCCGCCTTTCAATGACGGAGACCAATTCTATTACTTTGTGACCGCCCGCGACGTGCTCGGGCGCGATGGGTTTTC
>DATGLT010000395.1:0-35109 GCA_035294005.1 Verrucomicrobiia bacterium
ATCCGGAACTTTGTTACCAGCAGTCATTATCTGGCACGGCTGCACGAGACAAAGGCGCAGGTCCTGTATCCACCTTGCAAACGCGGATCCGAACCAGCACCCCTCGGCATGAACCACGGCACCGCCGGGCATTCGCCCGAACTCCCTCTCAATCCGGACCGCGATCGGACCCGGTTGGTGTTTTGCGGAAGGCTCGAGCCGATAAAGGGCGGTCAGGACGCGCTTCGCGTCATCAAACTTCTGCCGGATCGCTACCGGTTGGAAATTCTTGGGGAAGGCCCGGAAAGAGCAGCCTTGGAAGGGCTGGTGAATCAATGGCACCTTGGACCGCGCGTCAGGTTTCATGGGTGGACACCTCCTGTGGAGCGCGACTCTATTTTGGCGTCTGCGGGCGTGTTACTCATTCCAAGCCTGACTGCTGAAGGGTTCAGCATGGCGGGCATCGAGGCCGCCGCTCAAGGCACGCCGGTAGTAGCGTATCGTGTGGGAGGCATTCCTGAGTGGTGCATCCCTGGAGCAGGTGTTCTGGTCGAGTGCGGAAATGTCGCTGCTGCAGCGCAGGCGGTGAAAAACCTCACGGATGATGCCGGGCGCTGGGAAAAGTATTCACAATCTGCGCGTTGGGTGGCAGAACACAAGTTCCCCGAGCACCGGTTTGCCCAGGATGTTGCGTGCCTGTTAAAGAGGGTTGAGAACATGCCAATGCATTCGAGTTCGCTCTGCCACCAGCCTGCCGCCCTTTAGCCCACAACGCTGTTTCTCAAGACTTTTGCGGAGTGTACTGCAACTTCCCAGCAAAAATCCTGAGCCCATGTTTTCTCCTGCGCCCTGACATCTTTGTCCGCGCGTGCTGGCGAAAAGCCCTGCCGCGGCCAACGCGCTGCCTGGCGCGGACCGCGTGGGGGGATTGGCTCGGAGTGGAGCCACGGCGGTTCATCGGCAGCAACATCTACATGAGAGGTGTCCATGAACTCCCGGTTTGCGAAGCGTTATGGCGGTTGGCGGAACCAGGAACCCAGGTCGCCGATATCGGAGCGAATATTGGCGTCATGACAAGTGTGCTGTCACTGCGAGTCGGGCGCGCCGGAAAGCTGACGGCATTCGAAGCGCACCCAGCTGTCTATCACAATCTGAAGCAGAACATCCAGCGTTGGCCGCGCCGCAGCATTGTTATTGAACACAAGGCTGTGTCGTCCAGCTCCGGTTACGTCTGGATTTGCGAGGGCGCCGGGTTTGCCGGCAACGAAGGCACAGCCAGGGTTGGGGAAAACGGCTCAGCATCGGTTCGAATCGCATCGGTGAAACTGGACGAAAGTGCTATTGGCCCGGAGTGCCGGCTGGCGAAGATCGACGTGGAAGGCCACGAATCGCACGTGCTGGCTGGAGCTGAGCGACTGCTGAGTTCAGGGAAACTGCGTGACATCGTCTTGGAAACGACTCACAGCTATCCGGGACCGGCGCACACTCTTTTGCACAGTTATGGCTATGCTATTTTCGAGCTCTCAGCAAAAGTCAGTGGCCCAAGGCTGACCATCCCCTGCCCTCGCCAGGATTACAGCCAGCGAGTTTGCGACTATGTCGCCACGTTGGATGCAAACAGGGCTTTAGGCTTGCTCCGTCCGCGTGGGTGGAAGCTGCTAAAACCGAGTCGCGACAGTGCGTCCATGGTTCGGAATTTTTCAAGCTCAAGCCAGTGAACATCCTCATCCTCTCAGAACGACTTTCCCCCAGTATCGGAGGCGTGGAAGTTGTGACACGCCTGCTGGCAGAAGCTCTACGCAGTGAAGGGCAGACTGTAACCGTCGCTACAAACCAGGAGGACGCACAGGCAGGTGAGCGCATGAAGGATGTCGTAAGCCGCCCAGGCTTTCGCCAGTTGCTGAGCCTGTACAAACAAGCCGACGCCGTAATCCTGCAGGGGCCGGGTATGAGACTTGGCTGGCCGCTCTTGTGGAAACGCAACAAGGCACTCATGGTCCACCACACAATCAGTCCGCCCAAAGGAGGATTGTGCTGGGCACGGACGAGCCTGTTTCGCCGCGCGACGCATGCCGCGGTGAGCCATGCGCTAAAACAGAAGTTAAATCACCCGGTACGATTGGTTCTGCTCAATCCGTACGATGACAAGCAGTTTTATCGCGATCCACGCGTGACGCCCGGGCGAGACGTGCTCCTTGTGGGACGACTCGTGGCGGAAAAAGGCGCGCATGTTCTGGTTGAGGCTCTGGCATGTTTGAAGCGATATGGCGTTTCTGTTCGGTCGACGGTCGTTGGGGCAGGTCCTGAGAACGATCGGCTCAGTGAGATGGTATTAAAGAACGGGCTCCAGGAAGACCTCGATATGAAAGGACCCGTTTTGGGCGCAAACCTCGCAGACATTTACAAACAACACCGAATTGTCGTCATTCCTTCTATCGGGTTTGAACCTTTCGGCTTGGTTGCCCTGGAGGCAATCGCCTCCGGATGCGTCGTCCTGGCCAGCGACACAGGCGGGCTGCGTGAGGCAACAGGCCGATGCGGGGTAACAGTTCCGCCGAACGATCCCAATGCTTTGGCGGATCAATTGCAGAGCTGGTTGAGGTCGCCTGAACAGCTGAAGAGATTCCAGGGCGGATCAGAAAAGCACCTGGCAAAACATCGTACCCGCGCGGTCGCAAAAACGTACCTGGAAGTCTTAAAGCGTTTGGGAGCGTCCGCGTCGACGCGCGGTTCCTTATTCTGTCCTGCACGAGAAAAAACGAGGGCCCGAGATTCGCTGTTGCGCAGTTAGGGGCGCGCAGAGGGTACGCAGTGGCTGAAATTCTGCAAAACGCTGGAATGCTCGAGTGCTTTTATACAGACGTGGCCGGGAACATCGGCCCTGGTAAATGGCTGGCAAAATGCGGTCCGTTGCTTGGATTCAAGTCACTGGCCAAAAAGCTCAGATCCCGGCAAATCCCGGAATGTGTGCTAGCCAAAACGGTGACTCTGGCTTCTCCCTTTTTTTCATGGCGCCGATTTAGGTGTTGCAAAAATGACCCTGAGAACCTTTACCGCCAACATCTTGGCGCAATCCGTAGATTTGGTTTGCGCATGGCGACCCACGGGTTTGGGAAGGCAACGCATCTTTACTCCATGCTTGGAGAATGCGGTCCTGCCATGAGTATCGCCAGGACGCGAGGACTCTCGGTTGTTACAGAAATTTACATTCTGCTCAGCGCGGAAAAAATAGTGGCGCAGGAACGCCGGAGCTTCCCCGGCTGGGAACCTGGTGAGCAGGATTTGGGCGCAGTCCGAAAAGAGTACGAGGAAGCGGATGGGTTCTTGAAACAGACCGAGCTGTTCATCTGCCCTTCGGAGGCGGTGCAACACGACCTGGCCAACTGGCAATTGGGAAACGGTCGAAGCGCCGTGGTGCCCTATGGTGTAAGCCGCGAATGGCTATCCGCAACCCCAGAACCAACGCCCGGGCGTGTGCTTTTCGTCGGCACGGCCGAATTGCGCAAAGGAATTCATTACTTTGCGCGAGCCGCTGAACTTTTGCAGGCCCGCGGCAGAGATTATGAGTTCCGCGTGGCGGGAAATGTCAGTGAACAGGTTGCAAGCCGACCCGAGTGCCGCCAGCTTACCTTTCTTGGCCGTGTCTCCAGGCGAGAGATCCAAAGGGAATATAGGCGCGCGGATATATTTGTTTTACCGACCCTGGCGGAGGGCTCATCAGAGTCCACATATGAAGCACTGGCAATGGGGCTGCCGACGGTGACAACCCGGGCAGCGGGAGGGGTCGCCCGGGACGGGCTCGATGGCTGGATCGTTCCTGAGCGCGATCCCGTGGCCTTGGCCATGAGGATTGAGGAAGTGGTCGAAGATCGCAACCTGCGCGACCGAATGTCAAAAGCCGCTCGAGATCGCGCTGCGGATTACACGCATGAAAAGTACGGCGAAAGGCTAATCCGGGCTTTGCGACAGCATGGAGTATGAGAATCACGGTAATGATCCCAACCCGCAACCGTTGCGAGGAGCTCGGCGTCACGTGCTCGATGCTCCAGCGGATGCGCCCGCAGCCTGACGAGGTCCTCATCTTTGCCGATGCTTGCAACGACCGAACGGTAGAGATGGTTAGGACCAAATTCCCGGACTTTTACCTCATCGTGAGCGACAAGCCCGCCGGCTCGGTGGGTGCGCGGGATGAAATGCTGCGCGCGGCCACCGGCGACATAGTCCTGAGTCTCGATGACGACAGTTATCCGGTTCAGAACGATTTCTTTGCAAGGCTCGGGTCAATTTTCACAGCCCACCCGGAGGCGGCCGTAGTGACGTTCCCCGAAGTGCGGGATGGAAACACCACCGCAGCACCGGATAAAACACCCAAAAGCCCAGGACACTACGTTTCGGCTTATGCAAATTGCGGGGCGGCCATGCGCCGAACCTTTTATCTGAAGCAGCCGGGTTTTGTGCGTTTCTTCAGCCATATGTATGAGGAACCGGATTATGCACTCCAGTGCTACGCGGCCGGAGCGGGTGTTTGGTTCGAGCCATCGTTGTCCGTGCGTCACCGCCAGTCATCAAACAACCGCATCCCGCTGCGCAGGCATCAGCTCAACGCCCGCAACGAATTATGGAGCGTCTGGCTGCGCTGCCCATGGCCATGGCTTCCAGTTGTGTCGTGCTACCGGATCCTCCGCCAGTTTTTGCATGTTGTGCGACAGCACCCTGCCTGGGCGCTGAGAGAACCTTTTTGGTGGCTCGCTGCAATGAACGGCCTGGGTCAGTGCTTGGAAGCGCGCCGGCCTGTCCCTTTCTCAACCTATCTGCAATGGCTGAGGCTTGCGCGGAACCGGCGATACACGTGGTGAGATTTCATGCCCTGATGCCTGTGCGCGACGAGGCCGATATCATCGGCCAAAGCCTGGCGCATCTATTGAAGTGGGCCGATTCAATTTACGTGTTCGACACCGGAAGCGAAGACGAAACCTGGGATATCGTGAACCAGTTTGCGAGTGAAGACCGGCGAGTCATCCCGCTGAAGCGGGAGACTGTGCGCTTTTCCGATACACGGGTGCGAGCCTGGATTTTCGACCAGGCGCGAAGCCACATGCGTAACGGCGACTGGTTCCTGAGGGTAGACGCCGATGAATTCCACCATATCGTGCCGCGCGAGTTCGTCGAATCGCGCATCAGCAGACACGAGACGGTGGTATATCATCAATATTACGACTTTCGGCTAACATCGCGCGACGTAGAGGAATGGAACAGCGGCCGGGAAGGAAAAAAGGACCGCAATCGTCCTATCGAGGAGCGCAGGCGGTGGTTCACCGTGACTGATTACACAGAACCGCGGCTTTGCCGCTATCGCTCCTCCATGAAGTGGCCCGCCGAAGTGTCGTTCCCGTACAATGCAGGTTTTCGGGCAGCAACCCGGATTCCCATTCGCCATTATCCTCACCGCGACCCGGTCCAGCTGCAAAAACGGTGCCGGTTGCGGGCGCGCGTGGTTCAATACCTCGACAACCCCGTCGGGCACCATTGGAACGAAACCGATTGGCGCAGGCACATCGTCGCGAACAACAATCCGGCACTGAGATTCTGGAACCCAGGATCCGAGCTTCCGGTTTTTCGATTTAGGGATCACCTTTCGCGTCTTCCGAAACGACTGGTGCAACGGCTCGTTCAGGCTACCTGCCTGCCCATTCTTGACCGCCTGCACGCGGCATACCAGCGCGGAGCATTTCCGGACACGATTCCAAGTGCTCGACCGGTTCTTACGCAGAATTATCCCTGAGCGGTACCGTCCCATCGGGTACCTGACCGACATGGTGCGCCGGGGCACAAACAGCACCGTCAGGCTCGGTCCCTTTGCCGGAATGCGCTACGTCGACCACGCCTTTGGCAGCGCTTATCTTCCCAAGCTGCTCGGAATTTACGAACGAGAGCTCGCGCCAGTAATTGAATTTGTCTGCTCGTGCAAACCGCCGCTCATTGTCGATATCGGGGCAGCGGAAGGCTATTACGCTGTCGGCCTGGCGTTGCGATTGCCGGAAACTCGAATCATCGCCTTTGAACGGGAAGCCCAGGGCCGACGCGCTTTGTCGCGCATGTTGCGGCTCAACGGAATTTGTGAACACGTCGAGGTCTTAGGCGATTGTGCCCCGTGGGATCTCGAGAAGGTTTTACAAGAGGGGCGGTCTTCGAGCGCGGGCTCACCTGCAGTTGTTATCTGCGATACCGAAGGGGATGAGGCCTTCCTGCTCGACACATTTCAGGTACCCATGCTTCGAGACGCAATGATCCTCGCGGAAACTCATGAGTTCCTCAAACCCGGGATTACTCAAGCCCTCATAAAGGGTTTCGCCCAAACCCACAGAATCGAACAAATATGGCAGAGCGAACGAACGATCGGGGATTTTCCCTTTAACGGTCCCCGAACATGGCTTTTGCCGGGCTCTTACATCCGTTGGGCGGTGAGCGAATGGCGACCGGAAAGAATGTGCTGGCTTTGGATGCAACCAAACAATCGGAACGCCCGCTGAGGGTGTTACTGTGCTGCAGCGGCACAGGCCGAATCAATCGCGGCATCGAGAGCTTCTTCCGCGAAGCTTTTGACGGGCTGGAAGGAACGACCGGGTTACACTTACGACTGCTTAAAGGCGCTGGAGTCGAGACAGCCGACGAGCGAGTCCTTTGGTCGGTTTCAAGGACGTCGCCGCTGGCCAGAATTCTCGGGCGGCTCGCAAAGCGGAACGGCTATGTCTTCGAGCAGTGGAGTTCCCTCCTATCGGTCGCTGCCCAAATCCGTGAGTTCAGGCCGGATGTCGTGTTTTACAGTGAGGCAAACCTGGGATTCCTGCTGTTTGGACTTCGAAGATGGATCGGGGTGCCGTACAAATTGGTCTTTTCAAACGGCGCACCGGTTCGGCCGCCCTTCGAGCGCACGGATTTTGTTCACCAGGTTACTCCCGTGCACCTGGCTGAAGCATTGCAAGCCGGAGAACCGGCGGAACGACACTTTTGCGTACCCTATGGCATTCGCCTAGTGAACCAGCCAGGACGGCAAGGAAAAGAGGAGCGCGCCGAATTGCGGCAACAACTGGGGATTCCGGCCCATCGACAGATTGTGCTGAGCGTAGGTTGGGTGCGAAGGGCGCACAAGCGGATGCATTATGTCATTCACGAGATCGCAAGCCTGCCCTACCCCCGGCCCTATCTCCAACTCGTCGGTTTGATTGACGAACAGTCTCAGGAAATTATCAACCTGGGCAAAAACATTCTTGGACAACGAGGCTTTGGTGCCAGATCTGTTCCCTATCAAGAGGTGTTTAAATATTATCAGATCGCCGATTGTTTTGTCCTGGCATCGGTCAAAGAAGGATTCGGGCGCGCCTACCTCGAAGCCTTGATGCACGGGTTGCCAGTGCTGGCCCATGAGTATCCTGTCAGCAAGTATGTGCTGGGAGAGCACGGCATATTCGGAGACCTAACCCGCGCGGGGAGCCTTGCCGCATTGCTGAACAGGGAGCTAAAAGCACAACCCGATGCGCAGTTGATCTCACGGCGATGGATGGCCGTGCGGGATCGTTTCAGTTGGCCCGTGCTGGCGCGCAGTTACCGAGAGATGTTCCAGGTCGCCGCAACCGCAAAAATTAATTTGTCCACGCGATTTGGCGAATCGCCCGGCCGCAAGGCCGCTGAATCGCCGGTCGCCGCTGGCTAAACGTGATCGATTTCCTGTTCTGGTGTTTGGTTGCCGGCGTTTGCGGTCCTTTGGCGGGAGTGCTTTGCAAGCCCGAGCGGATTTACGAGTACCCGTACTTCATGGCTGGGGCGTTTGGCGTTTTCATATTGCCACAGGCCATCTCATTGCTTCGTTTTCCTGGAGCAGCACCCGAACACGCCGTCCAGGGCGTGCTCGTGGTGACATGCCTGTGCCTCGGGAGCTGTCTTGCCGGTTATCCGCGGCTAATCCCGCGGGCGGCTGCGCTTCCAAGAACCAGGCTGGAAATGGACGAAACCAAGCTGTTACATGCCGGGCTGCTCTTTGTGCTGTGCGGATGCTTTTTTGGCTACAAGCTCGCGCATATGGAGATCATGACCAGCGAGGGCGGAGGCTGGACGGGACCCGCGACGATTTACAATTTCTTTCAGCAGCTTTGTTATCCCGGGTTCGCCATCTGCTTGAGGGTGGCGCTGCGCCGGCCAACTGCGGCTGCAATAGCGTCGACCTTGCTGGCCCTGGTAGTGCCGGCGCAGAGTCTTTTAGCCGGACGCCGCGAGCCCGCCGCGTTGTTTGCCATGACCGTGGGGCTGACGCTGTTTTTCCAACTGCGTTTTCGTCCTCCGCGCTGGATGATTGCCACGGCGCTGGCCTTGGCTGCTCTGTTGATTCCGGCAACGGCGACGTACCGGCAGTTTCAGCTCCAGAACGACTGGGAAGCCGTCCTCAGCGCCGACTGGTTTGACAATTTCAAGGCATTCCTCAGCCAGGAATCCACACTCGAATTGCGCAACGCCGCGATGTTGATCGAAGCCACCCGCCGCAGCGGCGACTACCAATTGGGGCGCGGGTATTGGAACCACCTGGTCTTCCGTTTTGTTCCCGCTCAATGGGTGGGTGACGACTTTAAACGGTCGCTGTCGATTGGGGCGCGAAGCGAAGGGGTGGAACGCGAGTTGGCAGCAATGGATTACACCAATCCCCCAGGCTCAACCGTCACCGGAATGGGCGATTCCTTTCAGCAGTTCGGCTATTTCGGTTGCCTGTTTTTCGCGGTGACCGGGGTATTCTTCCGCTATTTGTGGCAAGCCGCTCTGGACCCCCGCAACCTGTTCTGTCAGCTGCTTTACATGCAAAGTTGCACTTGCGCGATGCGCAGCCTCACCCATTGGACACTCGATTTCCTTCCGGGCCTTTTTTACAACGCGATCTTCCTGGGCGCTGCGTGGCTTTATGCCTCGCAGACGGGGACGCGTCGGAACCCGGGGTCATCTGACAACATGCGGCCTGCGCGGTCCATGTCGTAGCCCCCCGGATTAATGAACTTTCCCCAGGATTAACAAAATCTTGGGCCTATCTGCCCAACATTTTTGCCACAATAAAGATCAAAATAGCCCCGCCCAGCCCTCCGCCCATCAGCAGATAAAGCAGAGAATACCCGGCGGCGGCAAACATCGGTACGGCTAACGCTAGTTCTGTCATAGTCCATTTACTCCTCGCGGGGACCTGTTAATCACCCGCCTTGTTGTTCTTTGTAACAAACCTCGCGCAGACCAACCCGCTTCCTATGGGGTATTGTTCCTGCCACGCCACTGAAGCCCCCGGTCGACGCCTCTTCCATGAGAGTTGCTGTCGTGTTCGATAATTTCGGCCCGTACCACCTCGCCCGGTTGGAGGCCGCATCCAAAAAGGAAACCATTTTGGGTATTCAGGTGAACCGAAAAAGCCTCGATTACTTGTGGAACCAAACTCCAAAGGAATCGCCCTTTGAATCGGTGACTTTAAACCGCACTAACCGAATCCTGCCGGGCAGGATCATCAACCAACAATTGAAGCAGGCGCTGGAGCGGTTCATGCCTGAATGCGTGTTGGTGCCGGGTTGGTCTCGAAGCTACTCGCACTTCTGCCAGAGCTGGTGCCTCAAAAACAAGGTGCCGGCAGTCGTGATGTCGGAAACCACCGAGCAGGACTTGAAACGCTCACCCCACAAGGAGTGGGTCAAGAGGCAACTGCTGAGGGGCTATTCGGCTGCGTTTGTCGGAGGTTCGCCACATTCCGGATACCTCGCGAAGCTCGGAATGAGCCCAGCGCGAATTGTTCAGGGATACGATGTCGTGGACAACGAGTATTTCGCATTCGGGGCGAGGAAAGCCCGGGCGGAGACTAACGCGTTGCGCGAACGATTGGGTTTGCCGAAGAAGTACTTCCTCGGATCAGCCAGGTTTATTTCGAGAAAGAACCTGTTGGGTTTGCTGGAGGCGTTTGCGCTGTACCGCAGCATTGCTGCGCCTGCCTCGCATAGAAACGGCAAAGGGGGCGCGAACGATCCCTGCTCGCTGGTCATTTTAGGGGATGGACCGCTGCGGCCGGAGTTGGAGAAGTTTATCGAATCAAGGAGCCTGGGCTCGTACGTGCAATTGCCTGGGTTCAGACAATACGATGAGCTGCCCATTTACTATGGGCTGGCACAAGCATTTATCCACAGCAGCCTCTCGGAGCCCTGGGGATTGGTCGTTAACGAAGCCATGGCCTCAGGACTGCCGGTGCTGGTTTCACACAAATGCGGGTGCGCCAGGGACCTCGTCAATCCGGGCGGCAACGGATTCACGTTCGATCCCGAGGATCCGGGGAAACTGGCCAAACTCATGGCGAAGTTGAATTCCAACAACGCCTGCCTCGAGGCGATGGCTGCCGCATCCGCAAAGCGAATTTCAGCTTGGGGACCGGAACGTTTCGCCGCGGGAGTGCTGGAATGCGCAACCGTCGCGGTCAGGAAACAACGGCCGCGACCCAGCCGGTGGCTGCCTTGCTTGCTCAAAATATTGTCGAACCGGTGAAAGCGGTTTCCTTAATCGGGTCACTTTCCCGGCGGGCAGGCGGATTATTCGAGAGCGTGCGTCGATTGCACCAACAACTTATTGCCAATCCCTCATCATCGCAAAGCAAACGGCGGCAAGTCTGCGATCGCAGCATTGACGTGAGAGTACTGGGGCTGGTGGATGAGTTCACGCATGAGGACCTGTCAGCGTGGAGCCCGGTGCCGGTCGTCCCGTTCAAAGTGTTTGGCCCCCGTTCTTTCGGGTATGCGCCAGGAGTTGTGGATGCCATGACGATTCAATGCCCCGATGTCGTCCACGTACATGGGTTATGGCAGTACGCCTCGGTTGCCACAAGGCTTTGGCATCGGACATCCCAGCGTCCCTACATAGTTTCGCCTCACGGGATGCTCGATCAGTGGGCGATCCAAAATTCCGCCTGGAAAAAGAAAATTGCATGGTCGTTGTATGAAAAGTGGCATCTGCGGGGCGCCGCGTGCATCAGGGCCCTTTGTTCAGCCGAGTTGGATGCAATTCGCACGTTGGGCTTGCAAAACCCTGTTTGTGTCATACCCAACGGGATCGATTTGCCGGAGCTCCACGACCCCGTGCGACCAGAAGCTAAACCGCCCGCTTACCAAAGGCAGCCGCAGAAAATCCTGCTCTATCTCGGGCGACTTCACCCAAAGAAAGGGCTGGAAAACCTGCTGCGCGCCTGGGCTGCTACCTGGAAGCGGAATGGGTGGGTTTTGGCCATCGCTGGTTGGGACGACGGTGGCCACGAGTCGGAGCTCAAGCAACTGGGACAGCGCCTCGGGATATCTTCAACCAACGACGCGGAAGGACAGGACGGGTCGTCGTTACATTTCCTGGGACCGAAATTTGGCAGAGACAAGGAGTCCTGGTTGCGAAACTGCGATGCAGCTGTCCTGCCGTCCCTCAGCGAAGGACTTCCCATGGCGGTTCTTGAAGCATGGGCCCATGCAAAGCCGGTTCTGCTGACCGCGAAATGCAACTTGCCGGAGGGACCTCGAGCCGGCGCAGCCTTTGAAATGGGCCCGGGAGTGGACGGCGCGAGAGCGGGGCTGCGGACCCTTTTTGATACAAACGATGACGAGCTTCAGTCCATGGGACAGCGAGGACGACAACTTGTCGCCGACAAATTTGCGTGGCCTCAAATCGCCGCGGATTTGAGAGCGGTCTACCAATGGGCCGTTTTGGGCGGGGGGAAACCCGATTGCATTCGTCTGCATGAATAGAGGTGGAACCCGGAAACTGGATATCGCAGCCAACAGGGCAGCCCGGAAATACACGGCGCGCGAGACGTTGCTAAGGGCCTTTTGGGTTATCGGGGCGGTGTTGTTTCGGATCAGTCCGCGACCTTGCTTCGGCTGGCGGCGCTGGTTGCTGAGGCGGTTCGGAGCAGCAATCGGCAGGGAGGTCCATCTGGATCCCACCTGCAGGATTTCCATGCCGTGGAACCTCGCCGTCGGGGATTGGACTGCCATAGGCGAGGATGTTCTGATCTACAACCTGGGACGCATCGAAATCGGCGAACGAGTCACCATTTCCCACAAAGCACACCTTTGCGCCGGAACACATAATTACCGATGTGAGGATTTCCCGTTGCTGAAACCACCGATTGAGGTGGGCGACCTTTCGTGGATTTGCTCATCGGCGTTCATTGGCCCGGGTGTCCGGATCGGGATTGGGGCGGTGGTGGGCGCGGCAGCCGTTGTAACCAGGGACATCTCGGCATGGTCCGTAGTTGCCGGCAACCCTGCTCTTCAGATCGGCTCGAGAGAGATCCTGCCAACGTCTCACAACCTGAACAAATCCTGTATATGCTCTCGGTTCTAATACCCACACTCAACGAGCAAGAGAACATCGCCCAATGCATCCAGTCGGTTCACTGGGCCGGTGAAATCGTCGTAGTCGATTCAGGATCAACCGACGATACCGTGGCCATTGCGCAAAGCCTGGGGGCAACCGTGGAAAACTTCGACTGGAACGGGCGCCTGCCAAAAAAGAAAAATTGGGCTTTGCGAAACCTCTCCTGGGAAAACGAATGGTTGTTAATTTTGGATGCTGACGAAAGGGTGCCGCCCGAGCTTGGGCGTGAAATCCGGAGAGCGTTGATCTCTCCGCAGGCGGACGGCTTCCTGATAAACCGCTGTTTTGTTTTCCTCGGGCGTCGCATACGGCACTGCGGCTATTTCCCGAGCTGGAACCTTCGCTTGTTCCGGCATGAGAAAGGCCAGTTCGAGTACTTGCACCCCGGCGATACTCAATCCGGGGACAACGAAATCCATGAACACCTCGTGCTGCGCGGCACGACGAGCCGTTTGCAACATGAAATGCTCCATTTTGCCTACCCCGACATTTTCACTTGGATGGACAAGCATAATCGTTACTCGAATTGGGAGGCGCACGTCGAGGTCGCGGGCGCCGCGGCCGGTCTCGATGCAATTGGCAGCCATGCTTCGATGAGACGGCGCATCAAACGATGGTCTTACAGCCTGCCCTGCCGGTCCTGGCTTCGATTCTTCTATAGTTACGTGGTCCGAGCTGGGTTTCTCGATGGGTACGAGGGCCTGGTGCTTTGCCGCCTGTTAGGGATGTACGAGGCCTTGGCTGTTTTCAAGGCGCACGAGCTCCGGACCCGGATGGCTGGAAAGCGGCCGCAGGAAAATCATTTTCAGCTCAGTGCTCAGAGCGAACGCCGCAAGGCAAACAGCGCGTGAAGGCGGAGCTCTTGCACTCCTTTGAAATCCATTCAGGAAACAGCGATTCTCGATCGGGAGCTGTTTTCAGGTCGAGCCTGCTTATCCTGCCATTGTTGTTCCTTTGGACGAAGTTAATCCATCACCTCGCGATTGAATGGTCACTCAATCCGCAATACCGAGCGGGTTGGGCTGTTTTGCCCGCATGCCTCTTTCTGCTTTGGAAGCAACACGGGAGAGAACAAAACAAAGCCCCCGCGACCCAGGCAAGTTCGCCTTTGCGGTTGCTGGTCCTGGCTGCGGTTGTGCTTGGAGTCGCCTACGCCGCCATCCGTTTGGTCGAAGAAGCGAACCCAGACTGGCGGCTCGTGAGTTGGGCCCTTGCTTTGGATGTGATCGGCCTAACGATTCTCACGTTGAGAATCATACGCGCCACGACCAGTAGGTTTCCTTCGGTCACGCAATTCAAAGTGCCGGTATTCACCCTGGTCCTGTTCCTTGCGGCAGTGCCGTGGCCTACCATCATTGAAAAGCCGGTTGTAACCGCACTGTCACGGTGGGTTGCTCTTGGCGCAGCCGACTCGTTAAACTTATTAGGTGTTCCCGCGATGTCTCATGGGAACTTGGTAGAGGTCAGGTCCGGATGCCTGGGAATAGATGAAGCGTGCTCCGGGATCCAATCGCTCCAAAGCTCGGTATTGGTGACGCTGTTCTTCGGAGAATTCTTCCACCTGCACATATCTCGCCGAGTTGTTCTGCTGACCGCCGGAGTTTTTTGTTCGCTCTTGTTGAATGTTATTCGAACCGGCGCCTTGGCATGGGTCGCCGCGAACCAGGGACTCAAAGCCATGCCCGGCTGGCATGATCCGCTGGGAATAATGCTTCCGCTGATAGCTTTCCTGGTGACCTGGTGCATTGGCCTTTGGCTTCGAGGTCATAAAGCCAACGGGTGGAATCTCTGCTTTGGAGAAAATCGGACGCCCGGGTTTTTCGAAGGGTTGCAGGTGCGTACGGCCATCTTTCCAGCGTGTTTGTTGATCTGGATTGGTTTGGCGGAGCTCGGAACACAAATGTGGTACCGCAGTCATGAACGTGGTTTGCCAACGCCGGCCAGTTGGAATGTTCGCCTGCCTCGAGAATTGCCAGGTTTCCAGGAATTGCCTTTGCCGGAAGCAAGCCGTCAAATCCTTCGGTACGACCATGGAATCAATGCCGTTTGGCGGGAGAACGAAGGATTTCACTGGCAAGCCATTTTCCTGCGCTGGAAGCCCGGACGAGTCGCAGCCGACCTGGCGCGCAACCACACCCCTGAGGATTGCCTTGCGGCCTCAGGAAGATCGGCGATCGGCGATGCCACGACTCAAATCATGTGCGTGCATGGATTCGAATTGCCGTTCCGAAGGTACGCCTTTGATTCTCAAGACGGTCCGGCTTACGTGTTCTATTGTCTTTGGACGGACCGGGCTTTGGACAGAATTTTCACCAGCCAATGGATCGGGTACTCGACACGAATTGACGCAGTGCTGAACGGAGAACGGAACCTCGGACAACGTTCATTGGAACTGGTTCTGGAGGGAGCTGAGACTCCGGAAATCGCTTACCAGGCAGTGGAAAGGCTGCTGGGCCAAATTATCCGGTCGGGACCTTGAGATTTCTCTTTGTTAATCAAACGTTTTACCCGGACGTCGCGTCGAGCGGCCAACACCTGGCGGATTTATGCTCGGCAATGGCGGCTCGAGGTCACGAAGTGACTGTGGTGGCGGGGCAACGGGCCTATGACGACCCCGAAACGCTGTTTCCGCCCAGCGGAACTTGGCAGGATGTAAAGATTCGAAGAGTGCCTTCGCTGGGTTTGGGCAAGAGCATTAAATGGAAACGGGTGGTGGACGGGTTGAGCTTCTCAATGCTGTGTGGGGCGCGGTTGCCGTGGTTCGAAAGGCAGGATGTAGTCGTTTCGTTGACCTCGCCTCCTTTGATCTCGGTGGTCGGATTGGTAGCCGCTCGTCTCCACAAATGCAGGTTTGTCCATTGGACCATGGACCTCAATCCGGACGAAGCGGTGGCAGCGGGGTGGCTGGCCAAAGGGTCCTTTTCCGAACGTCTGCTCGAACAACTCTCGAGAATCAGCCTGCGCGGTGCCGATCGCGTCATAGCCCTGGACGAGGAAATGGCAGCGCTAATTCGATCCAAAGGGGTGCAACCGGACAAGATCAGCATTGTTCCCCCGTGGTCGCATACGCCGGATGTTCGATTTGATGCTGAAGGTAGAGACAGATTCCGCCGACAACACGGGTTGGAGCGGAACTTTGTTGTGATGTATTCAGGCAACCACACTCCATGCCATCCGCTAAATACAGTAATCGAAGCGGCCCATCGCCTGGCGCCTGATCCCGGAATCAGCTTCTGTTTTGTCGGAGGTGGAACCGAATTTCGAAAACTCCGGGCAAGCCTCAGGAACGGAACTCGTCGCCAGCTTCCGAATGTGGTTTGCCTGCCATACCAGCCACGAAACGAATTGTCCGCGGTGCTGTCTGCGGCCGATGCCCACACGGTTGTAATGGGAAACTCCATGGTCGGCACGGTGCACCCATGCAAGATCTACAATTTGCTGCACATTGGCATGCCGATCCTCTACGTGGGACCTCGCTCCAGCGCGGCTTACCGGGTGGTCGCAGGGACCCCTTCCGGATCCCGATTTGCCCACGGAGATGCCGATGGTTTAGCCGCCCGAATCCTTGAACTGCGGGCCGCAGCCGGCCGGTCCCCCAGGCCGGTCCAATTCCCGTCCGCTTCTAGATTCTCCCAGGAGACAATCTTGCCGCGCCTGATTGAATTGCTGGAACTCCCGAGTATCGTGTGAATGTGAGCCATCCAGGACAACCGGCCTTGGACAACACCGCCTCCGGGCCCGAGCCCAATATCGAAGCTTCCATTGGCAGGTGGGGCGACCAGATTCTCTCGCTCGTTGAATCGGCGGAAGCCCCAACTGTGTTTAGCAAAAAGGGCTTCTACGGGGCGCTCATGGAATGGGCAATGCGCGACGATCATTTCAAAACCCAGCTGTTCCGGTTCGTCGATGTTCTGCCGACCCTGTCCTCGTCGGGCGAAATTACGCGTCACCTCAATGAATACCTGGGGGACGAGGAGTCCAAGCTCTCCCCCGCCCTGCGCATGGGACTGAAGGCGGCAGGTGGCGCCTCGTGGCTGGTGGGAGCGGGAATCAAAAAGCAGGTGACCAGCATGGCGCGCCAGTTCATGTTGGGAAACGACCCCAAGGAGATTCTCCAAATCCTTTCAAAACTGCACAAACAGGAAATTGCGTTCACCGTGGACGTGCTGGGAGAAGCTGTGGTCAGCGAGTCCGAAGCCGATCAATACGCGCAACGTTACCTGGATTTGCTTGATCTGCTCGGACATGAAGTTCCCCGGTGGAAGGAGTTGTGCAAGAGCAATGAGACTTCTCGTGGACCATTGCCGGCCATCAACGTCTCAGTCAAGGTGTCGGCGCTCTACTCCCAAATCCAACCAAGCGATCCGGCAACCGCTATTAGCAGAGTTTCCGACCGCTTGCGGCCGATCCTGAGGCGCGCCATTCAGCTGAACGCATTTGTCAACCTGGACATGGAGAGTTACGCGCTGAAGGACCTTACGCTTGAGCTGTTCAAAAGCATATTTCGGGAAGAAGAATTCGCGTCCGCTCCTCCGTGCGGGCTTGCCATTCAAGCATACCTCCGCGATTGCGATGCGGACCTGCGCCAGCTCATTAGCTGGGCCCGCTCGAATAATCGCCGCATCACGGTACGCCTAGTCAAAGGAGCTTACTGGGATTACGAGACCGTTATCGCCCGGCAACGTCATTGGCCCGTCCCGGTGTTTTCACAAAAACCCGCGACGGACGCGAATTTCGAGAAGCTTTCGGTGCTCCTTTTGGAAAACATCGACGTGGTGGACTCGGCTTTCGGGACGCACAACGCCCGCAGTATTGCCAATGTCCTGGCGCATGCCGAAAGGCTGAACATCGATCGCCGGCTTGTTGAATTCCAGATGCTCTACGGAATGGCGGACTCGATCAAAGCCGCGGTGCTCCAGTTGGGGTGCAGGCTCAGGGAATATTGCCCGGTCGGAGAACTCTTGCCCGGCATGGCCTACCTCGTGCGCAGGTTGCTCGAGAACACGTCTAACGAAGGTTTTCTGGCCAATAAATTTGCCCGAGGCAGCGGTCGCGATGAGTTGCTTAAGAACCCGCTGGACCTGATAAATGCGGCGCCGCCCGCTCCGACTACGCCTGCCAATGGCTTGTTCCAGAATGAATCGCTGCGAGATTTCAACCTGGGAGCCGAGCGCGAAAAGCTATCTGAAGCCGTTCGGAACGTTCGGTCGCAGCTTGGTCAAAAACACCCGCTCATTATCAACAACCAGGAGGTTGCCACCCCGGATTGGGTGCCGTCGCTGAATCCGGCGAATCAGAATGAAGTCGTCGGCTACGCCGCCCAAGGCAGGATTTCAGACGCCGAGGCAGCGCTCGCGGCGGCTCGCGCCGCTCAACGCAACTGGGCCCGGGTGGGGGTAGACGCTCGCGCGGCCTGCCTTCAAAAAGTGGCTGCACTTATGCAACGCGACCGGGCCGAGCTTTGCGGGCTGGAGGTCCTCGAGGCGGGCAAAAATTGGGGCGAAGCCGACGCCGATGTGGTCGAAGCCATTGATTTTTGCGACTTCTACGCGGCGGTCATGCGCGACTTGGGCAAACCGCAGCGAACCCAGGCAGTAGCGGGGGAAACAAATTTCCAGGATTGGCTGCCGCGTGGCGTCGGAATCATCATTGCCCCGTGGAATTTCCCCCTGGCGATACTGACTGGCATGACGACAGCCGCAATCGTGGCTGGCAACACAGTCGTGGTTAAGCCTTCGGATCAAACCCCGGTGATTGGCGCACGCCTGGTGAAATTGTGCCTGGAGGCGGGTTTTCCGGCGGGGGTCGTCAATTTGTTAACGGGCCCCGGGAGCACTGTCGGGGCGCATCTCACCGGTCACCCGCAAATCGATTTCATCGCGTTCACGGGCTCCAAGGAAGTCGGGCTTCGAATCTGGGAAACAGCGGGCCGCACGTGCCAAGGCCAATCGAACCTGAAAAAAGTCGTGTGTGAAATGGGAGGAAAGAACGCCGTCATCGTTGATAGCGATGCCGACATGGACGAAGCAGTGCTGGGCTGCATCGCTTCAGCTTTCGGGTACCAGGGCCAGAAGTGCAGCGCGTTGTCTCGTCTGATCGCGCTCGACGACAATTACGAGAAGTTCATGACGCGGTTGATCGCCGCCGCGGATTCGTTGCGGATCGGTCCCGCTGAAATCCCGGGCAACATCATTGGCCCGTTGATTAGTCGCGACGCTCAAAAGCGCATACTGGAGGCGATCGAAGCGGGTAAAAAGGAGGCCACTCTGGCGTGGCAAGGAAAAGTGCCGGACGACCCGAATGCCTGTTACGTTCCGCCGACTATCTTCACGGATGTCCCGCGCGGCAGCCGGCTCTTTCGTGAAGAAATATTCGGCCCGGTGCTGGCTGTCTGCCGCGCCAAGGACTTCGATGCAGCAATCGGCCTGGCCAACGACAGCGAGTTTGCCCTAACCGGCGGTATTTTCTCGCGCAGCCCGCAAAATATCGCCCGTGCGAAAGCCGAGATGGTTTGCGGCAACCTGTACATCAATCGCGGGATCACCGGCGCCATCGTGGAAAGACAGCCCTTCGGCGGCTTCAAAATGTCGGGCGGAGGAACCAAAGCCGGAGGCCGTGAATATCTTCAGAACTTTCTGGTTCCGCGGGTGGTCACGGAAAATTGCCTGCGGCGAGGCTTTGCGCCAGATGAAGATTAAAGACGAGGTTCGCGAATTGCCACGGAACGCGTGGGTGTTTGGGTTCGACTCGCAGCCTGCAAGGTGAAACCGGCCGGGTCACACGTCCTGGAGTTTACCGCTTTGATAAGTTTCGTACGCGCTCAGGTCCAGCAACCCGTGGCCGGATAGGTTGAATAGAAGAACGCGTTTTTGCCCACTTTCACGCGCGCGCAAGGCTTCCTTGGCGACAGCGGCAATCGCATGGGCCGATTCGGGAGCGGGCACGATTCCCTCGGTTTGGGCAAACAACGTGGCCTGCTGGAATACTTCCGTTTGGTGGTAGGCCTCGGCTTCAATCAATCCGAGTTTAAGCGCATGACTGACCATGGGCGACATACCATGGTAGCGCAAGCCTCCGGCGTGAATGGCCGGCGGCATGAAGTTATGGCCGAGCGTATGCATCATCAGCAACGGCGTGGTTTCTGCCGTATCACCGAAATCATATCGAAGCTCCCCCTTCGTTAACGAAGGACATGCGGAAGGTTCGACTCCAATCAACCGGTACTTTGTTCCCTCCCGGATTTTCTTCCTCAGGAACGGAAATGCTATGCCCGCAAAGTTGCTTCCGCCGCCACAGCACCCGAAGATCACATCCGGTTCTTCACCGGCCATCTCCATTTGGCGGATGCTCTCCTGCCCGATTATCGTTTGATGGAGACAAACGTGGTTGAGGACGCTGCCGAGCGAGTATTTGGTGTTTGGGTGGTGGGCGGTGTCTTCCAGAGCTTCGCTAATGGCAATGCCGAGACTGCCAGGACAATGAGGATCCCGCGCCAGCAATTTGCGTCCAAACTCGGTTTGCTCACTTGGGCTTGGATGCACGGTCGCGCCCCAGGTGTGCATTAGCATGCGGCGGTAGGGCTTGTGCTGAAAACTGACTTTGACCATGTAAATATTGCATTCCAGGCCGAAGAGTTTGCAGGCCATCGCAAGAGATGCTCCCCATTGCCCCGCCCCGGTCTCGGTTGCTAATCGTCCAGTACCCGCGACTTTGTTGAAATAGGCCTGCGGCACCGAGGTGTTTACCTTGTGACTGCCGGCAGGACTGACTCCTTCGTACTTGTAGTAGATGTGCGCGGGGGTTTGCAGCGCTTTCTCGTATCGAACCGCCCGCATGAGGGGGGTGGGACGCCACAGCGCGTAGATCTCTCGAACCGGCTCCGGGATCTCAATCCAGCGTTCGGAGCTCATTTCCTGCTGTACCAGGTTTTTGGGGAAAATCGCCTCAAGCGCCTCGGGCGGGACCGGTTGCTTTGTCCCTGGATGAAGCGGCGGCGGCAGCGGCTCAGGAAAATCGGCCTGCAAATTGTACCAACTTTTCGGAATGTCCGCCTGGGTGAGATCAAAACGTGTTTGCATCTGAAAAAATCTATATCAGGCTGAGCGGTCGATTAATGGAACCTGCGTTTTTCAAGGATTCCATGCCGGAGTGCAATCAAAGGAAGGGCATCAGATGAATTGGGTCCGCCCGGGCGAGGGCACCGGATAACTGCCGGTTGTTTCAGGCCTGGTTGGAGGTTCCATGCCGTCCCGACAGTCCTCAGGCCTTGGCGGGTAGTAAAATTCCGACGCGTTGACCTGATCCCACGATACTTCCTTGCCGGTGTAACATGAAAGCTGCCCCATAACGGTGATCATCGTGCTGCGCGCCATATAATCGCCTGAGTTAATGGGTTTGCCGGACCGGATCGCGGCGAAAAGCTTGTCATGCTCAACCTGGTACGGGTCGCATTGCCCCTGCCAACGCCAGTTTGTTTCGCCCCATATCCGGCACGCTTTGACGGAGGCCTTGCCTTTGGTCCCGAAAATCAGGCTCGAATCTTCATCATAGCAGCCGGTGGTGGTGCGGCACAGGGCATAGGCTCGCACACCATTTTCGAACTCATACACAACGGAATGATGATCAAAAACATCGCCGTAGATTCCATCCGTCATGGTCGAGCGTCCGGCCAACCCGTGACACTTTGTCGGCACGGCGTTGCCCAGCACCCAACTCGCCCGGTCCATGTTGTGGACCAGCGATTGAGGGACGTCATCTCCGGATAACCATCGAAAATGGTATTGCGTGCTGCACTGCCATTCCAATTCTGTCAGCGCCGGCTTCCGTTCCGTCACTCCATAAGGAGAGCGCAGGAAGTTCTCTTCGATCGTGACCACCTTCCCAATCGCTCCATCCTGAATACGCTTCACGGTCTCCTCGTAGCCGCTGTGGAAGCGGCTGTGCAGGCCTGAAACGATACAGAGTTTCTTTTCTTTCGCGAGGTCGCACGCCTGCTGCATCAGCCTGACCCCGCGAGGATCGATCCCGTGCGGTTTTTCAACAAAAACGTGTTTGCCGGCTTGAATCGCGGTCATCGCGTGCAACGGATGGAACTTTGCGGCATTCGCAATCAAAACCACGTCGCACGACTCAATGACATGCTTATACCCGTCAAACCCGGTGAAACAGTGCGCGTCATCCACTTCCACTTGCCCGCCTTTGGCTTTCCTAATCTCTTCACGCTTGGCATCTATCCGATCGCGAAAAATGTCGCACATGGCCACCAGGCGCGCGCCGGGATCGGCCGTTAGCGCCTGTGCTACGGCTCCGGAGTTCCGACCGCCACAGCCAATCATCCCTATTTTAATTGCGTCGCTCCCGGAAGCGTAGGCGGTCCGACTCAGATCCACTGAGCTCAACGCCGTGGCAGAAACCGCCACCGTCGAAGTCTTAAGAAATTGGCGTCTGTTTATGGAACCGCCCGGTGGTTCTGTTCTCATAGTTTTGGGTCCTCCGGATGGATCGAGAAAAGCAGCAGGAGCAAGTGATTGCGCAATCTTCGCCGACCTGGTTCAAACGGGCTGAGCCAAGGCCTGATGTCCGGAACGGAGCCGAACCCGAGACGCAGTCGGTGCATCTTCATTACCGGATTCAACACTATGCTGATAGCAGCCGCAACTTAAATTAGATTCCGTTTTGGTAGGGGTTTGATTGTGATGTCCCTCAGGTCACTTCCTTTTCCAGACGCTTGACCTCCTGCCGGATGAGCTGGGTAATCCGGTGCTTGATGACATACACTTGCGCTGTCGGGACACAAAACGTTGCCGCCACCTTGCTGGGCGGCCATTTCTTGTTCACAAGACAGTCAAAGATTTGATATTTCTGCGGATCGAGGCCGCGTTTGACTTTTGCGAGCGCGCCTTCCAGCAGGGTCTCCTGCCATTCAGACTCCCAAAGCTCGTCCAGCTTTCCGCCGGAGGGGTCAGGCACTGCTTCAATGGTAGCGGTACCCGTCTCGCTACGCCCTCCCGACTGCTGGTGATGCTGACTGAACGGGCCGCGTTTCCGAAACTGATCGGTGATTCGCCAGCGGGTCATATTTAGCAGCCATGTTTTGAACGAGCCAAGTGCGGGATTGTACTGGAAGGTCGGAATGTGCTTGGCCACCGCGACAAAGGTTTCCTGCACCGCATCCTGGGCTTCGACTTCCGTCAGACCTACTTTGCGCGCGACGCAGTAAATGAGCCGCCAGTATATATCAAAAAATTCCTGCCAACTTGTCCTGCTTTGCAAGTCCTTAAGCCGCTCGATCAGAGTGGCCCGGGTCGGAATCAGTTCCGTTGCTTTGACTTTCACGCTCATAACAAGTTCGCGATTCGTTGCCGCGGGGGGTGTCGTCCCCCACGACACCCCAAGCGGTGGTTCCTTTTAGAACAACGCTGTTCGCTAGTCGACAAGATACGGATAGCTGTTTGTGCCCGGTGAGGCACCCGGCGACGGATCGTTCTCCAGCGAATCGGTGAACATTGCCATGACAATTCTCCGGCCGGCTTCTTCTCTCATGTGTGCCTCTTTCACATGCGTTACCACGCCCTGCCGGACCTTCTCGTCGGCCAGAAACAGAAGCGCGGATTGCAGGCAGAACTTCAGAGCGACCCGGTTGTTCTGCCGGAACTGCTGAAGGATCTGCGCGTCCGGCAACTGCACGCCCGCGAGCCTTAACTTGGGATCCCGCAACAGTTGAGCCGCAATTGTTTTTGAGCTGTACACCTGGCGCGCGTAGCAAAACGCCAGTGAGGCGAGCAATGCGCGGCTTTGGAGAACCGATCCGCGCTTGGAAACTCCCAAAGCGGTCAAAGACTCCGGATCGAGGCAATCGACTGCCGCTTCGACCGCCTGGGCCAATGAACCTGGCGCTCGCGCCCTGGACTTCAACACGGGGCGGGACAGGCGTGCGTAGGTGGTTTCATAGGTGGAGGTTGCATTTGTCATACTAATTCCTTTGATGATTGGTTGTAATTGGATGCTGGAACGGATACGGAGGCGCGGAGGCGATCTTTCAACAAATGTTGCCCGGGCGCGTGCAAGAAACAGCTACGGCCGCCGTATGAACCTGGAGAGACCCGGGCGGCCTGCTTTGGCATAGGGGCCAATCCGGAGACATAAGCTTTTCTTGCACTTTCTGAAACTCATGCTTATTTCGTATGCAACTCCAGGGGCAGATCGGCGAAAGCCGTCACGTGAAGGGATTTCAGGCACAGGCGCGGGGTATAGTGTGGGCTGCAGCGCTGAGCGGACTGATGGCCACGCCTGGGGTGTCGCGGGGGCAGGCGGACCCCAATGCCCCTGAGACCAATCGCATCGAGATCCTCGAAGCCTGCGGTCCAATACAAATCCTGACTGCCAGGAGCACGGATTGGGTCTTCACAACGCCCGGGCAGTTTTTAAAGGTCAACGACCGGTTCCGAACCGGACCGAAAAGTCGGGCATTACTCCGATGGTCTGGCCGAAGTATTGTGCCGGTTGGGCCTTCGACAGAATTGGAGGTGCGGCCGCCCGCAAAACCGAGGTCATTATTCGGTATGAAATTACTGAGAGGGATTATCTCGTTTTTTCACGGTGACGAACCCGGTCAGCTGCAACTAAGCACCCGCGGCATCGACGCCGGCGTGGACGGAACGGAGTTCGTACTGGAAGTGGACCAGACGGGGCCGACTGAATTAACCAGGTTATCTGTGGTGGACGGCCGGGTTCATGTTTTTAACGCTCTGGGCAGGCAAGAGCTCACCAATAACCAGGAATCGGTCACAATTCTCGGACAGCCGCCTTCACCGCCAGTGGGCTTTAATGCTAATAACCGGCTGCAATGGTGCTTCTACTACCCCGGTATTCTCGATCTCCGGGATCTTCCGCTGAGCGCGGCGGAGGAGGCCGCCCTGGAATCCAGCCTGCGGGCGTACCGGCAAGGCGATTTGCTGGCGGCTCTGCGCCTGTACCCGGCTGTGCGAACGCGGGTCTCAGACGCCGAACGCCTCTACCACGCGGCCTTGCTCTTGTCCGTTGGACAAGTCTCGCAGACCGAAGCTGAATTGGCGCTCCTGCCGCCGGCCCTTTCGACCGATCGCATTCCCCGGCTCGCCACCGCTCTACGAGTGCTCATCGCTGCCGTCAAGCGCGACCCCAATCCCTCCACCGTGGCTCCGCAACTTTCGACCGAACTCCTGGCGGCCTCCTATTACGAACAATCTCTCGCGGTGCGGGAGAAATCCCTCGAGTCCGCCTTGCGCCTGGCCCGGGAGGCCGCGGCCACTTCGCCCGATTTTGGTTTTGCGTGGGAACGGGTGGCGGAGCTCGAATTCAGCTTCGGCCGAATCGAGCAAGCGGAACAAGCTTTTGAAAAGAGCTTTGCCTTATCGCCGCGAAATGCGGAAGCCCTTGCGTTGGAAGGCTTCCTATTGGCAGCCCAAAACAAAACCCGCGATGCAATCCAGTGGTTTAACTACGCAATCGAGGCCGATCCCTCGTTGGGCAATGCCTGGCTCGGCCGCGGCCTTTGCAGGATCCACAAGGGCGATTTGCCCGGCGGCAGCGAAGACCTGCTGGTGGCTACCGCGCTCGAACCCCAACGCGCCTTGTTGCGCAGTTACCTGGGCAAAGCCTACGCAGACAAAGGCGATTACGCGCGCGCTACCAAAGAGTTGCGTCGAGCTAAGTATATCGATCCCCTGGACCCGACCGCCTGGCTTTATTCGGCGCTGCTCGATCAGCAGGAGAACCGGATCAATGACGCGGTGCACGACTTGGAACGGTCGCAAGGACTTAACGACGACCGGAGCGTGTATCGGTCACGCTTGCTACTGGACCAGGACAGGGCCGTGCGCAGCGCCAACCTGGCCGCAATTTACCGCGATGCCGGAATGATCGACCTAAGCGCGCGTGAAGCGTCGCGGGCTGTGAGCTACGATTACGCCAATTACTCCGCGCATCTGTTTCTCGCGAACAGTTTTGATCAGCTTCGCGATCCAAACCGCATCAATCTGCGCTACGAAACGCCTGCCGACAGCGAGTACCTCATCGCTAATTTGCTCGCGCCAATTCAGGCGGGCAGTTTATCGCCCGCCATTTCCCAGCAGGAATACTCCAGGTTGTTCGAGCGGGACGGTTTTGGGCTAAGTTCGAGCACGGAGTACCTGAGCCGGGGCGCCTGGAGCCAAGCGGGGGCGCAATATGGCGTTTTTGGGGACACCAGTTATGATTTTGAAGCATTGTATCACAGCGACCCGGGCCAGCGCCCGAACAATGATTTCACGGAAAAGGGGTTTTCGTTTCAGGTAAAGCAACAGGTCTCCCCTCGGGATACGGTCTTCTTGCAAGGTTCGTATTACGATGCTGCAGGCGGAGATTTGGCGCAATATTACGCCCAAACAGATGCCAACCCAGGGCTGCGCACGTTTGAGAAGCAAAACCCAATTCTGCTGGCGGGCTACCACCATGAGTGGAGTCCGGGCGTCCATACCCTCCTGCTGGCTGGGCGCCTGACCGACATCTTCAACGTGGATAATCCCCTGCAAAGAACCTTCTACGTTGGTAGCGTACCTCCCATAGGAATTAATCTTGTTCATCCGTTCCATATTCCCCAAGAGTATCGCAGCAGTGTCGAGATCTATACGGCCGAGCTGCAACAACTGTGGCAAACACCTTTGCAGACCACGGTAATCGGTGGGCGCTTTCAAACGGGTAATTTCGAAACGAAAAACATCCAAACTTTCCCGCTCGTGTCGGATAACCTCACTGGAGTATTCAACCCCAATCACAACGCGGCCGATCAGGACGAAACCACGGATTTGGAACGGTTTACCTTTTACGCCTATCATAGTCACCGGTTTTTTGAGCGACTTCAACTGACCGCCGGCCTGGCTTATGATCGGCTGACTTTTCCCGAGAATTTTCGTGCCGCCCCCATCAGCGGCGCGGACAAGACGGTCGATCAGTTGGGGCCGAAGGTAGGCTTGGTTTGGACTCCATTTGACGGCACAGCGATACGCGCGGACTATACTCGCTCACTGGGCGGCGCCGGCTTCGATCAAAGTCTTCGCCTCGAGCCCTCAACGGTGGCGGGTTTTCTTCAGTCTTTTCGAAGCATAATTCCCGAATCTGTCGGCGGGGCCGAAGCCGGGGCCGAATTTGAGACCTTCGGGCTTTCTGTGGAGCAACACTTCCCCACCGGTACTTACTTGGGTGTAAGTGTGGAGCGTCTGCATTCGACCGTCCACCGTGTGGTTGGAGTCTTCGTCGCCAATCCGCCTAACCCTCTACTGGGCAGTATCGACGAGCACCTCGACTACAGCGAGAAAGCCCTCGTGCTGACCGTGGACCAATTGGTTGGTGCCCAATTCTCGGTCGGAGTCCGTTATCGAGTGAGCGACGCAGACTTGGGCGACCGATTCCCGTCGATCTCGCCCAGTCTGCCGCCGGAGCACTTATTTGGTTTCCTGCCGGACAAAAACACCGGAGCCACGCTTCAGCAACTTAACCTCTACGCGGTGTTCAACCACCCTTCCGGGTTGTTTGCGCAGGTCGAGGGGATTTTCAGCGCTCAAAGCAATCGCGGGTACTCGCCCCCGCCACCGGATAGTGATTTCTGGCAAGTCAACTTGTACGCCGGGTACCGTTTCTTGCAACGCCGCGCGGAACTCACTCTCGGACTTCTGAACCTAGGTGACCAGAACTACCAACTGAACCCGCTTACGCTGTACAATGATCTTCCGCGCGGACGCACTTTGTCACTAAGACTGAGTTTAAACTTTTGAGTTCGCTGGCATTGGTTTGGATCACGACGTTGCTACTGGTAAACCCAGTTGAACTGGGTCTTTCCGCTCTTTGGCGGCGGAGTACTCACGTAAAGGACAGTAACCCAATAGCTATTGTCGCTGTTGGGCCAACACCCCGGCGCAAGGCTGAGGGCAAAAGGCCCCGAGTTAACACACGGTTTCAGACCACACTGCCAACAGGGGGCCGCAGGACACGAATTTGCCACGGTCGTAAACAATAAACTTTGAAGCTCGACACCCACGGTGGCAAAGTTATTTACCGTACTTACCGCATCAATGCATAGATTATTCAATGAATTGTTGTTCATAAAAATCCCCGTCTGACAACTATTGTGGGGACCGTAGAACAAATAAGCGTTGCCATTGGTGTCCCGGGGAACATATGCTCTGTCGTAACATGGGCCTCCCTGTGGGCAGGTAAAGCACGTCTGATAAAAGAACTGCGAGATGGGCGTTTGCAGGGAGCCAATATTATAGACGGAAAGCCCTGCCACTAATGATTGGACTGGAGCATCAGTTACGATGACTCTATAATCACCGACATTGGTGAAATCGACGGGGGTGGGAATGGTATAAGTCGCGTTCGTGGCGTTGAGGATATTTGTAAAAGCCGGGGGATTCGTGGCGCTGAATTGCCATTGATACGTTAGCGGTGGGGCGCCTATCGCGACGACCGTGAAGCTCACGTTGCTGGTGAATTGCTGCACGATTTGGCTTTGCGGCTGTTGGCTTATAAATGGGAAGCCCTTTTTAATCATCGTAAAGTACGTGTTGGGGGTTGCAATCGAGCTTACGTTAACGGAATTTGAGTTGGCAATGGGTAGGGCCACGCCTGCCACCGGCGTCCAGGTGGCATTTTTACCAAGCGTAGGGCTGGATTCCAAAGCATATCCCACGGCGGTCGCATCCCAGGCTATGTTGACCATGTTGGGCGTCGCGACGTGGCTGAACGACAGCCTGGGTAACACGGGGGGAGGCGCCAGGGTGACGAGCTGCACTGCGTTCACGAGTGGAAGAAAAGCCGAGTTTAGACCGTTCGACTCCGGCGTTATCACCAGGACGAAAGTTCCGTCAGCAGCAGGTCTGACATTGTCGAACTGAACGTAAGTACCGACATCGCGGTGCTGAGGGTCAGTGCTCGACATCCGCGCGTAAACGGGCGCTGCAAGGTGGCCGGCATCCTGTGCCCGAACATGGAAGGTTTGATAATTGCTCTGCCCGATAAGGTGGAAGGATTCTTCGTAGGTCGTATTGTTACTGACCCCGACGCTGTAGACGATCAGGCTAAAGTTGGTCGTAAGTGGTACATTGCTAAACGTGAGTGTAATCGGGTTATTGGAATTCTGGATGTAGCCCTGGAAAAGGGCATGGTCCGCATCGGCTGATCCAGTGCCCGAGGGGCGCTGGGAAATGGGCCCGTAGCTGATGGTAATGGGAGTGGCGACGCCGTAGCCGTCAAGCAAGGTCACCCCGTTGGCTGCCAGCCTTGACAAATTGTTAAACTGTTCCTGCTCCACGACGCCCGCAACATCATTCGTCCGCAGGAATCCAGCAGTGTCCGGGCCCGCCGTCTGTAGATCAGCCCCTAGGAAATTTATGCCAATATAGGGCTGTAGCCGAGGAGCGATTCCGTTATTGGGACCAACCCATAGGTTAGCCGGTGCGCTAAGGTTCGTCTGGCCACCGGCGATCCCGACCTCAACGTAGTACACATCGCCACTATTGTTTGTGGACAGAACTGGCGTAACATAGGTGGCCTTGTCCGCGTTAGGTATAGGCACACCGTTTACAAACCATTGGTAATAGAGCGGAGGACTGTTCGTCACGTCGACTGAGAACCTGGCCCTGCTGCCGGATACGGAGTTGGCGCCGGTTGGGTGTTTCCGGAATGTGATCTGGGCCGGCGCAGTGAACAAAAAGCCCACGCAGCAGACAAAAATCAGGCTCGACTTATAATTGGTCATAGGTAAATGCGCTGCATTCAAAGCGCAATTTGCCGCCGGCGAGATCGAAGAGACCCCAAAAATCCACATTACCCGCACTACCTTGGCGGGCTGCGCTTCGAACACGATGCCAGGCGAACGGTTTCTTGAGGGGACCTAAATATAAGCTAATACAAGGGGCAGCCCGTTGTCAAGTAAAAGGGCTGCCGAAAAGGTACTCCCTGTTGCAACCAATACTCAAGACTGGAATTCGGCGCACAAATGGCTACCAAGAGTGAACGGAACTATCCAGGGCTAATCATAACCAAAGACACGAGTATAAGGCTGGAGGCCGGGCAGGATTCCGGCCAGATGTTTCTCGTAGGCGTGCCAGCGCGCAACCGAGCGGCTGTAAACGGGAACAGTAACATCCTGATAGGTAGGTGAGTAAAGCTGCTTGCGCCGGCTCTTTTCGTGGAAAAGGGACTGGTGTTCATGCCAGGAAAGGCCGAGAAATTCCGTCACTCGTCGGCCTTCCGCTTGAATGTTGGCGACAATGTCTTCATAGCGCGTCTCAAGCCAGGCAAATCCTTCCCACTCCCTGACTATCAACCAGATGTCCATCAGGTCCGCGTAATGCTTAACGGTGCGTTCGAGGCTGAGAAAGTTCACGTTCGTGGCGTTCAGGGGAATGTTTTGGAAGAAGCAACTGAGGACAACATCGCGAGGATCGCGCAGCGCAATTAAAACGCGCAATTCGGGAAAAACGCGCAGCCAGAGCGGCAAACGGGCTGTAGGAGATGGGTTTTTGTCCACTAGCAGCTTGCCTTCGGCGGCCGGCCCCGATTCCCGCAGAAGCGCCTGGGTGTAGAGCCGGCGCAAAGTATTGAGCCGCGGGCCAGAGAGCTCAGCGGACTTGTGGAACTCGGGCTGGAGCAGGTTCAGGAAAGCGGTAGGCTCATCGAGGGCGGCGACATTTGGATGAGCGTCGAGGATTTGCTCAAGGAGCGTGGTACCGCTGCGAGGATGGCCACCAAGAAAAGCCAGGCGCGGGAGCGGCTCACGCAAACGTTCCGGGAAGGAATCGGCCCAAGTGCGCAGGATGGTCTTCGGCAAGGCCTGGGTGAAACGGCGAGCGGCTTCGGCTGCCCGGTCATAGTTTTTGATTAGCAATTGAGTGTCGGTGAGGGCGCTGACAATCTTCTTGGCTTCGAGGAGCAGAGCCATGGCCTGATCGAAGCGCGCGGTGCGATCCAGCAGATTGGCCAACTCGTACCGGCAAGCGTATTGCACGTAGGGGTGCTTCGGTTCAGAGGCGATCAGGTCGCACAATTGCTGCTCCGCCAGGTCCAGTTTGTTTTCGCGGCGGTCGAGTACCGCTCGAAAGTAGCGGGCCTGGTCGTCGCGCGGATCAATGGCCAGGCACTCTTCGACCGCCGCTCGCGCTTCGTCGAGGCGATGGTTTTTTTCGGCCAACACCGCGAGACTGATACGCGGATTGATGGCGCGTGGGTCAGCTGCCGCGGCCTTGGCAAAGCAGGCGCAAGCCTGATCAGGCTTGCGCAGACCCAAGTATTGATGTCCGATCAAACCGATGAGTTCGGAATTGTGAGGCGCCAGCGAAATGGCCTGGGTCCAAGCCTGATCAGCCTCATCGAAACGGCTCAGGCCGGAGGCTGCGTTGCCGTATTCAAACCAAAGGACTGCGTCCCGTGGACATTGACGGACCAGCTTCTCATACAAAGACCGGGCCTGGCCAAAGTTCCGCGACAGGAGCGACTGGCGCGCGCGATCGAGTTGGTGTCGGAGGGCGGCGGACATGCGAATAAAACGCTGACAAACAATGAAGCGACTACGGATTTGAAATTAACAGCAGATAATTAACTTTGACAGAATATCTTCTAAGGCGCAAACTCACCCTGAACACAAACGCGGGGTGCCCGTCCGAGGCACAGGGCTTGTTTTAGGCGTCCCGGAGGAGAAAAACGAATGAAAAGATTCCGATATGGTAATGGGCGCCCGCAGGTCAAACAGACTGTCTGCGCAGTCTCGGCCGCCGCGCTGATGCTTGGTGTCAGCCAGGCGGCGACAGTGGGGTTTAACTTTCAAGCACATTATTGTGCGTCCGATTCCTATAGCGGAGCCGTCGTGACGGGGCCCGCGTTCGGGATCGGCACCAATAGTTGGGAAAGCCTGCCGCAGATGGACACCGGGTACAGCTGCCCATCGCCGGTAGCTTACTATACCCTTACGCAGTCGATCAGCACGACCAATTCTGGGGGCGGGCTCAATCCGTTGCCTAATGGTCGCCTTAACGTGACCTGGTCCGCCTACACGGCCAATGTGAGCGGGTTTGGAGGCTACGACCGCTCTCCCCCGAACTTTACTTTTGGTGGAAACGGCTACAACCCAGGCAATGAGCAGGTCTATTGGGGATTTCTACGCGACGGAGTCAATTTTGGTCCCGGTTCGTCCAAAGGGGACAATAATCAGCCGGGGTATGACATCGACATTACTGGGCTAAAGAGTTTGTTCACCAACTCGTCGTTCGCCGTGCAATTGATTGCGTCGTCGGATTCGATGCAGTACCTGACGAATGCCTTTATCATTGATGCCACGGCCAACACCACGCAGTCGGTGGTTTATCCGAGCACGCCTGCCGTGGTAAACGTTGGAGATACGAGTTGGGTGAGAGGGATCGGGGGCGGCTTAAGCACCAGCAGCGGCGCCTTGAACACTGATCATATCAAGATCATTGGCAATCGGGCTGCGCACGGAGGCGATAAGACGAACGGCTTTAATGCGGCAAGTACAATCTCTGGGTTTATTATCACTGATAAACCAGTGATTACTATGCCGCCGCAACAAGTAGTGGTCTCACCCGGGGATACGGTAACTTGGAGCGGGTACGCGTGCGGGACGCCGCCGCTTTCTTATCAGTGGCGAAAGGATGGCGTTCCGATCGCTGGAGCAACGGCCAGCGCCTATAGTATCACCAATGTCTTAGGCAAGAACTTGGGAATGTATCAGCTGGTGGTATCGAATGCGTATGGTGTTGCGGCAGCCGCCCCCGTCACCGTCGACACATTGACGGCGGTCGGAGGCAACAACTTTACTGTGGACACCAACCCCAAAGGCCCGCCGCAGGACGGACTCGTCAATGGCGCCACCTGGGTGGCGACCAATACCGATACCGCGTCAAAGACCCGAACAGGTGTGATGAAGTTTAACGCCGCTCACCCCGACCAGATATTCATTTCCGGCTCCACCAACTTCGATGCCGCCACGGGTACCGTGATGTTTTGGGTGCGCTCCGCCGGACTGGCGAACACAAATAATCCGGCTACGCTCTTCGATCGGCTGAATGGCAACGGGTTGGCACTGTTCCAAAACCCCGATGGGACGATTGGAATCAAGGCGCCACCCGGCACGGCCCAGGATTTGTCTTCCAGTGCCAAAATATCCGACGACAAGTGGCATCAGATTGCCGTGACTTACGATCAGGCGGCCAACGGTCAACTGGTGGTTTACATCGATGGCCAGTTGGATGGCTCAAGTGGTAATGCGGCAGCCTGGTCCTGGCAACCCGCGCAGCCAATTGAGCTGGGATTATCTCACGACACTAATTCCTATGGAGGCTTCAACGGTCTGCTTGATGATGTTCGCGTTTACGACCGGGTTTTGACAGCTACCGAAATCACCGCTGCTTTCGGCGGGGCCCTGGTGGACACCAACGCGCTGACCATGAACCTCACCTTCGACGCTCCCTCTTCTGCAGGAGTAACTTTGAAATGGCAAACCTCGGATGCGATTTTGCAATCAGCGGATAATGTCACCGGACCATACAAGGACGTGCCTGGCGCTGTTTCCCCGCACCCGGCCGCGCAAAGGAGTAGCGTTAAATTCTACCGGTACCACGGCCATTCGCCAAAGAACGTGGTAAGTAATCCGTACCTGATGTGAAGCTGTAACCTCGGATTCGGTCTAATCTCACAGATTGGCCCCGGACGGAGACGCCCGGCCCTAAACTTTCGTTTTCCCTGGCGGTGTGGAGAAAGGCTGAAAGGGTGACGAATTCGTGTGTGCTCGGTAATTGCACCGATTAGCCAAAATCCACGCCTTCTTCCCTCTTCGAACTCCTAAAGGATTACCCATTTCTCAAGAGTTGTCTCTCTACTCCAGAGGGTCCTCGCTCGTATTTAAGAAGTTTTTTGTAAGATCTCCTTCCCTCCTCCGTAACGGTCCCTGAACTCACACCCCCTTCGGTGCTCGATGTGCCGAAGAGCTGAAAGGAGTCAGGGACCATGCAATCATTCAAATATCTAACCTATGTACTATGTCTTGGCATCGTGGCGTTTACGACTAACGCAGAACGACCACAAAACACTTATTCCACTCGTGAACCCGATTCGGTCGAGGCTCGCCGGGTTTCGCAAGCGTTCGCATCCTGGGCAAAGCAATACGTGGCACGTCCAGCCCGGTCTGGCGAAGCAGCGGAAACCAAAATTATGGCTGAGGGGGTGCGGCTGGCCAGGGAACGCCGCGCCGCATTGTGGCATGTGGCACGCCGAGAGCCGGGGCAGGTGCTGGCGGCAAAGGTCCCAACGAGTCTACGCAACTTACTTCCTTCCAGTGTGCAAGCGGAATTGGAAACTCCGATAAGCGGAAGCGGCGATTTCCTGGTGTTCTGCGAGATGCCAGCGCCAGGGGCGCGCCAGGCGACGGCCTTCCAGCATAGGGTGCGCATGAATGGGCGAGTCTATGAGGCGGTTGTTTACGGCAGGCGCCTCTCTGAGACGACGAAGTTCGGGATTCCGCTTAGGGGCGTTCTAGTGAACAACGTGCTGGTCGTGGACGACCAAATCCTTGCTGAAATCGATTCGACCGAGTCTCCCGGGCTGACCAATTCGATCGTGGATTTAAGCGCAGCAGCGGGCCCTTTGGCCGGCACGGGCCCGAGCGTGCTGGCGGAAATGAGCGGGAGGATTTACCGTTTCGCCTCGCGAGAACATCTAAACCGCAGCGAAGCGCTGCTTGAAGCTGCCGAATCAGGGATAAGGGCGCGGGCGTCGGAACCAGACGCATCGCTGCTGGAGCGCGCGCGCTTTCCGCAGAGCGAAATCAAAGCGCCAGCGCCACGCACCAACTTACCTGGCGGGGGTTCGCTTGCCAAGGTCATGGTCCTTCGCGTCGACTTTCCAGACTTGCCCGGCGATCCGCGCTCCGTTTATGGACCTGGAGTATCGTACACGGCAGGTGCGGTCGAAAACACCGCCACCAATGAGGTGGGCCCGTACTACCAAAACAGCTCCTATGGCAAAGCCGGCTTGAACTTTACCGTCACCCCAAAGCTCTACCGGCTGCCCCGAACCGCCGGTTATTACGCGAGCGGGGCTATGGAATTCGAGCTTTATGATGACGCTGTGAAAGCTGTGCAATCCGATTATGCCGTCGCGGATTATGATCAGATAATCGTACTCTTCTCCTGCCTAAGCAGCATCCCCAACTCTCAAATTCAGTTCGGTGGCCTCACTTTAATCGGCACCTCAATGGTCTGGGTAAACGGCGAGTTCGATTTTCGCGTGGTGGCGCACGAATTGGGCCACGCTTTCGGTCTTTACCATGCGAATTTCTGGCAAACCAGCGACGCTAATCCGGTGGGCGACAACGGCTCCAGTATTGAATACGGCGATCCGTTTGACACGATGGCCGCCAATTGGGGCAACGACCACCGGGCGGATTTCAACCCGTGGTTCAAATACCTGCTTCAGTGGATCGGGGATGACCAGGTCCAAACGATCACCCGAAACGGCTTGTACCGAATTTTTCGTTTTGATGACCCGCACGCAACGGGCACCCTGGCCTTGAAAATCGCCAAGGATGCCGATCGAGATTACTGGATTGGGTTCCGCCGTAATTTCAGCGAAAATGCCGGGTTGCAACACGGCGCGTATGTCGTATGGGGTTACCATTACGCG
>DATGLT010000396.1:0-36872 GCA_035294005.1 Verrucomicrobiia bacterium
CGTCAATTGAGTCCCGTTGGCCATGGATAGCCCGCTGCTTTATGAAATAAATACGCGGTGCTGGTTGCGCGATCTTTCGGAAACGCGCGGCACGGCTGTTACACTTGGCGACATCCCCGAGTCTCAATTCGCAGCGTGGCAGGAAGCAGGTTTTACTCATATCTGGCTCATGGGGGTTTGGACCGGCGGCCCGTTGTCGCGCGAGAAAGCGTTGCACGCGGCCGGACTTGAGCGCGCGTATTCCGAGGCCTTGCCGGATTGGACCGAGCAAGACGTTGGGCCTTCCCCGTATTCAATTGCCGCCTACCGTGTCTCCCAGACCCTGGGAGGAGAACCCGCACTGGTTGAGTTTCGGCGGAAGCTTCGGGGTTACGGGATGAAGTTGATCCTGGATTTTGTTCCCAATCATGTTGGTCTTGATCATCCCTGGATAACGGAACAGCCCGAATTGTTGGTGCAAAGTTCCAGTCCGGTTCCCGATACTTTCATGGTCCAGACGCATGCGGGAACACGGTTCCTGGCCTACGGAAAGGATCCGAACTGCGGTGCATGGACCGATACGGTTCAACTCGACTACCGGAAGGCGGAAACCCAGGCAGCGATGCAGGCAGTTCTGCGAAATATAGCGGGTTTGTGCGATGGCGTCCGGTGCGACATGGCGATGCTCGTCCTGGCAGACGTTTTTGGCAGCACGTGGAAGGCAATTCCAGTGGCCGAACCGGCTCCGCCAACCGAATTCTGGAGCGAGGCAATTTCAGGCACCCGCCGTTTTCAGCCGGGTTTTCTATTTTTGGCTGAAGTTTATTGGGGGCTCGAAGCGCGCCTTCAGTCGCTGGGGTTTGATTACACGTACGATAAGGCTTTGTACGACTCCTTGATTGCGAGGTCTGGGCCTGCTGTTCAACGGCATCTGCTCGAAATGCCCGCGCCCTGTGTTGCCGGTTGCGCGCATTTCCTGGAAAACCATGACGAACGCCGGGTTGCTTCCGTTTTGTCCGATGAAGAACAACGCGCGGCGGCGTTGGTCATATTGGGCGTGCCCGGCATGCGTTTCCTCCACGAGGGCCAATTGGAGGGCGCGCGCCGGCGTTTGCCTGTTCAGTTGATCCGCAGGGCGGGCGAACCCGTGAACCAGCAAGTCCGGGAAAGTTATACGCGCATCCTGGCAGCGCTGCGCCAAAGTTCCGTAGGCCGCGGCACCCCGGCTCTCTTGGAGCCGCGCCGCGCCTGGCAGGACAACCCGACTGCGGAGAATTTTGTCCTGGTCCAGTGGACAGCGCCGACCAAAACATTCGACATTGTGGTCGTCAATCTCGCGCCGCACCCGGCCCAATGTTACGCGCCGGTTAAGCCACCGGCAAAGACTTCGTTGTGGAGCATGAAAGACCTGCTCGGGCCGCAGAGTTTCAAGCGCGCGACCGATGACCTCCTCACGCGGGGGCTGTATTTGGATTTACCCGCGCACGGGGCGCAAATTTTCCACTTCGAACCGGCTGCTTAGCTGGTCTCGCCCGGTAAATCTGCTTGCGTTGTGAGGTGCGGCCTTGCATAAGGGCCACATGAGAATGAAAACCTTCTTTCGGACTGTTTTGCCGATCTCAATTTTGCTGGCTGCCTGCCCCGGGTTTGCTGCGGACAATCCATTTCTCGGCGAATGGGCTCTGACGATTCCAGGAGGCGCCGCAGGCTGGCTTGGAGTTCACGAAAAAGACGGGCATTTGGAGGCCTCGATGCTGTGGGGGTGGGGGAGCGTCGAGCCCGTGGCCTCTGTCAAAGTCGAGGATGGAAAACTTTTAGTCACGCGCGAGCACATCGTCCAACGCAAGAATGCTGAAGGCAAGAAGACGAAGGTGACCCTGACTGAGAAAATCACCGGAACGGTGCAGGGGGACGACATCAAGCTGACCAGCGTCAAGCCCCGCGACAACGGCCAGGGCGAAGACGTGGCTGAGTTTGGCGGGCATCGGCAGCCTCCGATTCCACCCGCCCCGGAGCTCGCGCATGTGAAGTTTGGGCGAGCTGAAAAATTGTTCAACGGCAAAGACCTGACGGGTTGGCGTCTGACCGATCCCAACGCCGTCAACGGTTGGAGCGTCGAAAACGGCTTGCTGGTCAACAATCCCGTCCAGGAGGAGGGCAAACACAAGAATTACGGCAATTTGCGAACCGACAAGGAATTCGAGGATTTTAATCTGAAAGTCGAGGTTCGGGTGAGCAAAGGAGAAAACAGCGGAGTTTATCTACGGGGTATTTATGAGGTGCAAGTGGCCGATACGTATGGAAAGCCTCTGGACCCTCACAACATGGGCGCGATCTACAGCCGTATCAAGCCGACGATGAGCGCGGAAAAACCACCCGGCGAATGGCAGACCCTGGATATCACGTTTGTTGAGCGTCATGCGACGGTGATTTTGAACGGCAAGAAGATCATCGATAATCAACCCGTTTTAGGCTGCACCGGCGGGGCCTTGTGGTCAGACGTGCTGAAGCCTGGTCCCATTTACCTGCAAGGCGACCACACCGGCATACAATACAAGAGCCTCGTGCTAAGGCCGGTGGTCAGATGATGCGCCCAAGCGCCTCGAACAACGCGATGCGCCAGGCAGATGAGCCTTATTGAGCTCCCCATTTGGTGGCCTTGAGAAAGGCCACCAGGTCGGCAAGTTCCTGCCTCGTCAATTGTTGTTCCAGTCCCGCAGGCATTACCGAGACGGTCCCAGGGCGCAAGTCTACAATCTCCGAACGCGCAATCCGCACCTCGGTGGAAGGCCCGGTCGCCAGTACGATTTCATCGGGGGCGTCTTTGCGCAAGACACCGCTGTACTGGTCGTCGGACCTGGTTCGGACGATGTAAGGTTCGAAACTGCGCACGAAACTGGCACTTGGGTAAACGATGGATTCCAGCAAATCGCGTTCGGTTCGGACCTGGCCAATTGTGGTGAGGTCCGGCCCGACGTGGCCACCCAGGTAACCCATGGCGTGGCAGGAGGCGCATGCGGCTTTCTGGCTGTTGAACACGGCCTGTCCGCGCCGGATGTCACCCTTTCCTAACGAGGAGAGGAGCTGTTCGAGATGCTCGCTTTGCTGGGCTGAATCGCCTTGCAAAGAGGCCAGCAACGGTTTGCCGCTTTCCTGAACTCCGGGGGGGAACTGGGCAAGAAGCTTCTGCAACGTTTCGGGCCGAAGACTCGTCAGGCATTTCGCGTTCTGGAGGGATTGGACCAGCGCCGCGCCCACGACTTGGTTAGTTGCGTGTTCGAAACAATCCAGGAGCCTGGTGGCCTCAAGCGGGCCGATATTTTTGAATTGGCCGGCGACGGTGACAAGTTGATCGTCGGAAAGGCGGGCTTTGGCGAGAACGGCTGTCGCTGTGGATCGCGTAGGCACCGGGTTTGTTTGAGCCAGGCTGCTCAGCAGCAGATCCAAGGTTGGAGAATCCGGCGAAACGGGATCGGACAAAGCCCGGAGCGCGCCGAGGCGAATATCGGCGGGTTCACTTGAATCACGCGCGACTTGCAGCAATGCGGTTCCGAGTTGGGTCGATTTGGGTTTGAGTTCACCCAGCATTCGGGCGGCGGCAATTGCCGCACTCTGGACTTCTGCATCGGGCCGAGCGACGCAAGCGACGACGCATTCAATCCAGGAGGTTGGCGCCGACTTGAGCGAGCTCAGGGCCATCGCTTCGAGCAGCAATGTTCGAGTGCCAGGCGGCGTGTCCTGCTCCGCCAGCCGAGCAGATATGATCTCCTGGATCGGTTCGGCCTGGGAGAACTCGGCCAATTGCTCTTTCAGTTCGTCCGCCTCTGCCTGGGTGAAAGATGCTTTTTGGAGGCGTTCTTTGAAAAAACCAGCGAGTTCGGCGCCCCAACCGGAGTGATGGCTTGCAACCCAGACAGCCGTTTGGCGCAGCACCGGCTCCGGAGACCTTAACCATGGCGCAACCATTTCCGCCTTGAGATGCCCGTTGTCCATCTGATCCAAGGCGATGAGCGCAGTCCGAGCTTCGGTTGGGCTTTGAGCCGAGAGGCCTTCCGATGTTTGATCCGGCGCATTTATCTCAATGAGAGCGAACGTCAGTGAATGTTCGAGGAACCGGTCGCTCGGGGTGGCTGCCGCAGCGAGGAGCGCAGGAACCGATGCCGGGTCACCGATTCTACCCAACGCCTCGGCCGCGGCTCTTTGGATTTGTGGATTGCCCGCGCGCAACAGGGAAAGGAGCGGTTGAAGCGCATCGTGGTCGCGCCAAAGTGCGGCCGAGTGGATGGCGGCATGGCGCACCGTGTCCGAATTGTCATCCAGTGCCAGCCTGGCCGCTGCGCGGGCCTTTTCCCCGGCAATTCGAGTCAGGCCCCAAACCACATAGGCCCGCGTCTGCGGACTTGAGGCTGTTTTGAGGGCAGCCGCCAACGCCGGCACAGCTGGCTCCCCTGCCTTTGACAGCACTTGCAAAGCGCGCTTGCGCACCGCGGGCCTGGCGTCGGCCAGCAGTTGGGTCGCGGCAGCGGGAGTTAAGTTGGCCCAGTCGATTCCCAAGCCGCGCGGGTCCGAAACACGAGGCGCGCCCGTTTTGCGGATTCGGTAAATCGCCCCGAGCACGTCCGGTTTGGACAACTGAGAAGTGGGGCAACACAGCTTGTACCATCCGCCTGTGTCGATCACGATCAAGCTGCCGTCGGCGTCTTCAATCACGTCGGTCGGATGAAAGTCGGGATTATCCGAAACCAGGAAATCGCTGTCCCGGGTTTTGAAACTTGCACCGTCCGGCTGAAGCACGTGCCGCGTTATCTTGTGCAGGTTAAAACAACAGACGAACAAACTGTTGTTATACTCGGGTCCGAAACTGTCGGATTCGTAGCGGATCAGGCTGCAAGGCGCGGCCGCCCCCAGGTGAGTCATGATGGGCAGCAGGTCTCCGGTTTTTTGCCGATCCGCAAGCACGTCATTGGATTTTCCGTATACCCCTCCGTAAACGGCATGAACCACACCGTCGCGCTTTCCTGCCTCAGGATGCATCAGGAACGTGCCGCACATGAACGGTTCTCCCTCAAGCGTGAAAACCACTCCCACCGGGTTGTCCATTCCGCAGGTCAAAACGGGTTCCAAGTGTGAATAGTCCGCGGGCGCCCTGAAGATATGCGATGATCGGGTCGCAAAGGGTTTGTGGCCCTCCAGTTCATAGCGTTGCAGCGCAAAAGCGCCCTTGCACCAGTAGATCCAGCCGTCCAGGCCCAAATAGGGCCCGTGCAGATCGTTCGCGCAACCGGTCAGGGTTTTGCCCTGGTGCCATTCAGAGCGTTGATCGGCCAAACCGTCGGCGTCGCTGTCTGTCAATTTCCAGATGCTGGGCGGGGCTGAAACGTAGAGAGAACCATCAAACCAGAGGCAGCCTTCGGGAAACATGAGGCGATCGGCAAAAATCCGGCCTTGATTAAACCGGCCTTGGGCATCTGCCGGTTCCAGGCGGCGCACCCGATGCGGCTTGTCGACAACTTGTTTCTCCACTTTGTCGTTCGAGCCGGATGAGTCAGTAACATACAGCCCGCCGTTTTCATCAAAAGAACCTGATATCGGCCGCTCCACTAGAGGCGGGCCGGCAACCTGTTCGATCTCGAATCCATCTGGAAGGGTAAAGGTTTGAGCGCCGATCTTGAATTGCGCCGCCTTGGTCTGGACGGCGCTCCAAAGAAAAATCGCGCCAAGCGCGAACAGGATTCTCCTTTTCATAATCCGATGCAAAGGAACGGGCCCGGCTGGTTCAACATGCCCCAGGAAGCCACTGGGTTGTGCGGGCGTCTTGTATCAAGGGTTATTTCCCCATGTTTCGCGGTGAGGCTGATGATCGTTGTTCCACCGTGAGCGCGCGCGATCGCTTTTCTCCAACCAGGCGGTTTGTTTGCCGTATTCGATATGCCCATCACAAAAAGCCACGTTGTGGCCGAGGTTATGCCGGGCTGGAGGCAATCCTGCCAGGAGGTTGACGGGGTAAAGATCGTCGGCGTCGTTGTCGCCGTTGTTGCTTTGGACGCGCTTGTAATCCGCCAAAGCGATCATATCGGCCGGAACCTTGACCTGGCTTTCGCCAAAGTACGCTGCCTGGCTCGCGTTCGGGCTGCCGTCCAGACCCAGGCTGGGAGAAGTGAACCGGTAACGTCCCGTGCCGGCCATGTTGTAACCGTAACTTGGATTGGGCCCGGCCACGTTGTTCGTCCATCCGGGGGCTTGTTTGTTGGCCGGACAAAGAAATACTCCGCGATTATTTGATACCAAGGGCAGCAGCTTGTCGTCCCAATACCAGGTTCCATTCAGCCACAACGGAAACTTTTGCGAGTCCGAAGTATACAGCCCAAGGCCGATACTGAGTTGCCGAAGATTGCTTTTGCACGCCGCGGACTGGCCGGCAGCTTTTGCCCGGGACAGCGCCGGCAGAAGCATCGCCGCGAGGATGGCAATGATGGCGATCACCACCAACAATTCGATCAGCGTAAATGCGCTGCAGCCCGGTTTTTTGGCGGTGGCGAGCATGCGTTAATTTTGTCCAGCGCGAAGTTTTTGTAAAGGAATTGTTTAGCTGCTCTTGTGAGCTGTGTTGCGGTCGCGGGCTTGCCCGTGGCGCAGTTGCAAAAGCCGGCTCGACTTGCCAGTCTGGCGACATGCCATTCCTGCCAGTCGCCGGGCGTGAACTGCGGGTTGCCGCGCGCAAACGGCGGACAACATGGTTGCGCGTCGTTGCGGCTATTGGGGCTCTTGCGATTGGAGCCGGCTTTTTGATGATGAACGCTGCCATCGGCGCCAACTCGTCCAGTTTCGGGAGAGGGTTGTTTGGAACGCTGACCTGGCTCTCGCTGGCGGCGGGCCTGATGACCGGAATATTTTTGACGGCCGACTGCATCAGCGAAGAAAAGCGGGAAGGAACACTCGGATTTTTGTTTCTAACTGATTTGCGCGGCTACGACGTGGTTGGGGGCAAACTGATGGCGAGTTCGCTGCGCGCGTTTTTCCCGTTGCTCGCCATTTTCCCGATCCTGGCGACGTCCTTGTTAATGGGAGGAGTGACACCAGGGCAGTTTTGGAAAGGGGCTTTGGCGCTCCTGAACGTGTTGTTTTTCTCACTTTCAGCCGGTTTGCTGGTCTCCTCCTTTAGCCGGGATTCGCAGCGTGCCATGATGGGGACACTTTTGGTCCTGTTATTCTGTTGCGCGGCCGGGCCGTTTGCCGATTCGATAATGCGCGCCGCCACGGGTCGTGGGGCAAACCCTCTGTTTAGCCTTTCAAGTCCGGTTTATGTTTTTTGGGCTGCGAGTGCTTGGGGGCATACCGGATTCTGGGGTGGCCTCGCTGTGAACCAACTGGAAGGCTGGGCGGCCCTCGCCTTAGCGTGTTGGCGGGTTCCGCGGAGTTGGCAAGAGCGACGTGGTGAGCTTTCAGGGTGGGGCAGGTTTTTTCTCCCGGGTGTACGCTTCGGTCGGCGGCCTGCAGGATTCCGCCGGAGGCGGATAGAAAGCGTGCAGCCGGTGCTGTGGCTGGTGCTACGGGAACGGTGGCTATCCGCGGGAGGCTGGATCCTGGCCGGGCTTGTGTTAACCGCGTTCCTCGCCCTGAACGTTTTGCTGCAGTCGGTTGGGTTGGTGATTTGGAACCAGGTTAGCTGGGTGGTGACCCTAATCCTTTATATTTGGACCAGTTCCCAGGCATGCCGTTTTTTCAGCGACGCGCGGCGCAGCGGCACAATCGAGTTACTTCTGGTGACGCCGCTAAGTGGGCAAGATATTGTGCTTGGGCAATGGCGCGCGATGGTGCGCTTGTTTGGCGCGCCATGCGTCGCCTTTGTTCTGGTCCAATTTGCCGGGGCCTTGGTGGGTCGCGAAGCCGCGGGACGTATTCCCAACGCCATGTCAGGATTAATTCCGTCTTTGGTTTTTCAGCTCTTGATTGCCGGCTCGGGTTGCGTGGTCACGCTTGCGAACCTGGCGGCGCTCGCCTGGTTTGGTATGTGGATGGGATTGACTTCGAGGAACCCGGCACTTGCGACCCTCAGGACAATTCTCTTCGCGCAGGTATTGCCCTGGCTGGGGGTCACTTTCCTTTCCACCCTTGTCGCGGGCCTGTTGATCTTCCAGGGGATCCTGGTGAACGCGGGCGGTCCCAATGCGTCGGCTATGTTGTTCTCACTTATGGTGCCGGGCATCGCCGCTATATTGACCCTGGCCAAAGATGCGGCGTTTATTTTTTGGTCGAGGAACCAGTTATTCAAGAATTTCCGATCCGAAGCGTCCCGAGCCGCGCGCGAAACCTGGCGTCCAATTCTCGCGCCGGTGCCAAATGCTCCGCTCCTTCCTCCCCCGATTCGCTGATTCAGCTTCCTCGGTTGGTCTGACCAAGCTCCGACTCGCCTTTGAATTTATTGCGCCGGAATTGCTCGATGCGCTGGCGTTGCTTCCTTTCGGTGCGTTTTTGGTGCCAGAAATCCCAAACCAAGTACCCCACCACCAACAACGCGAAAGCCGCAAGGGCGACGAAGACGGGCGAGATACGGGTCGCCACGGCAGGGGCTGGATTGGAATTCAGGCCTGGCAACTCAACGTCCGCCAGAACAGGACTCAGAAATAACCACTGCATGTAGAAAACGACTCGTTTAGTCACAAACTTGACGGGGACTGATCGCTCACACCGACCGGCCGCGGAAACAACGACATCTGATCCTACAGGAAGGGTTCTGTGTGTCAACCCTTTGCCCTTGTAAAAAGACTTCCTCCACCTAGTGTGGCGGCTCAATGCTGACTCCGAATCACATTGTTCGAGTTGCTTCCCTGAAAACACCGGAAGCGTTTCGAAATCATGTGAGGGCTTTGGCTATTGAGTTGCCGTGCGACGACGAGATCCAGACCGGCGCTTCGTCGCCCTTGACGCTTCCAATGGACAAGGTTCGCATCAATGGGAAAGTAATTGGCAATCGATGCGTCGTGCAGCCGATGGAAGGTTGGGATGCAACTGCGGAGGGCGGAGTCACTGAAGATGTCTCGCGGCGCTGGCAGCGTTTTGGACAAAGCGGGGCCAAGCTGATTTGGGGCTGTGAAGCCATGGCTGTTAGGCTCGATGCGAGGGCCAACCCCCACCAGTTGGTCATGACCGAAAACAACCTGTCAGGTTTGGCCGGGTTGCGGCTCGCCCTCGAGAAAGGGCATCGCGATCGGTTCGGTTCGGCCGAGGACCTTGTCGTGGGTTTTCAACTGACGCATTCAGGACGGTTTTGCCGGCCTCACTCGCATTCGCGACTGGAGCCACGGGTGGCTTACCGGCATCCCATCCTGGACTTGCGCACCGGTGTGACCAGTAATGACCAGGTGCTCACGGATGCCGAGGTGGAACGGCTTGTCGAAGATTTTGTTTGCGCCGCACGCGTCGCGTGGAAAGCCGGCGCTGACTTCATCGATATCAAACATTGCCACGGGTATCTGCTCCACGAGTTTTTGAGCGCTTTTCACCGGCCCGGCAAATTTGGGGGATCATTCGAAAATCGGACGCGAATTCTGCGTGAAATCGTCGATGGCATCCGTGCAGACGGCAATCCTATCGAGCTCGGGGTGCGCTTGAGCGCATTTGACTTTGTTCCGTTCCGACCCGACCCGGGGCTGAGCAAGCCTGGCCAGCCTGGACCTGGCGTGCCCGAGGATTACTCACGTTGTCTCCCGTACCAGTTCGGCTTCGGCGTGAATGCGGCAGATCCTGTCCAGCCCGAGCTCTCCGAACCGATCCAATTCCTGGAACTCTGCCTGGGACTCGGCATCAAGATGGTAAACTTGAGCGCGGGATCGCCATATTACAATCCCCACATCCAACGTCCGGCTGCATTCCCGCCTTCCGACGGGTATCTGCCGCCGGAGGACCCGCTTGTGGGCGTGGCTCGCCATGTCAACGCGGTACGTTACCTTCGGAGCCGATCCAATCCAACTCTGGTGCTGATTGGCTCGGGTTATAGTTACCTACAGGAGTTTTTTCCAAATGTGGCTCAGGCAGTAGTGCGAGAGGGTTGGACGGACATGGTCGGAATTGGACGCATGGCCTTGTCTTATCCCGAGATCTTCTCGGACACAATGACGCGAGGGCGGGTGAATTCGAAATTGCTGTGCCGCACTTTCAGTGATTGCACGACTGCTCCTCGCAACGGGCTGACCAGCGGCTGCTTCCCATTGGACCCGCACTACTCCGGTTCGCCGGCCGCTGAACAGCTTCGAGAGATCAAACGCGCATCGCGCCAGGGTGCGGCTGAGGGCAACGCTGGACGCCCGTGAGCAACGCGGATTGCAGATCAGTGAGGATTGTTGAGTAGCAGGATGGCACTTCGCCGAGTGCGCGAGTCACTTGGGTTCGGCCATTCTCTTGAACTCAGCCAGGTTGCGCACGCGGTCAAAGCGGGGGTCGCGTTGAAGTTCCAGAAATAGGTCATGCGCTTTGGGATCATGCCGGCGACGCTCGGTGCTCAAGCTCAGAGCGCGTTCAAGAGCCTGGAGTCCTAGGTCTGTTTTGCCAAGGATACAGCGCAGCGCGGCCAGATCGTACCAGGCTTCAGGCGAAGCCGGAACCACCTGCGTGAGCTGCTGAAGCGCATTCTCAAGGCGTTGATAATCGCCAATGCTGACAAAGACTTGAGCCATTTGCAGCAGTGCGTTCGGATCGGTGGCCGGAGCTGCGAGCATTTGGTCCAGGACCGCAACCGTTTGCTGTGTCTGCTGCAAAGCTCTGTAGCCTTCCGCTAATCCGAGACCGGCCGGAAGATTTGAAGGGGAACCGCTGAACTGATGAGCCAGCAGCTCCACCGTTCGTTCCAGTTTTGGCCGATTCGAAAGCGCCGAGTAGACCGGCACCAGCGCCCGCAGAAGCTCCGGGGGGACATTGCTCCCGTTTAAGACTTTGTCCATGGCCTGCAATGCGGCGTTGGTTTGGCCCAGCTGGAAATATTCGGATGCCAGGTTTAGGGCCAGTTGGAAATCACCCGGGTTTTGCTCAAGCTGTTGCTCCATGGTAGTCGGGTTGAGGGAACCTCGCTGGACTTTCCATTGCTGGATGCGCGTCACGAGGTCGGAGATTGAAGTGTTGAATGGGTCCAGTTTCTGGCTCGTTTTGGCCAGTTCCAGCGCGTCGTCGTAACGATTGATCTCCGGGCTGAGCAACAAGGTCACGTAACGGAACAAGACCTCGGAGTTGTAAGGGCAAAAAGCAAATGCCTGGCGGTACGCGAAGTCGGCTTCGCGGAGCATGCGCGCTCGTTGCGGACTGCCCGGGCTGGAAGTGGCGATGCGCCAGCTGTACAGGCCCGCGATCGCCCCACGCAGTTTGGAAAACGACTTCTGCGCCTGGTCGTCACGAATGAATCTGCGGTCGCCGGTGAATCCTTTGAAATTGCGCCGCAAATAAGTCCGCTCGGCCCAGCTGGTGATCTGTTGAACCGGTGTATCGTAGTTAATCCAGTTTCCAGTGAGCCGTGCCGAATACCGGGTCCAAAACTCGTGATCCGTCGCGACCGTTTCTTCGGTCAATTCGGGCTGTACCTGCCGGTTGATCCGCATGATAATCCCATACGGGGAGAGGTACGGGTACATCCAATCCAGCGGGAAGCTCTCTTCAACAAAGAAATCGTTTTTTGGGTTATTCTCGAAAATGATTTTGGCGAGGATCGCATTGATACCCATGACCGCGGCCGAGCCCGAAATCTGGACGCGATCGCCGTGCCGTTTGATGTCTTCACCTGGCTTAAGCTGGTTGAGTTGGAGCCGTCGCTGCACATCCCGCGCGTACTCGTTGTACGAGCGGCCGAAATCATCATTGCTCGGGATGTAAATTTCGCGATCGGGGTACACCCCACCGGGGCTTCTGGCCAGTTCTCCAGGGTAGGCCGCTTCCAAAAGCAAACGGTTCAAACGCACCCGCGTGCTTTGCTGTGGGTTTTGGGCCAGGAAATCGCGAAGGTACTCCGAAAGCTGAACTGGTTGAAAGCGGGCGGCGTCATAGAGCGGTTCCTGGCCGGGTTTGACAGCGGGCCAATCGATGACTCGATTCAAATCGGCGGCGAGCCGCTCTTTGAACGAGTGATCGACGGGTTGCGTCCCAATCCTCGCCTGTGTTTCCGGACGAAGCCGGTCGTAAAGGTACTTGGAAAGGGCATCCTGGCCGTCCCGCGGACGCAGTTTCCGTAAAAAACCTTGAATGTCTACGAAGTCTTCGGGCTTAAACCAAGAGGTGAAGGTGCGCCTCCTCTTCTCAACCCGTGCGCCAAGCGATTCAAACAACGTATCCAAAGGCATGACCGCGCGCGCCAGCGCATTTGTGCTCGTATTTTCCGAGCGTTCCTTTTCGGATCGGAAAAGTTCCTGAAAGAACGGCGGGTCGACCTGCGCGCTGCGATTGTATTGGGCACGGATATATTCCAGGTACGTTCCATCGGCCAGGGCGTTTTGAGTGATGAGATAAGCGTCCCGTCGATCGAACTGTCTGTCCTGCGCCGGTTGGCATGAGTGAGCAATAAAACTGTCGCAAAAAATCATGTAGGTTGGGCAAAACCGTCCGGGATCAGTCCCTCCGAAAAGCACGGCGTTTGGCGGCATTTCGGGATAAAGTGGATTTTGATCTTTGCGGTCGAACGGCGGTTTGAACATGTCATGGCCGTAGTAATAGCCAAACCAATGGTTGCGCTGCTCGTTGTCGGCCCAGTGCGTGAGGATAGGGTGGGCAGGCATGAGGGCCACGAGAGCAAGTGCCAATTTCAATGGAGGACTTTGCTTCGAACGCCAGATTGCGACAACAAACGCGGCTGTTATCCCGATGAGGATCAAGCCCGCAAATACGGGTAAGCCGTATTGTGAGCCGTCGACGAAGGTCGTGGCCGCAAAGGTAATCAGCTGACCGGGACCTACCTTTGCCCCTTCACCAAAAAAAGTGCGGCTCGTCAAATCGGCAAATGAAAAGATGGCCAGGCCGACAGCGACGGCTCCGCCGGCTATGCCCCAGAACCGGAACGACGCGTAGTGCGCTGCCATGGAGGCGCAAATCAGCGCTATCGAGTAGCCTACAAGCAGCGCGATGATGGTGTGTGAGGCGGTGAAGAAAACCCGGACCAACTGCTGTGCCGCGCGGTCGGGTGGCGGGTTCAGCAGAATCAACAGTAGAACACCCAGGCAGAGGTAAATTGCCGAAATCCCGATGAGCCACGCGCGGTCGCGCCTGGGCAATCTGAAAAAAAACGCGAACGGCACCAGGGCCAGGAACGCGTACACCCAGTTGAATTCCTCGATAATGCCGTCTCCGAGCATCGACAGTTGAGTGATAAACCGCAGCGGATCGTGCAGGATATCCGTCGGATGAGTTTTTTCGTACTGCCCGCGGGTGAAAGCGTGAATGAACCCGTCGACGGTGCGTGGGTAGCCCCATTCCATTGGGGGGTTGGTCATTCCCGCCAGCGGCATGTAGAAGTAGAACGCGGCTCCCAGGATCCAGCAGCAGCCGCATCCGATCACGATCAGCCATTCCCATCCGAGGCGGCGCGCTTTGAAAGCACAAAAAACCATGGCTGCGAGCGCCGCGAGCGAAACGACGCTGAATCCCGGACCGAACGCAACAATGCCGGTCAATGAGAGGAAAAACCCTGCAAGCGCGGCGTCGAGGCAGAACTCGATGGGTGTTTCGTTGGAAAGAAAAGTGAACCAAATGTAACAACCGATCGACGCAATCCCGACCACGTTGAAAATGACGAAAGTCGCCGGATTCTCGTCCCAGGCGGTCAGGACGTGTTGTTGCTTCAGAATGAGACCGCCGATGTAGAGGATCGAGTTGCCCAGGAAAAGGTAGCGTCCCATTCGATAGCTGACGGCGGCAATAACGACCTCGATGCCCATGGCCGCAACGACGAGGGTCTGGTGGTTGGTAAAACAAATCCCATGAAAAAAGAGCGCCAGGAATAGGTACCGCCATCGCCGTGGCCTGAAACTCCAGCGGAGCAGACACAGCAGCACCACCATCAAGGATGCCACGCTGAACGAGTAGACCTCGACAATCACCGATTGGCTCCACATGAAACCATTGAAGCCCAGGAGTAGTCCCGATACGAACGCGGCAACGAGGCAAATTGCCCGTTTTGAATCGGCAGCCGGGCCCTTGAGTCCTTGAAGTCCGTCGATCAACAGCGCGCTGCCCCGGCACACCAGCATTGCCAGCAGGCCTGCCGCAAGCGCGCCGCTGGTGGCTTCGCCCAGAGCAACACGCCACGCCACATTTTTTACCGGGACCAACATGGTCCAGAGCCACGTGTAGAGCGTCCACACGGGGTACCCCGGCGGGTGCGGGATTCCGGCGTAAAACGAACCGGTAGCCAACTCGCCCGAATCTTCGAGGGTCACCTCCGGCGCGAGAGTCAGGTAATAACCCACCCACACGCAAAGAAAGGTCAGCAGCAGAGCGAGCCAATCGACGCGCTGAAAGAATGAATCCCCATAGTTTTTCGTTCCGGGCCCCGGCGCGGTGCGTAAGAACCCCGCGTTCTTTTCAACTGCAACTCCCGTTGCCGGCTGTGAGCTGGTCTGCGGTCCGCTTAAAGGCGTTTGCTCCGCCAGCTTTCCGCTTTCCTGCATTCCGCCTTCCGCTTTTCTATTAACCCCCTGCTGCTCATTCATCAGTTGGTTACGTTCGGATAGGCGCCCGATCGGATGCCGGAGCTGGAACGGTCACGATTGGTCCATTCAAAGGTGCTGCACGGGAGAGTATTGTGGACTCGGCAAAAGCTTCCTTCCAGCCAGGGCGCGACGCTCTGATTGCTGAGGGCCACGGCGATGATCGAGTTTGACCCCGCGGGCGAAAGCGCCTGGCTGCTGTGTTGGTTGAAAAGAACGCAAAGCAGCAGCATTGCAGCGGTGGCCGGCGGCAGCCAACTCCATCGGAAGGAGCCCGGTGAGGTCTCTTGCTCTTGGGGCCGCCCGAAGAGCCGGCGCTTAAGTCTCCCCGAAGGGCGGCGTGGCGCCCAGGAACGCAATTGCATTTCCAGTTCGTTCAATTCGTTCTGTTTGTTCATATGTTTCTCCTTTCAGGGAGGCTCTCAGTTTTTGAAGTCCATACCGGTATCGGCCCGCCGCCGTATTCGGTGAAACCGCAAGCAAAGTCCCGATTTCTTCAAAGGTATACTCGTGCCAAATCTTCAGAACAATCACTTCACGCTGCTCGCAGGGAAGGGCAGCGAGGGCTTTCATGGCCTGCCGCTCGGTCGATGTTTCACCCGGCGTGCGCTCGAACCATCGCAGTGATTCCCATTCCCGGCTCAGCCTTCGCCACAGGCTCCGGCGGTAATTCAGAGCACGGTTCCGGAATGTGCGGACGCAATAGTGCTCGGGTTGAGCCGGGCGTTGCTCGAGTTTTAGCAGCGCGATGAAGGTTTCCTGGAGAACATCCTCCGCTTCACCATGGCTTAACCCAAGCGCCCGGCCGTACAAAATCAATTGCGCAGACTTTGCCTTGTAAAGCAACTCGCACCAGCTTGTTTGGTTTTCATCCATCAGAGCCTGTTATCTACCCGATAGACACCAGCACCTGCGGGTTTTGTATAGCGAGCCCCTTATTTTCGCGAGTCCAAAAATCCAAGAAGGGTCCAATGAGGTCTGGAAAGCCTATTCCAATGAGATTTGGTCCCTTTTTGCCAATGGAACTCCTGCTTTCTAGCCGGCAGAAACTCCCTCCTGGCCGAACCGGATCCAGCACAACCATTCCCGGTCCGGTCGAATCTATCGCTGGTTGAGGAGTGGCTATTAAGGGAGTTTTAGCCGGAAGAATTTTGCGCCGTTACCCACGTTATTCGTATAAGGGGATGCCGCGTTTGTCACCGGCAGGTATGGACCTGTGGCCCCCGTTGCGCTCTCCAGTGTTCCGACTGACCAGGTCAGCACAATGCTGTTGTGCGACACGCCCGCCCCGTTTTGCCCCACGCTAAGACGCGGAGCATTCGCAAAGTGTGTGGCGATTTGCGACGAGCTCAGCGCATAGTTGTAGAAAGCAACTTCGTCGACGCCACCGGAGAACCCGTTGTAAGCGCCGTCACTGCGTTGGCCTAAAACCGCCGGCGAGGCGGACAACGCGGGATCGCCATTGATCCCGTTCGGCAGGAAGCCAGTAGCGGGCGCGTTGGCGCTGCCCGCCACGCCATTGACGTAGAGCTGGATCGTTGATCCATTGTCCGTAAGCACCAGGTGATACCACGCCATGGGAATCAGGGGAATATGCCCAAAATCACTGCCAAAAAATGACGGTCCGCCCGAGCCGTTAAACAGGGCCAAAGTCCAGGCGCCATTGCCACCATTCGGATGCTGATAAATGGCCCAGCCATACACCGCCGTGCTGAAATTAAAATTGTAAAGGGAGGACAGAACCGTTCTGAAATTACCTTTCGTATCATTGGAGTCAGGCCTGACCCACGCTTCCACGGACCACGGCCCGTAGGGATTCAGTTCAAGTGCGTACGGAATTCGTACCACCCCGCCCTTGCCGATGGCCGTTTCATTGGTGTCGCTCAAGTCCACCGCCGGATCGGTCTCGTGCGGTATTCCCGGGGTAATGTTGAAGGAGATGCCGCCAAGGGAACTATCAAAAGCTGCATCAAAACTTCCCACGGCATCCACAGCGGTGGCGCTTCCAGGCGCTTCATTCAACCGGAAATAGGCCACAGGGTCGTCGACGGCAACAATTCGGGCGTAATTGGTTAGAGGAACAGTGATAGCTCGAGGCTGCATCATTAAAGCCGCTTCCGCGGTATCGGCAGCGCCGAAGGGTCCGGCGACGTGGGCATGGTAGTTTGCAGCATCGGAGTTCTGTACGTTGTTCAGCCACAGGGTATCGTTTGTCTGGCCATTCAATGCAGTGGTGCCTTTGAACCATTGGTAAGCGATTGGTAAAGCGCCATTGGCGACGACACGGAAGGCGGCTTTGCTGCCTACATTGCGGGTGATTGGCCCGTACGGATCGTTGATAATATTGAGGTTCGTAAGCACCGTGAGTGTGGCGACCGGGCTGTTCGTGGCCCCCACACTGTTGGTCGCGTTCAGGATAAAGCCGGCGTTGTTGTCCGCCGGATAGGCACAAACAAAGGAATACTCGCTGCTGGTCGCGCCGGCGATTGCCACCCCGTTCTTCTTCCACTGATACGAAATTGGGGCAGTGCCTCCTACGGTAGCGCTTAGTTTGACGATCGTGCCGGAATAGTTGGTCGTCGAGGCGGGGAATGAAACGAAACTGGGAGGCGTCGGTGGAGCGCGAAACGAATTGGTGCCGAGTTCATAATGGGCGGCGATGCGGTCCGCGCCAAGAGCGTTGGTATAAAAGGCAACCTCGTCGACGCCTCCTGCAAAGGCGCCGTGCCCGGTCTGGGGCCCCGAACCTATGCTCCCGGCATAACCAACCGCTGGATCCACCGCCTTATAGGCGATGGCACTGGAACCCTGGGAGGCGCCGTTGACATAAAAAACGGCGTTGGTTCCATCCCAAGTCACCGCCAAATGATACCACTTAAGCAGGGTGACCTTGGGACCCGTGAAAGTGTACACGGAGCCGCCACGGATGAACAAAGCCCATGAACTTCCCGGACCTTGGCTTTGATAAAAGTTCCAACCTGAGGCGTTCGGGTAGGACGCCGTGTAAGGCCCGGACATTGCCAACGGCGCAGTGTAGTCCGACGGCGAATCGGTTGTTGCCTGAACCCAGCATTCGGCGGAAAACGGCGCGCCTGTAATGCCGTCGCTGTTGGTTGGTGACAACAGAATATTGTAAGGTATCTGCACGGACCCGAAATCGCTGGTGCCCCCGTTGAAGAGGACGGAGTTGGTGTCGATGCCCGGCAGGCCGAGTTGAGGGTAGGTGCCGGCGCTGTTCATCACGTACGTCGCGTCGAAGCCGCTTCCGGAGGAATCGGCGGCGGTGGCGGCCCCTGGCAACTCTTCCAGTCGGTAATATGCGACCGGGTGATCGGAAAGCACGGTGTCGGGATAATCGAGCGCGGCTCCGAATCCCGCGTTGCTCACTAAAAGAGCGGGAAGCAGGCACAACGTGCGGGTCAGGACACAAAGAGGGCGGGGGCTGGAGTTCATAGCGTTGGAATGACGGAATACACGGTCCGCGGAGAGGTCATCGGGCGATGGTGGCAACGAATTGTCGTAGATGTTCCTGGCTTTTAGCAAACGGCGGGCGAAACGCAATAAGAATCATTTTTAAATCCTTTTTTGACCCAAACACGGTTCTTATAGGCCGTAGATTTGTTTTCTTGCAGAATGGCGGAGCCTTGCTCGAAAACGTTCACGTTTAAAACCCAGACCGGCCCAACGCACGCCGTGAACTTCGCGGGCCACTGGACCATCCTGCGGCTGACCAACGAAGACAGATATCCAGGTTACATAAGCACTCGCCTTTTTTCGAGTGCTCGGTGGACGCAGTGCAAGAAAACTTCTTATGGGTTTTTCAAGCAAATCTGCTTAAATTGAGCGAGCTTCGGCCGGGTATTCCTGCCGAGTTGACGCAGGAATACGATTCGCTTGCGCCTGCGGCGGCGTGAAACGCCATTGTAGTGCCGAGGCAGGCCGGCTTTTGCGGCAAAGAAGATGAAGAAAAGTAAATTGTGGGCCCTGAGTCGCAGTGTTGTTTTTGCTCTGCTTCCAGCTGCAGTCCGCGCCGAGACGAACCTGGTCCCAAACGGGAGCTTTGAGAAAGGCCCGCCGGGACAGGGACAATTTCCCGACTGGGGTGCGGTTGGTCCGGCAAGCAATTTCAGCAACTACGGTGTTGCGCAAACGAGCGCTTATCCTGACGTTGCGGAGGAGGGAAATTATTACGCGTACTTTCGCGGGCATCCAACCGACAGTTCGCAGGACTGCCTCGGCACCACCCTCAACTTGAAGGCAGGTGCGCTGTACGACATCAGTTACTATTTGGGCACCGATGGCCCGACCCAGGGCACCGGGGCCGCCATGTGGGTCGTGATCGGGAGTTCCTTCGGAATCGACCTGGCCCAGGACCTCATGTTGACCGCCTACTATCCGAATTCTCTATCGGCGCTACCGTACCAGAAATTCCACACTCAATACCTGGCCACGAACACATCTCCGATTCTGTCGTTTCACGGGATTGCCGCCACCAATGGGATAGCTTCTTCCGCGGCTATCCTGCTCGACAATGTTTCCGTGACGCTTGCCTATCCCCGATTGAGCCTCAATTTCATGTCGAACAACCTGGTGTTCAGTTGGTCCTCCACGAATAGTCCCTATCGTCTTCAGGCAAATGCGTCACTCTCCAGCACAAACTGGTTGACCTTGACGAACCTGCCGGTAACCGTGGGCAAGAACAGCCAAATAGCCATGCCCGCTCACTCGGGGCAACAATTCTACAGGCTCGCGCTGCCTTAACAACTTGTCCTATCCGCTTCCCTCCCGCCTGGGCCGGATGCGGCTTGCGCTGAGGAGTTAAATCACTTCGCCACGTGGCCGGTAAGGCCTTCCTTCTGCAAGGCCGTGAACAGGTCTTTGTCGCTGAAATCCCCGGTCACGTCGAACGCCTTGGCTCCTTTGACGGCGTTGTGTTCTTTGGCTCCCGGAACTGATTTCACAGCTTTATCCACGGCCTTAACGCACTTGCCGCAACAGAGATGCACGCCTTCCACGCGGAGACTCTGTACCTTTTGATCTTTTGCGCCCGTGCTCGAATCGAGCTTAACTGCCTCTGTTTTGCCGAAATAACCGGCTTTGACCAGGGCATCGGCCGCTTTCTGAACTGTCGCCCGGTCGGGGCCGGACAACTCAACGGTGCCAGCGTCCGAATCAATCGAGGCCTTGGCGCCGTCCACACTGTCGACAGCCTTCTGAACGCCATTGACGCAACCTTTACAGCATAGGTGCACGTCGCTGATCTTGGCCGCGACTTCGGCGGAGGCGGCAACGGACACGGTAAACAGGGCTGTCAGCGAGAGGATGGCGGTTTTGACGAGATTGGAGTTCATTGGGTATTAAGCTTTGTATATAGGGAACATGGGCCTAACTAATGCCCCGCCCTCGGAGAGAAGTCAAGCCGGGCGCGTTGGTGGCCGGCCCTGCCGCTGCGCGGCCGGATTATCGCTTCCGATGGATGACAACTCCTGAGAATTGCCATTTGTCTTCGAACTCCTTCAGCGACAGGGAAGTCAACCCGCTGAGAGGGTCACCCACCATCACCCGGTCCGCCTGGACGTCCAGGACAGCGACGCAGTGGTCCTGCAAGGCGTTGAAATTCATGACGGCGACCGTTGGGCCGGCGCTTCCCAGTTCCCGCGTGTTTCTAAAGCCCCGGTACTCTGCTGTGATGCCGTTGGTCGCGTAGTGTTTCACCAGAACCCGCGCCAATTCGTCCGGATCCGTGCCCGTCAGGGCCGTGGTATGGCACCAGATGGCAATCTGGCCTTCCTCGGCCGGCACACCGAGCTTGCGCAATACCGTCACGGCTGCGGCGGGTCCGCAGGTGTACTCGTTGCTTTGCCGGCAAACGCCCTCGCTATCGACCCGCGTCTTTAGTGCGGCAAGGTAGGAGCGGTTGAAGGCAGGTGCGGCGAAAGGCACCACCGACATCGAAGTCAGCACCAAGATCAGAAGGCAGATCACTACGCGAGGACGCCTCTGCTCCAACCGCCTTAGCGGTGAGCTCAGTACCATCGTGGTGATGAAATTGAAACATACAAACTTGCTCCTGCCCACGAGCATCCAGGACAAGGGCGGAACCATCGCAACTTCGGGTTCGAACACGGCCACGCAATAAAGCAAAAGAATCCCCAGCGGGATCAAATATCCCAGGAGCCAATAAGGTTTAGGCAATCGCGAAGACCAGCGCCCCAGAAGAAAGGCGAGGCACGCAATTCCGATCGCTGCCACTGACTCAAGCAATGCGGTCATTGCCCCCTCGTTGCACGGTCCCTCGACTTTGCCCGGCTCTCTCCTGTCACAATGCAGAGTAGAGCACACTGAAAACCACTCCTTCAATATTGAATTGTCCTGGTGCGGCACGTGAGAGCCAAACCACCGCGAAAAGGCTACGCGCGCTTTCTCGGTTCCTGGCCGGCGAGACGGCGAAATTGGGTATGCAATTTTCGGCGGGCGGGAATGGCGTAAAACAGATCGGTAGCCAAGCCCAGCAGGAACCAGAAACACACATAGACGATGAACGGTGGGCCGGGCGCGCCGGACGCGATCCTTTGGACATTCGACAAAATCACGAACGCGCCGAACACCGCTGCCGGGGCGATGATGATTCTGGAAATGACAAGCACTGTTGCATGATTGGGATTGTTTCCGACCAGGCCGCAATAAATGCCCACGTAAATCAAGGCCGCGACGTCAACAATGAACATCAGGATTGCTCCCAGCCACCCTATGAGGATCACGTCATGGTTTTCGGATGAATGATTCCACGCGCTTGCCATGAAAATAACCATGGCCACGAGGCCCGCAACAGTGGGCAGGAGGAATTGCCTTTTAAGAGCCAACCACTGCCCTCGGAGAATGTCGCCAACCGTCAGAGGCGTTGACAGGAGCAGTTCAAAACCTCCCGACTTGCGGTTTTCGGCGAGTGGCCTGGACGCCTCCAGGGCTATCCAGAGCTTCAGGCCAACATTGATCATGATGGCAGTGGCAATATTCGTCCCGCTTGAGCTTTCCGATAACCACAGACTGCCGAACTGAAACATCGCAAAGAGCCACCAGCCCGCGATAAAAAGCAGGAGAGCCCAGACCTGGAGCGGTTTAAATCTCGAGCGCGCGGCCAGCCAATAGAACGCATTGATGTCAAGAAGCCGCCGCCGGTGACGCCGGTCAGGGGAGCCGGCTCGGTTTTCAGATTCGACGTGCGTCGGGCCACGGGCTTGAACGCGTGAACGCTCCTGCCACATGCGAGGCACGGCAAAACTTGCAATGCCCAGCAGCAACCACGTTATGAAATGAATTACGCCCACTGAACACCAGAAATCAGGCCGGTGAAATTTGTAGTTGGAATCGTCGCAAAGATAGAGCAGGTACGGGGGGCAGGAGAACATCAGCTCCGAATAGAAGGGATGGGTTGGAAGGAAAAAAGCCGCCGCGGAGGCCGCTGCCCCGGGAATGGCGGCGATCAGGAGCAGCAGTAGCAGGTTGGCCCCCATCGCCCGTCGCGCGTCCCTGCTGAATGCGCTCGCAACCATTCCGACCGACAAAGAAAAAACGAATGTGTTCGCGAGGGCAAGGACCGCTCGCCAGAATTCTCCGTTGGTGATTCCGCCCATGAGCAATGGCACGGCCATGACTGGGAAAACGGCGAGCAAACAATAGAACCCGTTGAGCGAAGTTGCCGCCAGTTTCCCCAGGACGATGTCGTAGCCCTTGAGGTCGGTCAGGAATAACAGTCCCAGCGTGCCTTCGCGTTTTTCCTCACTGAGACAGTCGGCTGTTGCGCCTCTGCCGGCCATGAGGCAAAACAACATTGTAAGGACCTGCAACCCGATAAAGATTCGTTTTGAGGTAATCTCCGCCGGGGCATCGCTGCCGATGTAAAGGAGCAGGCCGACCGCGATCGCTCCAAGAGCGACTACGGTTCGGGCTTTGAAAGTGCCTTTGCGGCGTGCGGCAACGCGCAATTCGCGCGCCACGATGGGCAAAAAGGTCATCCCTTCTTGGACAGATGCTTAGCCGAAAGCTCCCGAGTTGTCAGGCAACTACCCAGCCCGCAGTGCATCAAGGCGGGCTCGGGCGTCCGTCACGGGTCCAATGAATTCACGCCTCCAAGCGCACTCAAAGGCGCCCAGGTCATTTCATTGTGCGGTTTGTTGTCGTTGTTCCAGCGGTTGCGCCAAACCCAGTCGGGGAGCGAGTTGATGACGTCATTGCGTCGGGGGCTCTCCACGTGGCCGTCGGCAAAAACAAGGTCCGTTCGATAAAAATGGCGGTTCGAGGGCCGCTGCGTGTGGTAAGTAGAATTGTCTGTTGGGTCCAGGTTGGCGTTAAAGCTAATCCCCGTTTGCGCGGCAGGGACATCGCCGACAATTAAAAACTGGCTGGGAGCGACGACGGTGGAGTCCTTCACTCTCGCCACGCTTGCGACACTGCCGTTGATATCGCCGCCAACGCCGAGCGAGAACTGGCCTGGATTCGACAAGCCCCAATCGTTCACACCCAGCGAAAACCGGGAGGTGTCGCTGATGCCAAATATCTGGAATACGCCGTTTTCGTCGGTTGCCCCGAGGGTCTTGTTAACATTGGTGTCCCAAGCACTGTTAGCATTGGCGGCGGGACAAAAAAAGGCTTTGCGATTATTTCCCATATACGCCAAGAGCCGCGGCGCCCAGACGTAGTAATACCCGTGGGTTGTTGAGAGTGAACCGGTGTATTCTTTGAAATCATTTAGATACATCACATTGGCAATTCCGATTTGCCGCAGGTTGTTGATGCAGGAGGTTTGCTGCCCCCTGGCTTTGGCGCGTGACAACGCCGGCAGGAGCATGGCCGCGAGGATGGCGATAATCGCAATCACGACCAGCAGTTCGATCAAAGTGAAAGCGCGCCGAACCGCTTCTCGAGGAAATTGGGTGTCTAAGCTCGGGTTTTTCATAAAAAACAATCACACCGCTCAGGATCACGTGAGCTGATTTATCTCCGCAGATCCCGGCAGGGTCTCTACTTTGTTCATTGGACAATACGCGCAACCACAGGCTTTTCCAAGTCAATCCTTTATGAAACCACTGGATCCTGCTGGATTTGACTGTCGGGCGCCTCTGGCGCCTGGGGGAGTTGCCTGTTCCGGCCCATCCTGTCATCGCTCCAATGCCTTCCTAAAAATTAAACTGGTCGATGTTTTCCTTGTTAAACAGGAACGGTTTCCCGAGCAAAATATTGTCGCCCTGGATTTCAAACGAGCCGAGTGGACCTGAATCGATGGACTTGGCGCCGGGCTTAAGACTGCCATTCGCCACTGCTTGGGCGGCATAGACCGTCAGGTATCCTAGGTCCTCGGTTTTCCAAAGGATAACCGTGTCTGTGACCCCTTCCTTAACGTAGACTCGGTTCTCGCTGGGCAATCCGAGTCCAATCACCTTAATGGCACCGGCCTTGCCGGCCTGTTTGACGGCCTCGGCTGCTCCAGGCACCGCAGGGGAACAAATGGCCATCAGGAGCTTCAGATTGGGATTGGCGCCGATCAGGGCCGTAGCCTCCGCTTGGGCGCGGTCTTTTAGGTCATCGCAGGGCCGCAACGCTGCCATTTTCAGATTGGGATATTTCGAAGCGCGTCTCAGCTCAATATACTTTTGCCATTCATTCATGTTGGCGGCCGTCAGGCTGGCAGTGATAATCGCGAATTCACCCTGTTCCCCGCAAAGTCGCGCCGCCTCGTCCATAAGGGCATTTGCAATACCCTCCGGCGTGGCCTGGTTGACGAAGAATTCACGTGCATCTGGCGCCGCGTCGGAGTCATAGGTGATTACTTTGATTCCTTTCGCGCGGGCTTTGCGAAGAGCGGTGGAAATCCCCTCCTTGTTTTCGCAAGCCACGGCCATCACGTCCACTCCAAGAGTAATCCAGTTTTCGACGATTTCGTTTTGTTTAGCGGGATCGGGGTCTGTTGGGCCGTCAAAAATCAGGTCGATTCCCAGGTCCCTGGCAGCACGCTCGGCGCCCTTTTTGCACGAAAGGAAATAACCGTTTCCCTTGCTCTTGGGCATCAGGGCGACTGTGAGTTTGTGCGATTGACTCGAAGAAGATGTTGAGTAGGAAGACGTGGAATTTGAGCACCCGGCCAGAATCATAGCCAGGAGACAAACAAGGTATTTCATTGGCGGCAATTAGTAGGGCAAACCACGGTCCAGGCAAGGAACAATCAAACCCTTAGCTGCGGAGGTCCCAGCTAATCCCTGCTTCGACGACTGCGCGGGCGCATAAGGATTGGCAATGCGAGGGCCGTCAGCAAAAGAACCCCGGTGAGCATGCCGGCAACTTCGCGCGGTTGTCGAGCGTGGACCAGGCCGTTGCTCAATATTGCGATGGCGCCAACTCCCAGCAAGGTGCCGTGGACCGAGCCGCGTCCGCCGAAAATGCTTGTCCCGCCCAGCACCACAGCGGTAATCGCCATCAGTTCGTAACCGGTGCCGGCGTCGGCCTTCGCCTGGCCAAGGCGCGAGGTATAGATAACAGCGGCCAATCCCGCAGCAGCGCCGCTGATGAGATACGTCACGGCAATGCGCCGGTTCACCGGCAGCCCGGCAAATCGCGCGCCTTCTGGAGAAAATCCAATAGCCCGCCAGCTTCGGCCGAAAGTTGTGCGGTGAACCAGAATCCAAACCGTAGCCGCCATAACCATAAAAATCGGGATCTGGGCCGGCAAATTACACCAGGTATCCTGACCCAGCCGGAGAAAAGTCTCTGGAAAACCCGTAAACGTATCCACACCCTGCGTCAGCGCCTCTGCCAGACCCCGGAAAAGTGAGAAGGTGGCCAAGGTCACGATAAGAGGTGGCAACCTGAGCCGGGTGATTAGGACCGCATTCAAGCCCCCGCCACAAATGGCCGCGAGGATTGTCAGCGCTGCTGCTGCCGCTATTGGCAAATGCCCGTCTCGCCAGAGTTTGCCTAAAATAATCGCGCATAACCCAAGCAACGATCCTACTGACAAATCAATCCCGCCCGTGAGAATAACCGGTGTCATCGCCAGGGCGAGCAACCCGATCTCGCACGAATGGCGCAACAAATCGAAGGTGTTATCGAAGGTCCCGAAGCCCTGACCGGTAATGTTGAACAGGAGCCATTCGACAAGAAGGATCACTGCCAGGCCCGTTTCATGCCTGTAAAGACAGACAGTGAGCGACTTCCTGCCCGAGTGGATTTCAGGTTCCGAGCTGGGCCGTGGATTCTGGTGCGGCTCAGGCGCCATACCTAGGTTCGAGGTCTGAGCGCTGTTTTGGCGACATTGTTCATCCTTGATCGATTCATGAGCTTTCGCGACGACCCGCCAGCCCTTCACCGACTACCGCCAGGAGGATGACCACGCCCTGGATCGCCCGTTCCCAATAGGCCTGCGTGTGAAGGTAGGTCAGGGCGGGACTGATGCAGGCCAGCAGCACCAGGCCAAGAGCAGCGCCGATTACCGTGCCTCTTCCGCCCGAGATCGCAACACCGCCGACGACCGCTGCCGCAATCACCTGCAATTCGAGGCCGGTTCCGGATTTTGGATCTACCTGGGGCGACTGCACCGCATTCAGCGCGGCAGCAAGACCTGTAAGGGCGCCTAGCAAAACAAACACGGCAAAGATCACTGCTTGCGGTCGCAAACCCGCCAAACGGGCGGCCTCTGGGTTTGACCCAGCCGCATACACGAGGCGGCCGGCTCGCAAAAACTTCGTCGCGAGCGCCGTTGTTATGAGAACGCCCACACCACCAAGGATAATCAGCAATTGGCCGGGGACCTGCTGAAAGCCGAACCATTGGGTATGGGTTGGAAGATCGACAAATTCGCCTTGTCGCTGCCATCGCAAACCTTCCCGCAGGCCGGCCATCGTGGCCAAAGTGACAACAATGGATGGTAACCTGAGGCCGGCGACCAGGACTCCATTGAGGCAGCCGATTAAGGCGCCTGCCAGCACGGAGGCGACGATTACTAACAATGTCGGCCAACCGGCGGAGAACAGGAGCCCGGCCGTGACATTGCAAACGGCAAATTGAGATCCTACGGAGATATCGATCTGCCGGGAGATGATGACCAAAGCCAAGCCGCACGTGACGATCAGCGCCGGAGCCTGGCGCGCCCCCAGGGACAGCAGCGGGTTGAGATGGTAAAACGATGGCGCACAAATCGCCAGGACCAGCAGAAGCACAGCGAGCGCAACACAAAGCGAGACCTCTCGGCGAGATGTTCTCATCAATCGGGTGACGCCTGGCTAAAGGCCAAAGCCATGACCTGGTGAGCAGGAGTTCTTCCGGGCAGGGTTGACACCAGCCGTCCGGCTCGCATCACACCGATTCGGTCGCTTAACGTGAGGAGTTCCGGCAGATCACTTGAAATGAGCAAAACAGCCATGCCATTGCCGGCAAATCTCCGCACCAGGCTGTGAATCTCGTTCTTCGCGCCTATGTCCACTCCTTGGGTGGGTTCATCCAGGATGAGAACCTTGGGGTCGGCGGCCAGCCATCGCGCCACACTGACTTTTTGTTGATTACCTCCGGAAAGCGAATAAGCGGGCGCATCCGGGTCCGGCGGCCTCACCCCAAGCGCCCGAATCTGTTCCATAGCCAAAGCACGTTCAGGCCGGGTGCGCAGCCACGTGCTTCTGAAAAGCCGGCGATGAATCGCCATCGTGATGTTCTGAGCCACTGGTAGCTCCAAAATAATTCCATGCCGGGTCCGGTCCTCCGGCACATACGCGATTCTGTGCGCGATGGCAGACTCCGGGGAACGGATCGTAAGCGGCCTTCCTTCCATCCACAGGTGCCCCTCATCTGATGGTGTGATCCCGAATAGGGTCCGCGCCAATTCGGTTCGACCCGCACCCACGAGACCTGCAAGTCCGAAAATTTCGCCGGCCCGCAAGTCCATGGTTATTCCGGAGATCCCTGAACTCGAGCAGCCCAGGTTTTGCACGCTGAGAACCGCGGGGTTGTCCGGTGCTTGGACGCCTTGCTTTGGCCCCGATTGCGTCTCGCAAGCATCAAACGTTTCCGCAACCAGCGGCGCCGGGTCGGGGACAAGCTGCCGGCCGACCATCAGTCGGACCAGCGAGGCTTCGGTCATCTCACTGGTTTTAGAAGTGGCGACGTTTCGTCCGTCGCGAAGCACCGTAATTCGATTTGAAAGCGCGAGGATTTCGTCAAGACGGTGCGAAACGTAGATGATCCCTGTCCCTTGGCCGCGGAGATCCTCGACGAGCCGGTAAAGCAGTTGTTGTTCATGGCGGGTAAGCGAGGCCGTCGGTTCGTCCATGATCAGTATGCGGGCCTTTGAACCGACCGCGCAGGCAATCTCGACCAGTTGTTGTTGCGCCATCGAAAGATCCCGAACGAGGGTTTGTGGCTCGATTTCGGTTCCGATCCGTCTCAACAACTCCTGGGCGCGGAGCCGCCGCGCCCGCAACTGGATGATCCCAAAAAAGAACGGCTCGAGGCGCAGGCCCAAGTTCTCCGCAATTGTCAGGTCCGGAAACAAGGCTGGTTGCTGGTACACGCAGCTGATCCCCAGCAGTCGGGATTCGGCCGGGCGCAGGCAATCGAAACGCCGCCCGGCCACTTCAATGGAACCGCTGTCCGGAGTCAGCGCACCTGTGGTTATCCGAATGAGGGTCGACTTGCCCGCGCCATTTTCACCCACCAGCGCGTGGACTTCTCCCGGGAACAATTCGAACGAAACTTCCCGGAGCGCTTGAACCCCGGCGAACGCCTTGCTGATGTCCTGCAGACGGAGCAGGGGGCTGGGCGTGAATTGGCCTGTCACTGTGTTGATTACCCTGTCTGGAGGGCGTGGATGGGTAAACTGTAGGCACCCACCGCTCCGGGTCAAGACGCACCTGAACCCTGATTGCCCGACGGCACTGAAGACGCCCCTTGACGAATTAGCAGCTGAAACTATTAGTACGCTATGCAGCTGGATCGGCTTACATTAAAATCGCAAGAAGCCCTTCAAGAGGCTCAACGAATTGCCCAGGGTTACTCCCACCAGGAAGTGGACGGCGAGCATTTGCTGTCGGCGATGCTCAGTCAGACCGACAGTTTAATCCCGGATTTGCTCGAAAAAATTGGGGTTCCGCCTTCGAAACTCAAGCCGGACCTGGATGCGGAACTGGCCCGCAGGCATAAGGTTCAGGGGATTAGCGGCTCAGATTTGTTCCTCAGCTCAAGCCTGAAAAAAACACTCGACGCGGCCCGGACGGAGGCGGAAAAACTCAAGGACGAGTACATTAGCACGGAACATTTGCTGCTGGGATTGATTGACCAGGGCGACGCGAGTTTAAAACGGATTTTCCAGGCGCACGGTCTGAAGCGCGACGTGGTGTTGCGGGCATTGGCGGACTTGCGCGGCAACCAGCGTGTCACCGATCCGAACCCGGAAGATAAATTCCAATCTTTGGAAAAATACGGGCGGGATCTGACCGCGCTGGCGCGGCAAGGGAAAATCGACCCGGTGGTGGGACGCGACGAGGAGATCCGCCGCGTCATGCAGGTATTGACGCGGCGCACGAAGAACAATCCCGTGTTGATTGGGGAACCTGGGGTTGGCAAGACAGCGATCGCCGAGGGCTTGGCGCGGCGGATTGTCAGCGGCGACGTTCCCGAAGGACTCAAAAACAAGCGCCTGGTGGCCATGGACCTCAGCGCGATGATTGCCGGGGCGAAATACCGCGGCGAATTTGAGGATCGCCTGAAAGCCTTTTTGAAGGAGATCGTGTCCAGCGAAGGCCGAATCATTCTCTTTATCGACGAACTGCACACGTTGGTTGGAGCGGGAGCCGCCGAAGGGGCCACCGACGCTGCGAACATCATGAAACCGCAGCTGGCTCGAGGGGAACTGCGGGCCATCGGCGCGACGACCCTTGACGAGTACCGCAAGCACATCGAAAAAGACCCCGCGCTGGAACGGCGGTTTCAGCCGGTGCTCGTCACCGAGCCGTCGGTCGAAGCTACGATCGCAATTCTGCGCGGGCTCAAAGAGCGGTACGAAGTTCATCATGGAGTGCGGATCCTGGACTCGGCCCTGGTGGCGGCCGCGACCCTCTCGCATCGTTATATCACCGATCGGTTCCTCCCCGACAAGGCAATCGACCTGGTGGACGAAGCGGCCTCCCGTCTGCGAATGGAACTCGACTCGATGCCCACCGACATCGACAAGCTCGAACGCCAGATTTTGCAACTGGAAATCGAACAAAACGCGTTGCGCAGGGAAAAGGATGAGGCCTCGCGTGAGCGGCTGAAGAAGCTGGAAAAAGACCTCGCCAATCTAAAGGAAAAGTCCCAGCAATTAAAGGCTCAATGGCAAAATGAAAAAGCCGCCATTAACGCAGTGAGCGTGGTCACTGGACAGATTGAGCAGGCCAAAACCGAACTTGAAAAGGCACAGCGCCAGGGCGACTTGAACCTTGCCGCGCAAATCCAATACGGGCGGCTGCCGGAACTCCAACAGAAACTCGCCGCGGCCGAAAGGGCGTTGCGGGAAAAGCCTGCCGCAAACCGCTTGTTGCACGAGGAGGTGACCGACGAGGACATCGCCCGGGTGGTCTCAACCTGGACAGGCATACCGGTGTCCCGCATGCTTGAAACAGAACGGCAAAAGCTGGTCAAGATGGAGGAACGATTGGCCCTCAGAGTGGTGGGCCAGGATGAAGCGATCCGTGCCGTCGCGAACGCCGTGCGCCGTTCCCGCAGCGGGCTCCAGGACCCCAACCGGCCTATTGGGTCATTCATATTCCTGGGCCCTACCGGCGTCGGCAAAACCGAAACCGCGCGCGCCTTAGCCGAGTTTCTGTTCGACGACGAAAACGCCATGGTGCGAATCGACATGAGCGAATACATGGAGAAACACACCGTGGCGCGGCTGATCGGAGCGCCACCCGGTTATGTGGGCTATGAAGAAGGCGGCCAGTTGAGCGAGGCCGTGCGGCGGCGTCCGTACAGCGTTGTGCTCTTTGACGAAATCGAGAAGGCGCACTCGGATGTTTTCAATGTGCTGCTTCAAGTGCTGGACGACGGGCGCCTGACGGACGGCCAGGGCCGCACCGTCGATTTCAAGAATTCCATCGTGATCATGACGAGCAACATAGGCTCTCCGATCATTCAGGAGTATTACACCAGCGGGAAGCTCGGTCCTAAGGATCACGCCGAGATGGAGCGCCTGGTTCGAACGGAGTTGCGCGCCCATTTTCGGCCGGAATTCCTGAATCGCGTCGACGATATCATCATCTTCCATAGCCTCGACGAGAAACAGCTTTCGCACATCGTGGAAATCCAGCTTGCGCGCCTTGAAAAACGATTGGCTCAGCAGCAACTCTCCCTTGATGTGGACCGCTCCGCCAAGCAACTCATCGGGCGGGAAGGATACGATCCGCAGTTCGGCGCCAGGCCGCTAAAACGCGCGATTCAAGACCTCCTGCTCGACCCGTTGGCGACCAAACTACTCGTCGGCGAGTTCAAGCCGGGGGATCGCATTCGAGTCCACGCGCAGGACGGCCAGTTGTCGTTCGACAAAAAACCGGCTACGTGAGATCGAACGCCCGACCTTAGAACCGTTGCACGGCGTTGGTTCCTGGCGGTCCAAATCGAACCACGATTTCTCCCGGCTTGGCATAGCCCAGGTTTTCCCGCGCAAGCCGTTCGATCGCCTTGGGATCGCTGCGCAGCGCTTCGAGCGAGCTTTTCAGCTGCCTCGATACCTCTTCTTCCTTCTGAATATGGGCTTCCAGCTTGAGGATCTCTTTACGGTAATTCTCGTTTTTCTGTATCAGCGGGTAGTACCAGAAACCGACGCCCATCAACCCGGCAATGAACAGGAGGAAGATTACGACGCGCGTCAGCTTATCCCACGGATTGAATTCGGCATGCATCGCACCCAAGTAAATCATGGATGACTTTGAGAGTAAATGGAATTGATGATGTATTTGTCTGTCAAATTCTGTCCTTGCCGGTCAGACTATCGGAGATGATTGAATCGGTTTTGTTGATTTTTAATTCGAATGGTGCCTGGGAGCGGATCGTTCGCGCGGAGCGAGGGATCCTCCTCATCCTATTCCGCTTTTTGCTGCCGTTGCTGCTCCTAACCTGCGCTATTGAAGGCTACGGCTTGATGCGCTGGGGTAAACATCAAGGGCCCATTTCCCGACCCCGAACCTATACTCTGGGTGAAGCGGTGGTGTTTGAGTCTGGCCAAATGGTGACCTCGCTTGCCCTGGTAGTTGTCGGGGCGGGCCTTCTCAAATCGATGGGGGCCACGTTTCACACTCGCAACACCTACCAACAGGCATTCACGGTAGTTGCCTATGCCTTAAGTCCATTTTTCCTGTTGCGGGTGCTGGACGCGTTTTCGGTCATATCGCCGGTCGTGACCTGGGCTATTGGGATTGTGCTCGCCCTGGCCGCCCTTTACCACGGCGTGCCGCAGGTGATGCAGCCCGATCCACCACAGGCATTCGGCCTCTATTTTATGACGGCGATGCTGCTGTTCTTCATAACCGGCCTGATGGGATTCGTCGCGGCCTGGTATCTTCAGGGCAAATTTTCCAAGCTCGACGCCCTGATTTCATCGCTGGGTGCGCGGCTGTTTTAATCGCTATGACTCCACTCGAGCAGGAAATCCTTCAGGCTCTCGTCAATTTGGATACCGCCGTGCGCGCGCTGCGAACCGGCGGCCCGAAAGCGGATCTCCGGCCTTTGTTGGAGCGGGTCGATGTGCTTACTGAAAGGCTCCCGCGGGACAGCGATCCCAACCTGCTGCATTATCTTCACAAAAAAAGTTACGAAAAAGCCCGCCTTTTCCTTGAAGGCCGCGATGAGCTCAACGCTCGGGGCGGGTGTCACCGCGACTGAACGAACATGGGGCGCCTGACCTGCGGCACCTGCGCCACTCGTCGCTTTGGGACAAAATTCTTATTTGAACTGGAGATCGGCTTGACGGCATTGGGGGACTTCGAAGAAGATGCAAGCGACTCGAAGTTTTTAACCTGAGAAATGTCAAGCAGACCGGGACGGTTGATGTTGGAAAACCAAACGCACGGCAATCAAGTGCGTCCCAGGCTTGGCTTCACCGTTGTTCAGAATGAATCAAATGCTTCGTCGGATTAACTTGTTACTCACAATAGTGCTGGCTGGCAGTTGTTCAGCCCTGGCAGGCTCCCAAAGTGGTTCGCAGGAACATTCGACTTCCAGTAAAACGCATCATGGAACCATGGCTCGTGATCCGTATTTGGGGGCGATTGCGATCGACGCCGCGACGGGCAAAGTCCTCTTCCAGGACCAGGCTGACACCCATGGTTACCCGGCCAGCATGCAGAAGTTAATGGACTTGCTCATCATTCTCGAACGGATCGAGCATGGCCAGTTGTCGCTGACCGACCAGGTGCCTGTGAGTGCCAAAGCCGCAAAAACGGGAGGGTCGCAGGTCTGGCTCGCTGAAAAAGAATCATTCAGCGTCGACGATATGCTCTACGCGCTGATGGTTCAGTCGGCCAATGACGCCGCGGTTGCCTTGGCCGAGAAGGTTGCCGGGTCCACGGATGCTTTTGTCGACCTGATGAACCACAAGGCCAAAGAACTGGGGATGAACAGCACGTCTTTCCATTCAGTTCATGGTTTGCCGCCCAGTCCGGGGCAGGAACATGATGTCACCACCGCGCGAGATTTCGCTATGCTTTGCCGCGAAGTGGTCAGACATCCTGAAGCGCTTCACTATACCTCGACGCGTGAACGCGCTTTTAGGCAGAACGTGCCGGGCAAAACCATCGTGATGCGCACCCATAACCACTTGCTGGCCCGCGTCGAGGGGTGTGACGGCCTCAAGACGGGATACTTCGCTCAAGCAGGTTTCTCGATTGCCGTAACCGCGGCGCGACACGGCCAGCGCGTCATCGTTGTAGTGCTGGACAGCCCGGACCTCAAAACCCGCGACCACCACGCAGCCGAACTCGTCGCCAAGGGCTTTGCCGCCCTCGGAGCCCCGGCGCCGTCCCTTGCGGCCTCCGCTCACAAAACCCCTTCCGCAGTGGCCGTGCCGGTCAGTCGTTAGGAAAAATCCCTGACTGGGTCCCAAGGAGTGAGGTTCCCGGTGCTCGTGAGTCTCAGAACCACGGAACACCGTAGAAGGGGACAATCCCGGACTTTGATCATTAGGCCGCTTGCAAGGGCGGCGTAAATCGGTGCGTCAACCCTGTGTCAGGGCCCGTTATCCAGGCTGCAGGCCGAAGGCCGGGCGCCCTTAGAACGTGTTTGCTGTGTTCCTTCCCGCGTGGAAATTCATCCAGCGGATGTCGACGTCGCCAGCTCTTGGACCAATCCCTCCGTTCATGTCGCTGCCATCCGTGAATTTGACCGCCATCGCGCGGCCGCCCGAAAGGGACCCTTTCCATTTGTGGATTTCAGCGTGGCCATCGGCAAAGGAGAAACCGCATGCGCCGTTATGATAGGTCGAGGGAAAATCTGCCCAACTCCATGCGTGCGGGTTGAAAAACCCCGAGTCGTTGATGCTGTCGGGGTGCTCGTCCACAAACACCCAGGTGCCGTCTGGTCCGGGGTAATTGAACTGGGAGTACTTTTTTATATGCCGATAGGCGGCATCCCACGGACCATCCTCGGCGTTGCCCTCACCGACACCAATGTTTCCTGAAATGCTGCGCACTCGCTCCTTCCAGCCGAGCATCCGTTGCGGAGAAGAAAGGTAGGTATCGGCCGGGCACTTGAAGAGGTTCTTGGATTTGGCCAGGTAGGGAGCCAGGCGTGAATACTTGTCGCTAATCAGGAACTGGATGTTGGTATTGTCGGTGAGCGTTGTCCAATCAAGCCAACCTTCGCACCAGCCGGGCCCGATGTTCTGGTCAAAAGCTCCGCCGCGCGCGTTGGCGCCATGGAATGCGGGCACGATTTTGTCATTGGCATCATGGGCGTACATCGACCATGCAATCATGAGTTGGCGCGTGTTGTTCATGCAGTAGACGCCCTGGGTCTTCTGTTTCGCCTTTCCCAGCGCCGGCAGGATCATTGCCGCCAGGATCGCAATAATTGCAATAACGACCAGGAGCTCGATCAGCGTGAAGCCGCGCGAGCGCCCGCAATTGTGTTCGAAGGGTATTTCCGATTCTGAGTTCCTTATATTCATATGCGTTGTTTCGAGAAGGCCGCCCGGGAAGCAGTCTCCTGAGGTACAGATACGTTCACGCTTGGATCCTGTCAATAAGTAGATCGTATGCATTGCATATTGTAGATAATGAAGTGGAATAGTAATTATTATGGAAATCCCCGCTCCTCCACAGGTGTTCTTTAAACCGGGGCAGCGGACGAGCCTTTGTGCCTGGCGCAAGGCAAGGGCAGGGGGAAAGTTGGGATCGGCGGGTCAGTGCTTCCTCGCCCGAAGCCGTAAAACGCGTTGCTACCCGCCTTTATTGGCGCGCCAGAGCAGGACCGCGCCGATAGCCTGGAACAGGAAGTTCGGCATCCACACGATGAAGCAGGGCATGAATTCGGGCCGGTGCTGGAGCGCCTGGCCGACGAGCACGAAGCTGTAATAAAGGGCCACCAGGATCAGGGCCACGGCAATTCCAATGTTGGTTTCGCGACGGTGGACGCGGATGCCCAGAGGTATACCAAGGAGCGTGAAACCAAAACACGCGAACGAGAAAGCGACTTGGCGATGAATTTGGAACACGATCGGGGTGACCAGGTCTTTTCGTTGTTCCAGGATCTGCTTTTTCCTCTCGGTCAATTGCTCCGGGGTCAGATTTTTAAGCGAAACCGGCAATTGCACGCGGTGTTCCAGTTCACGAAGTTGCTCCCATAGCTGCATGAAGGTCATATCCTCGATTTTTGGTTGCAAGGCGGCCTTCTGCTGGGACTCCAACTCGATCGGGACGGGCGCTTCATGGAAGAAAAATTTTGTGCCGTTTGCCTCGATGCTGGTGGCGTCGAAGAGGGTCAGGTTCAATTGGCGGGTGGACTTATCGACGGCCATTTGGCCCCGGGGCGCCAGGACGGTGCGCAGCAGGTTGGTGCCGTTTTCGAACTGGAGGAACATGACATCCTCGAGTTTTCCCTCCCGGTTTTTGGCAACATAAACGACATAGCCCGGCTGATCGGTGATGAAGCGTCCTTCGGGCAGGAGGGCAGAGGACATCTGGCTCGTGAAATTGAAGCGCATATTGGTGAAGGCGACGCGGCAACGCGGGCCCAGGTCCATGTTGACGAAGGCGCTGAGGCCGCACAAAAGCAGGCTTAACAGGAGGATCGGCTGAACCAGGGCGGCGAGGCTGATGCCGCTGGCGCGTACCGCGGTGAGTTCCTGGTCGGCGCTGAATCGTCCAAAAACAAGCAGAGTGGCGGTCAACATCCCCATCGGCAGCGCGAAAACCCACGCGAACGGGATCAGCAACGCCACGGCGGTGGCGACGGATGCAATACTCACCTGGCCGCTCATGAGCAGGGGCAGGATGTCCTTCAACACGTTGCCTACCAGCAAGACAAACGTGAAAACCATGACCGTCATGATGAGCGAGCCGACGATTTGGCGCGTCAGGTACAGGTGCAGCGTCTTCAAGCTGCGCCATCCTCGGAAGCCCGCCGCGGGATCGCAATGGAAAACCGTGCGATTTTAGATGACTTTTTAAGTCTTAGCAGTTATTATTAAGCAGCGGCAGTAAGATAAGAAAGATAGAAATCTTATGCGTGAAACACAGGTTGAGGTACTGGTGGCGGGAGCCGGCCCGGTCGGTCTTTGGACCGCGCTGGTGCTGGCAGAGAGCGGAATCGAGGTCATTCTCATTGACCGGGAGGCGCGCACCACTGCTCGCAGTTATGCTTGCGCCATCCATTCGTCGACCTTGAAGCAACTGGATCGTCTCGGCCTGGCACAATCCGTCATCGAACGGGGCCGGCAGATCCAAAAGGTGGCGTTTTATGACGGCGCCGCCCGGCAGGCGGAACTCAACCTGGCCCAGGCAGGCGGCGAATTCCCGTTCCTGGTCATTCTTCCACAGAGTTCTCTCGAAAACCTCCTGGAACAGCGCCTGCGAGCGGCGGGTGTGCGAGTCTATTGGAATCATCGCTTCGAGGGCATGTCTTGCGAGGAGGAGAATGTTTCCGCCACCATTGAAGAGCTCGAAGGCACCAGTACCGGGTATGTCGTTCCGCATTGGGAAACTG
>DATGLT010000397.1:0-5370 GCA_035294005.1 Verrucomicrobiia bacterium
CCCGGTGAATGCCATGCTCCTGAGAAATTGGCGTCGTTTCATGCCGCGAGATTGATTCGAACATCAGAAATTGTCAAGCACGCTCAGGATAGATTAGCGCACTTTATATATTAAATAAAGCTCTGACGCGCAGCCTCAGCGGGAGGTGGGCAAATGCGGGGAGCGATCGAGACGATATCACCGAGCCCGCCGCCGTTGCCTGGTTCCCGGCGATCATTCATTTGGGCGCACCTGCGCAATCGAGCAAAGGTTTCCCAATCTCCCAGTGGTGGCCAAAAGGATCAACAATGCGCCCGACACGCCAGCCGTAAGGCTGGTCCGAAACAGGCCACACGACAGACGCCCCGGCAGCGACTGCTCTTTCAAAGATAGCGTCCGGATTTTCCACGATTAGCACCATTCTAACGGAACCACCGCCCAATGACTCCGGACTGAAGTTGAAATGCTTGGGTGACTCGTCAGCAAGCCAGAACTCGGCTCCCTCCACTGACATCCGAGCAACCACATCTCCCCCGTCGCCTTCGATGCGAAACGCCTCTTCGGCTCCGAAAGCCAGCTTATAGAACTCAATCGCGCTTGCACCCCGCCGAACCGACAGCAGCGGTGCTAGCGATGTTTTGATCCCCTTCTTGCATGGACGGTGCTGTTTCATGCGGCCACACTACGGGTTGGGAACCCATAATGGATTATGAGGTTGATCGCCTTTGTTCCGCCTTTTGCGTGCTTCCTGGGTGGGAGCATAGAAGATTCTCGAGAATGCGACACACCTCCCGTGCCTTCAGACCGGGAGTTTTCGCATAGGCTAGCCCACCTCGATGGTTTGGGTTCCCGTAAACTGGCCCTCCAATGTCGGCTCCCCGTCCTCGAGCAGCATGCCGATGACCTCCTCCAAATTCCGCCTGAACTCGTCCAGGGAGCCTCCGTGTGAGTGCGCCCCCGCAAAACCAGGCACGTAGCCGATATAGACACCGGTTTCGTGGCACCGCTCAACCACGGCTGTGAACGACTTCATGTGCAGAATGCTATGATCGCAAAGACCGGCCGTCAAATCCGCCGCCCAAGCAAGCAGCCAAGACTAGTCGGGACTTCCTCGCCGCCTGGCATTCACATTTGCTGGCACCCGTCCGGGTGCGGCCTGATTTTTTTGGGGCACCACCGGGGGTCTTCGCTGCGCTGCGACGCCCCGGCTACTCGCTGTGAACCCTGCGGGTTCGTGTCGGATGAGCATTGGTGAAATTGGAGCCAAACAACGGCGCGGCGTGAAGTTGCAGAGGTTGGTAAAGCCCGATCCGTCCTGATCAATCAGCTCAGCTGCTGGAAAAACGCGGCCACCCTATGTGTTGTTCACTTCAGAATTCTTGTCGTCATGATTTGCGTGGCCTCTAATGCAAAATTACCAGTTCTCAATCCGCGGGCCGTGTTGTAGGGTTTGCATTAACGGCGCCTTCGGGCGCGCAAGGCCTGACGTATGGAAACCAAGATCACCTTCAGCGTTAACGGGCAACCCCGCACCATTACCACCGATCCACAGCGCTCACTGCTGGAAGTCTTGCGCGAAGATCTGCATCTGACCGGCACCAAATACGGGTGCGGCGAAGGACAATGCCGCGCCTGCACGGTTCTGGCCGATGGCAAAAGCATTGCCTCATGCACCACCTCCGTGGGCGACGTGGATAAACAATCCATTCTCACGATTGAAGGGTTGGCCCAGGGCGAGAGATTGCACCCGGTTCAGGAAGCGTTCCTGGCCGAGGGCGCCTTCCAATGCGGCTACTGCACCGCGGGCATGATCATGCAAGCCGTCGAGATCCTGAACACGGACCCCAAGCTGGCGAAAACCGACCTGGCGGCGCGAATGCAACGACACATCTGTCGTTGCGGCACCTATCCCAAAATCCTCAAAGCCATCCAACGCGCAGCCGTATGAATACTGAATTGCAGCTCGCAGGAGACGATTACCAGGAACCGATCGAACACGTCGAATACGATTTTGGGCTGAATCGCCGCTCGTTTGTCCAATTCCTCAGCACAGGGCTTTTGATTCTGGCAAATGCCGCACCGGCGCTGGGACAACGGCGCGAGGGCGGCCGCGGCCAGCGGCGCATTTCCAATGTTGGCGCCCGAATTCACCTGGGCAAGGACGGCTCGATTACGGTGCTGACCGGAAAAGTTGAGGCCGGACAAGGCGCACGCGCCGAGTTAACCATGGCCGCGGCCGAGGAACTCTGTGTGTTGCCCGGTGCCATCCAACTGCTCATGGCTGACACAGCCCTCGTCCCGGACGATGGAATCACCGCCGGCAGCCGTAGCACACCTTCGACGGTGCCCGCAGTGCGCCAGGCAGCGGCTACCGCCAGGAACATGCTCGTCCAATTCGCCGCAAAAACGTGGAATGTTGACTCAAAAGGACTCCAGGTGCGGGATGGCAAAGTCCTTCAGCCAGGAAGTGAAAAGTCTCTCGGCTACGGCGACCTGGCCGTAAATGAGGAGGCGTTGGGCGAGTTTTCCAAATCCACCCCATCCGCAGACGGCCTGACTGCCCGCACCGATTGGAAAAATCTCGGCAAACCCCTGGCGCGGCCAAACGGCCGCGACATTGTCACCGGAAAGCATGTGTATCCGTCGGATATTGTCCGGCCCGGGATGCTGTACGGAAAGGTCCTGCGCGCGCCTTCGTTCGGGGCAAAGCTGGTGTCGATTGATCCCGCCCCCGCAAAGGCGCTCAAGGACGTGATCGTGGTCGAGGATGATTCATTCACGGGTGTCGCCGCGCCAACCACAGCCATCGCAGAGCAGGCACTGGACGCCTTGTCAAAGACCGCGAAATGGGATGTCTCACCGCATCCCGCCTCAAGCGCTCTCTATGACTACTTGAAAGAACACGCGCAAGGCGGTGTGCCGCCAAATCCCTTCTCCGAGGAGACAGGCCACGCCAAACAGGTTCTGAAACAAACCTATAAAGTAGCGTACGCCCAACACGCGCCGCTCGAACCCCGTGCAGCCGTCGCCGAATGGTCGGACGAGGGCCTGACCGTTTGGACTGGAACGCAAAACCCTTTTGGATGCAGAGGTGAACTGTCGAGAGCCTTCCACGTTCCTGAAGAACGAGTCCGGGTTGTGGTTCCGGACTTTGGCGCGGGGTATGGAGGCAAACATTCGGGCGAAGCCGGGATAGAAGCGGCGCGCCTGGCCAAAGCGGCTGGACGGCCGGTGAGCCTGCGCTGGACTCGGGCAGAGGAGTTTACCTGGGCGTACTTCAGGCCCGCCGCGCTCATTGAAATCGAGGCAAGCCTCGATGAGCGGGGCAAACTGACTTCATGGCACTTCATCAACATCAATTCCGGGGGTTCGGCCATAGATACTCCCTATAATGCCGGCAAAGCGCGGAGCCGGTTCGTCAATTCCGACGCGCCTCTGCGCCAGGGCTCTTACCGCGGCCTGGCGGCCACTGCCAACAACTTTGCCCGTGAATGTTTCATGGATGAACTGGCCTCCGCGGCGGCTGCCGATCCGCTCGACTTCAGATTGGCGCATCTTCAAAACCCTCGGCTCCGCGCCGTGCTCGAAACTGCCGCGCAGCGTTTTAATTGGAAAGATTGCGTTCGCAAAAAGAGCCCGAACGGCGGCGTGGGCCTCGCCTGCGGCACTGAAAAGGGCTCTTACGTCGCGGCATGCGCCGAGATCACAATCGAGAACGGCACCATTTCTGTTCGCAGGGTATGCGCGGTATTCGAATGCGGCGCGATTCTTAATCCCGCAAACCTGCACTCCCAAGTCCAGGGCGCGCTCATCATGGGCCTCGGGCCCGCTTTGCGGGAACAGGTGCAATTTGAAAACGGGACGATTACCACGGCCTCGTTCCGCAAATACCCTGTGCCTCGATTCGCCGACGTGCCCGAGTTCGACATCCACCTGCTGGATCGGCCTGACCTCGAATCGGCCGGGGCCGGTGAAACGCCGATCATTGCTATCGCGCCGGCGATTGCCAATGCCGTGTTTCACGCTACCGGCAAGCGCATTCGCCAAATGCCGATTCAATTGTCCGAGGTTTGAATTGGCGTTGCAGATTGAGTCAGCGGTTCAGAGCCAGGATTACTGCGCCTTGATAGATTGAACAAAGGGCGCCTCTGACCACTCCAATCCCTAAGTGTCTGAGCGAAAATCCAAAGAGAATTGAGGCTAAGCTGCTGATAGTCATTTATTGACGCGTCCAAATTGGAGTATCTGCTGCTTGCCGATGGGCAAACAAGCCCATACACCCTGTCTTCTTTTTCTGATATCCGCTTTGGCGTAATAAAACATGAGGAACCCATTCCCTGAATTTGATTGCCAACCTCGGTTCAAACCCTAAGTCTTGAAATCATTTATGGTCGCCCACAGCAAACGTCAAAAGCCCATGCGCCGTAAAGAGCCGGTCCGAACCCCGGCAAAAGCGCCACCGGGAAGATTGATCACGCCGCCGGCGGCCATAGCCGAGCCACGGCAGGAACCTCCCGAAGATGAGCTCCCAAAGGACGATGAAGAGCCCAAGCCGGAGGATTTAGCAAAGGAGGAGGAAGCTCTTAAAGCCCAGGAAACCGTTGTGGTGGCCGAGGCCGAGGAACCTTCCGGAATACGAACCCGGGAACGCTCTTCGTACGACGGCGACACAGCCATTAAGCTGTATTTGCGGGAAATCGGGCAGGTGAAACTCTTGACGCCGCAGGAGGAGATTGACCTGGCCGCCAAGATCAAGAAAGGGGACAAAAAGGCCCGCGAGCAAATGATCAAAGCCAACCTGCGTCTGGTTGTGAAGATTGCGCGGGATTACGAGGGAATTGGATTGCCCCTGCTGGACCTGATCAGCGAGGGAAACATCGGCCTGATGAAAGCCGTCGAACGGTTCGACCCGGCCAAGGGCGGCAAACTTTCAACCTACGGTTCGTGGTGGATCAAGCAGTCGATCAAACGCGCGCTGGCCAATCAGTCCAAGACCATACGGCTGCCAGTGCACCTGGTGGACAAAATCTCCAAGATGCGCCGCACCGCGATGCGCCTGCAAGAGGAGTTGGGGCGCGAACCAACTGATGAAGAGTTGGGCGAGGAGCTGGGCATCACCGCGTCGCGCGTTGCCCAAATGCGAATGGCAGCCATCCGGCCGGCTTCCTTGGATGCGCCCATCGGCGATGAAGATTCGAACAATTTTGCGGAAGTGGTCCAGGACGAAAGCGCCGACACCCCTTACGAGCAACTCGAAGAAAAGACCGTCACCCGGATGCTGCAGGAGATGGTTAAGACCCTTGACCCGAGAGAAGCCACAATTCTGCGGGCGCGCTTCGGCCTGGATGGCGGCCCACAAAAAACACTGGAAGAAGTTGGACAGAAATTCGG
>DATGLT010000398.1:0-7294 GCA_035294005.1 Verrucomicrobiia bacterium
GGTCGGCGATTGCAGTGCGCGAATGGCTATGCCTGTCAGGCGGCGCAGCTTCTCACCAACATAAGACCAACGGCAATTCCGGGCGGCAATCTTCCTTTTTGCCCTGAGACTCTCCGTTAAAGCCAAGTTCAACCAGGCATCGCGTTCCATGGCGTAGCCAAATAAGGCCAGCCTCTACTAAGCCTCGAAGCGCTGGTGAAATGTTATCCGCCTGTGGGCTGACGAATTCCACTCGCGTGAGCCTGCACGGCCCAGCCGCATGCTCAAGGCTTGACCCTTGATTGGCGGATAAGCGGCGTTGTTGTGCGAAGGCGAGATAACACAGCATCGGCTCGGTCAAAACGTCAACATTCGACGCGATGTGGATGCAGTGCGGGTTCGGCAAATAAGAAGGGCGATACTCCCAAGCCGTGAATGGGACATCCGCAATTTGCGGCTGGGCGGGCCGGAAGCAAAATCCAATCGAGCAGCCATTACCGCCGCGGCCCGACCAACGATCCCAAAGTCGAGTCGGGCGGGTCAACTGAGACCTGGCCTCCTCGGCGTTGTGGACCCACAGCAGTTCCAGATATGCGTTTCCAAAGGTGAAGCGGCGACACGAAGTGCCTTGGCCGGGGTGTGTGTTGGGCGTCGCTTCCGTGAGCCCCAAGCCTAACAGGCGAGCGGATTCGGGGGCAGCGGGCGACGTGAAAATCACGACGTGATCAATCTCCCAAGCCAAAAGTTTAGAGACACCCTTCTTCATGCGGTGCGACGTGTCAGCCAACAGAGTTCGCACCATTGAGCATTGAGAGAGCACTCAGGCACAATCCCAGCCCTGTTGAATTCCGCTGCTTAGGCCGCTTCATTGCGTTTCTCCCATCGCAAAACCAGTCCGTCTTCCGGGTCAACCACCTCGCCGATCAGTTGGAAACCGCACTTGGTTAAAACTCGCTTCGAGGCGTTCGAGTCGAGGAGCGTGTGCGCTCGCACGACATGAACCCGTTCGCTGCTGAAAGCGAAAGCAATCAGGGCCTGTGCCGCTTCGGTAGCGTATCCTTTGCCCTGATAAATGGGGAAAACACCATACGCAATCTCGACGGCGCCATCCACTGCGGGAGGCCCCGTAAAGCCAGCTTTTCCGACGACGATGTCGCTGTCGCGATGCACCAACGAGAATCCATGAACCCATGGGTCTGGCGCAGTCGAAGCGCGAAGGAGCTCCAGCCAGGCGGCTGACAGCTCCGCCTTCTCGGCGGGGCCCATCGCATCGACGCACGCGCGGACTTCCTTAAGGGTTAATTGAACCAACTTGAGGCTCTTTGTTTCAATGTGCATTGTTCTCATCGGCCGTGCGTTTCATTCGCAGTGTTGGGCGCGGCTCCTTACATTGAGCCAGCGGAGGCCGAATAGGCTGTGACTTTACCGTCGGTGCTCAAGTTTACTTGCAGAGTGGCGTATGAATTTGCGACACGGCACTTCCCCGCCGAAAAACTCCAACTCAACTTCTTGGTGCCGTCGGGCCCCATCATCCGCTTCCTGGCGGGACCAAACCAGTCCAGAAGCTCTGCCTCGGTAGTGAGATCCTTCTTAATCATCGCGACCTTGCCATCGTCGTAAGGCCGCCCCGTCGAAGCACAGCCGAGAAGGCAGGCACTCAGCAGTCCGACGATGAATAGGGCAATTGTAGTTCTCACGGTTCAGTTTCCTTTCCTTTTTGTTGTCCTTTTCTTTTTGTTTGTTCTGTTACCAATCTCGGTTATAAAACACCGGCGCCGGGTATAAGTTTTCATGGTTCATAGATCCTCGGCGAAACTGGCCCTGCACAGCCACGTTGTTCTCGCCTTTCGCGCAGGCTGCCCTACTCCAGTCCAGTCGGCTTAAGGCTGGCCTGGGGCCAAGACAACCCGGAAACCAATGTTGTGAAGCGTGATCGTCGGGAGGTTGGAGAATCTCTGTGCCGACCGGTCGCCCTGAGCGGGGCCGACCCAACTCCCGCCGCGGAAAACGCGATTCAATCCCGTTGCCGGCCCTTGCGGGTCGAGTGCGGTCCCCCCGGAATAAGGAGCATACCAGTCCAGGCACCACTCCCACACATTGCCAGAAGTGTCATACAAACCCCAAGGATTGGGCAACTTCTGGCCTACCTGTTGCGTCGTTCCACCGCTGTTGTCTGCATACCAGGCGTACTGCCCCAGATTGCTGTAGTTCGGGTCGTCCCCATAGCTGAACGGCGTCGAGGTCCATGCCCGAGACGCATACTCCCATTCCGCCTCCGTCGGCAACCGATACACACTGTTGGTCGCAATCCTCCCCGCAGCTCGCTCCCGCTGCGTGAGCTTGGAACAGTAGTTCGTGGCGTTGTACCAACTTACCGTTTCAACTGGAAGATTCGTGTCACCCTGGAAACTACTCGGATTGCTGCCCATCACCGCTAAGTATTCCCCTTGGGTTACTTCATATTTCCCCATCCAGAACCCCCGGCTGATCGTCACCGCCGTTTGCGGGCTCTCGTCAAGACTTCGGTCCGGTTCGTTTGTCGGGCTCCCCATCCGGAATGTGCCTGGCGGAATGAACGTCAGGTTTGTTGGCGGGGCAAACATCGCGGCTCGGTAAAACCGTCGGCCTGTTGCCGGAGCGGACTTGTCGGTCCAAAAATACGGGCTCACCGGCGGTTGCAGAAACTCCAGGCAGCGCCAGGAGTTTGTTTGGGCCAAGTCTGTGACATACTCGACTGAGTAGACGGTGCCTACCGCGCCGGTGATGCTCAGTCCAGCATACTGTTGGATGCTTAGTCCGGGCGCCGTTTGGGCCGAAGCTCCGTCACTCGCCAAGGCGGCCCAGCACAAGATGGGAAAGAATCGAACGTGTTTGGAGAATCCTCTCTTCATATAAGTCATTAGTCGGATATTCATGTCATCTTTCCAAGCTGCTCGATGTAACCGCCGTCAATTCCGGTGTGATCTTAGTGTCCAAATCAATTGTCCCGATCGCAGTCCTCTTCGGCCAAGACGATAAACCCGGTGAGCTCCGCGACATAGGGATTTGGGGAAATGTCCTGGTTCAAGGGGAAGCCAAATGTCAGACTGGTGGTGATGCTGCCGGTCGCGCCCTCGAAACGGCCCGTGCCGCTGGTGATCGTGTAAACGGATATCTTGTGAATGAAATCGCCAATGGCCACGCCATGCCCTGCCTCGGTCAGGAAAAGCTCATCTCCGTCGCGCGTGCTGAGCGTAAACATTCCGGTCGACATCCCCACACGGACATCCACCGCAAAATTCCCAGTGAGCGTGTAACGCCCGAGATGGCTTGCCTTCCCCGTGGCGGCAAGGCTTTCGAAATGAAATGGGAACTGAAAAGCTCCCGGGAAAACCGCTCCCGTCTCCTCGCCTTTGATACGGAGTTGATGATCCCCGGCCAGGACGGGACGTGGCAACGCCAAAAGCGTTAGAACTGTAAGAGCGAGCCCGGCAGCCGTCGAATTTCGTTTTGTTTTCATAATTTTCCGATCGTTGTCTGTTTTCGTTTTGGTCAGGCCATTCGTGCCTGAACGGTTAACTGTTCACCGGTTCCTACAACGCAGTCGTAAAGCGGTTACAGAATAATGGAACGGTCTTGAATCGAGGGCTGAGCGATGGGCTGGACTGCGGTAAGGAAAGTGACCCGGTCTGAGATCGCGAAATGAAAGGTGGGGAAGGATCCAAGAGGTCGTGGCAGGACTATTGAGTTGCCGGCTGCACCACAAGCGACGCACCAGCGCGTGTCGCTTCATCCAAGGTCGCGGCACGAAACAGGATGACACCGGCAAGCTCCGTGAGCGGAGAGGGAGTTCTCGTCCGGGGAGGGACTCATAGGCCTGATCTCGTCATCGAGGCTCAATGCTACTTTACTGTGATTTGTACCAGATCCAGTCCTTCGTCGCCGCCATCGTCTTGCCGGTGCTGTCTTTGAAAGCGCTCGTGAAATTACACGCCTGCACGTGGCCGTCGACGAATAAGGTCGGAGCGATGAAAGGAGTCGGATCGTTTTTCAGATCCACCGCGTGGATCAGGTTTCCGTTTCCGCCATGCCAATGAAAGAAGAGATCATTCCATGGATAACCGGCCCCCTCATGCATCATGATAAAACGAGCCGGCGACGGCACCCAGCTCTCCTTCTTGCCACACAGATTGTGCACGGGATCCTCGGCAGCCATAAATTCGGATTCGGAATGGATAAGGCCGTTGAGCTCATAGCTGCAACCGATCGTCCCATAACAGGTAGGCCGAAAAGCCGAAGCAAACCCTAGGCTCGTAAGGTCCAGCCCCTTGTCCTCGGGACAATGAAAAGATTCGGGCGTGGGAACGTACTTGGCCAGGTGCCGATTGGCGGCTGCCGGAAACTCCGTGGCCCACGCGGGCGAGGGATTCTGGCCGCCGAGAGCGGCAGAGAAGTTCGTCTGCCCCGGCTCATTGAATTGGGCCGTGTCGAAGGGCGGGAAGGTTTCTCTGTTGTCATTAAGATACAACTGCAGGCCAATGCCGATCTGATGCAGGTTATTCAGGCATTTCGTCATCCGCGCGGCTTGTTTGGCCCTGGCTAGCGCAGGCAGCAGCATTGAGGCGAGAATCGCAATGATAGCGATGACAACCAAAAGTTCGATCAGCGTGAAGCCCCAATCACGCCCTGAGTTCATCTTCAGAACCTCACGAGTTCGGCTGTTGCTAGAATGGTATACTGAATACATTCCGGCTTTTGTCCTCGCCCGGCGCATCCGCTTGGTCGATTTCTTTGCAGTAGTGGTCATCCGATTTATTCCTGGCTGTTTTGGTTTTTCGGGCCATTCGCGCATGGATTGTTATCTGTTCGCCAGTTCCTACAAGCGAGCCGTGAAGGGGTTACAAAGTATGTGAAAATATCAGGAGGCGGCCTGAGGAGCGGTGGGAAGGGGAACGAACTGAACCCGGACAAAAGCGGTGCGGCATTCCTCAATCAAAAGCGAATCACGAGCGCGAAGCTTCATCCCTGGACTTATTGAGCTGCGTTTGGCAGCGACGGCACGGAATCGGTGCGTAGCGCCACCTCATCGAGCGTAGCGGCACGAAGCACTATCAACCGGCGATCTTGAGTAACCCCGGCGATGTTGTTTCCGTCCGGGGAGAAAGTCAGCGTCCGGATCTCCTCGGCAAGGCGCGAATCGTTGTTGCCGAACAGCCTGAGAATCGCCGCCTCGCGACCAAGCGACACGTTCCAAAGTCTGACGGTGCGGTCGCCGCTGCCGCTGACCAGGGTCTTGCCGTCGGGAGAAAACGCCACCGACCAAACCGGCCGCCTGTGCCCTTTGAGAGTCGCCAGCCATCGGCTTGTTTTCAGGTTCCAAAGCTTGATGGTGCCGTCGATGCTGCCGGAGGCCGCCAACGTACCATCAGGGGAAATGGCTACGCTCACGACACGCCCCGAGTGCGCTGGTATTGACGCCACGCGTTGCCTTCGAGCCACATCCCAGATATCGATGACGCCCTCCAGTCCTACTGAGTTGATCAACGTGTGGCCGTCAGGAGAAAACGCGAGCGCCCCCGCTTTTTCGGTGAGGCCCGTTAATAGATTAGTCTCTCCAGAAACAATGTCCCAAAGTTGGATGGTTGCCGTACCGTCTGTGATCGCTGCGCAACGTCCGTTCAGGGAAACGGTCACTTGATTCCAATCGCCTGAAGGAGGCGTTGGAAGCCCCCGCACCACCGCTCCAGTCGCGACATCGAAGCACTTCACGGTCCCGTTATCGAGCCTCGCAAGGAGGGTTTTTCCGTGGTCACTGAATGTCAGAAGGTGAGAAATGCCCGCGAGGACAGTCCGCGTTCCCAAGGTAGCTACATCCCAAATCTTGACCGTTTGATCCTCGCAATGACCCACTAGAAGGTTGCTGTCCGGCGACCAAATCAATGGCTCCCACTGCCCCAGGCCGGAGAGGCTCGGCTTCACGGGCTTTGGCCCGGTGTTCCACAACCTCACTGTTTTGTCATCTCCGCCACTGGCCAACCGCCGGCCATCGGCAGAGAATGTCACGGTCCAGACTCCACTTTCGTGTCCCTTGAGGGTGTCGAGTTCGCGCCGCGTGGCTAAGTCCCAAAGCCTTATGGTTTGGTCCAGGCTTGCGATGGCCAACACCCGCCCATCCGCAGAAAAGGCTGCAGAAACGACCGACTCGGGTTCTTTTATAGGAAGAAGAAGTTCATCGCCTGTGGCCATGTCCCAAAGCCGCACCAGGCCATCAAAACCTCCCGTCGCGAGAAGTTTGCCATCTGAAGATAATTGCAGGAATGTAAGAGGGACTTCGCGTTTATCGAGCGAACCGTTCAAGATTGCGTGAGTCTTGAGATTCCAAAGCGTGATGCCGTTTCCCGCTCCATTGCTGATCGCCAACTTCTCGCCGTCGGGCGTGATGACGACTCCGGTCCCGAATTCCGGTCCCCAAAGATTGATCCCACCCTGTCCTTTCTGAACAAAGGTTTCCCGTCCGGAGGCAATGTCCCAAATCTTCACGAGGAATCTTTCGGCTGTCGTCGCAACCCTTTTCCCATCCGCCAGCAACGCGACAAGGTCCCCCGCGTTTTCTATCGAGTGAAGTGTCCGCCCGGTGCTGGCGTCACAGAGTTTGACTGAGCCATCCCCGGTGCCGTAGGCGAAGCTTTGCCCATCCGGAGTAAACCCGCCAAGTGAGGTGACGTTGGTGATCGTGAACCGTTCGGTCCGGGTGCTCATGTCCCAAACTTTCAATTGATTGTCCCGGCTGCGCGTGGCAAGCCTGTCGCCATCCGGCGAGAACCCGAGCGCACTGAGAGTGTTCGAATATCCGCTCAGAGCGTAAAGATCGTCGCCTCGGCAACGCTGCAAGAGCAGGCGCCATTGAAAATCCCTTAAGTCAATTTGACCTGCCCGCGGCCGGTGTGCCTCGATCAGTTCCCTGGCACGGCCAAGATCGCCATCTTCCAAAGCCGTCTCTGCGCCGTGCATGTCGGCGAAATAAAGATTCTCCTCCGCGCGTTGACGTTCGCGATTGAATAGAAAGGCCGCGATCGGTGAACCAATGGCGACGGCGATCAGGAGCAGAAACGTCGCCACGCCGAGACCAGCGATGACCGGATTGCGCCGACACCAACGCCACGAGCGTTCGGCGCGCGTGATGGGTCGCGCCTGGATCGGTTCGTGGCGAAGGAAACGGCCCAGTTCGTCCGCCAACTCCTGTGCGCTCTGGTAGCGGCTGGTGGGTTCCTTTTGCAGGCATTTGACGCAAATCGTTTCAAGATCCGATGGCACGCTCGAATTAAGTAGACGGGGC
>DATGLT010000399.1:0-11131 GCA_035294005.1 Verrucomicrobiia bacterium
CTCCAGGGTGCCCGGGATGGTGCCGTCGTATTCGGCGTTGAGCACCGATTTGTTCGGCTCAAATGAAATCATCACCGCCTTGGTGAGCACCTGCCCGGAGCCGGCTTCCGCGCTGAGCCGGGTTAGCGCGTCAGGTTTGAATGTGGGCTGGGAAAGATCCCGAACATCCTTGTAAGCCTCGGACATAGTCGCCAGCACGGAGGACGCCTTGACCGTCGCCGCCGGCACGCTGGCGCTGATCGTACTTAACGATTTGTAGATCGTCGAGGCGCTGTTCCAAACGACTTCGAAGTTCGCCGGATTGAACGGGTCCAGGAAGAATTTGGCATTTTCGCGGTAATTGGTCAGGTGCGCGTCGCCTTCGGCAATGCTGCCGTCGCTTCCAATCATCTTGGCGCAATCTTCTTCCGGGATTTTAAACGCCATGGACAGTGCCTTGGCGGCTGTCTTGGGATCTTTGCGAACGGCGTCCATCCCTTCAAAGATCCCCCTGGTCAGACCCGCGACAATGTCGGGATGATCGCGGTAGAAATCATTTCGCACAGCCCAAACGTCGGCCACCAGGTGGTTGGCCGTGCCGGTGGTCACCACCAGCCGCGTGCCTTTGAGTTTATCGGTCACCATGTAGATATCGGGGGACCAGCCGACAAAGGCGTCGAAGCTCGAATCTTGAACGAAGATCTTTGCCGCCGACGGCGCGTCGGCCGCCCACTTGAAATCAATGTCATTGGGATCGATACCGGCATCGATCAACAACGAGAGGATCAGGTAATGGCTTGGGGAATTCTGTGCTAGAACCACTTTCTTGCGTTTGCCGTCCCGCATCCGAAAGTCGTTAATGCTGCGGATTTCTCCGCGCGCCACAATGCCGTCGCCGCCGGATGAAAAGTCGATCTGCTGGCAAACCACCGGCACGGTGCGGCTGTCCTTGACCAGTTCCGGAGAAAACAAGGCGATCATGTCGAGCGTGCCCCAAAGCACATGGCTTTGGCCGCTGGCGAACAAATCGCGCGCTTTCACAGGGTCATCGACGATGTTCAGCCGAACATAGAACCCGTACTTTTTGGCGAACACACTCTGGTCATTCGGCTCCATGCCGGCATTGGCGACAATGATCGGCGCCCACCCCGGCCAGACGTTGATTGGAAATTCCACGACCAGTTTCCCGTCTTTGGTCGTCTTGGCATAATCGCTCACGCCGCTAACAGCCGGGATGCCTGAGCGTTCCACCAGGCTGGCGGCATTGGTCCCGATCAGCAGCGGGATGTCCGCCGGGACCTCCTTAGCCGCTTTGAGTTCCTTGCGCACCTGGTCCACATCTACCGCCCGCACCACGGGTTTTGTTTTGGGAGCAATTTTGTCCCACCAACGGTAGACTCCAAAACCAACCACTCCCAAAAACAGGATCGTTAAAACGACTTTTCCTCGTATTGTCATATGCCTGGTCCTTTGCGTTATGAGATCAATTCGTGATTCGGTGAGACTTATTTCTCCGCGATTTTCTGCCGCTCAGCCGGCTGAGCCGAGATCGCGACCTCGGGTTGAACCATGCCCATCTTCTTCTTGTATTCCTGGAAGAGCATCGCGCCCCGGGCCTTGCGCGCCTCTTGTTGCCGGGCGATTCCCGAGCCCATTTCCCGCGCAAGGTCCAGCGTCGCCCGCATCTGGCCTTCCCCGGCCGCTGCCGACTGGCGCAATTGCTGCATCGATTGGCCCATCTCTCCCCCGATCATCCCTTGCAACTCCGTGATCGAGCTTTTCATCATCGCGGCCAGCCCTTCGAGCGACCTGCCGATGGCGACTCTCGCTTTGACCGACTCGAATTCCCGCTGGAACCTTTGAATCTCTCTCAAGCTTTCGGCGATGATCTCGGTGTTCTGTTTGTAGAGTTGTTCCAGGTTGTCGGCCTGTGATTTGTTCTCATTGAGATCCTGCTCGAGCGTGGACAGTTCCTCGGCGTAATGGGCGCCGTTGGCTTCGTCGTTGGCGGCGGCCGCGGCTTGCAGCAGACCCTGCAAATCCTGTCTTTGTTTGTCCTGGCGCCTGATTTGGTCACGCAGCAGGGCGATTTGCCCGGCCAGTTGTCCGTTGGCATAGTGGGCCTTGTCGGCTTTGGCCCGCGAATCGCGTATGCCCCGCTCGACAACGGCCTGGTTTATGGCATCGGTTTCGGTTGCTTTCTCCGCAATCAATCCCATCCAAATGAACAGTCGCTTGATGGCTCTAAACATAGGTTTTATCGAGTTAGGGTTTTTTTGGGGTTTCTTCATCCTCCAGGAGGATCTTTTGCCGCAAGATGAACTGAAGCTGCAGGTTTAACTGTTTTTCGTCCATGGCGCCCACGACGGTTGCGCCCTGCCGCTTGACCGCGGCAAATTGGCGCGCATCCACATCGAACGCCACGAAATGGAAATTGAGGCTGGCATTTTGCCGGCCGGCCTCCGCTTTGAGCCGGGGCAGAACTGAGTCGGGCGCCGGCCCGGCTGTGTTGAGGCCGTCGGTGATGACCAGCATGTGTTTGTGTGCCAGCGGTGAACTCAAGAGCGCGCGTGCCGCCGCGGCAACAGTATTCCCCAGGGGCGTGTTCCCTTGTGGACGCGAAAACGAATCGGCGAATTGCCGCAGAGCTTCGGCATCCAGGGGGCCGAGCTTTACGGCTTCGCGGCCGCGCTCACCTTGAAACACGAACAGCCCCGCCTCGAGCTGTTTGTGGCCCGAGTTGTTGGTCGCGAACGCTTCGAGTTGCCCCACTACCGACTTCAATGCGCGGTTCGCAATTTGATATTTCGGCGCAGTGCCGCCGAAAGCGTCCATCACGGGTTCCTTCATACTGCCGGAGGTGTCGTAAATAATTGCCACGGCCACACCCTCCTCGGGGGCTGCCGCTCTTGCCCTTCCGGCCGGCACCAGCAGGGCCAGGCTAAGGCATGTCGTGGCGCACAGGCGCGAAGCCAATGGATTCAAACCCAATGAGTATGTTTTTTTAGGGAAAGGGTTCATATGATCTTCTGATAATGCATACAGACCTGCTCCTGCATAATTCATGACTACAATGGCGCGCTTTACAAGGAAAACCATTACAAAATCAAGCGACATTTAGAACCGCTTAAGACCTCCATGTCCCCCATTTATGCGGGTAGCCGGCGTCCTGTGTGGGTTTTCTTTGTTTGAGGTTGCGCCACGCCTCGGTTTGGTGAAGCATTTCTCCCGAAACACACGCATATGGCTGGACGACTCGTCGTCATTACTGGAGCGACGCGCGGATTGGGCCGCGCGATGGTCGATGAGTTTGTCGCCCGCGGACACACGGTCCTGGGTTGCGGACGTTCCCGGAAGGAGATCGACGGCCTGCACCGGAAGTTTTCGATGCCGCACGATTTCTACGCCGTCGACATCTCTTCGGATGACGAGGTCAAGTCCTGGGCCAGTCTGCTGCTGAGTTCACGCGGTGTGCCGGACCTGGTGCTGAACAATGCGGGCGTGATTAACAAGAACGCGTCTTTGTGGGAAATCAGTGCGCGTGAGTTCTCGGAAGTGATCGACGTAAATGTCAAAGGGTTCGCCAACATCATTCGGCACTTTGCGCCGGCAATGGTCAAAGCGCGGCGCGGCGTCATTGTGAACTTCAGTTCGGGATGGGGGCGGTCGACCGATGCGGAAGTGGCCCCGTATTGCGCCAGCAAATGGGCGATCGAAGGGCTTACCCTGGCGCTGGCCCAGGAGTTGCCGGCGGGAATGGCGGCGGTCTCGTTGAACCCGGGCATCATCAATACCGAAATGCTCCAAAGCGCGTTTGGAAGCTCTGCTGCCGAATACATTTCGCCAGCGGATTGGGCTGCCCGCGCGGTTCCGTTTCTGCTTGAGCTTGGTCCTGCGGACAACGGCAAACAATTGGAAGTGCCCGGGGTTGACGCCGGGCAGGCTCAGCCGTAGCCTTGGACGATGTCGAAATCGAGCAAGCCGAAGCGACCGCGCAAAGCTGTCATGTTGGGAGTGGGTTTGGATTCAGACGGCCACAAACGGCTGACCAATGGGCCTAACTTCCTCCTGGTAGGCGGCTCTGAAGAAACTCATGAGGTCATGACCGAGAAAGTCATTAAGATCAACGAGAAGCTTTCCGCAAAGGGCAAACAACTTGAGGATGTCAGCCCCACCGAGTTTGAAGATATCGCCCATTCAGTCGGCCTGCAGCGGCATGACCCAAAGAAACCCACCCCAGACCAGCTTTCGAATTGATCTGAAGTGCTGAACCATGTCGCCTCAGCCTGCTTCTTATCTCACCCTTTTGTTGCTTTTTGCCGGCGCCGTGTTGTTCGCTCTGGGGCCGCTCCTGCTCGCGCGCCTTTGGGCGTGGAAGTTCGCTCCTGCCAAACCCGGCAAGGACAAAAACGCCATCTACGAATGCGGCCTTGAGTCCAAAGGGGACGCCTGGGTACAGTTCCGGTCGGAATATTATCTTTACGCGATTCTCTTCCTGATCTTTGACGTCGAGACCGTATTCCTTTTGCCGTTTGCCGTGTCATTCACTGGGCTAACAGCCGGGGCGTTCGTGGCAATGATGATCTTTTTGCTCCTGCTCGTCGAAGGCCTGGTTTGGGCGTGGAAGAAAGGCGTGCTGACCTGGAGGTAATGGTTCAGAGATTCTTGATTTGGTGCTATGGATGAAGGACTGCGCAGCGAGTTGAGCAAGCAGGGGATTTTTACCACGACCCTGGAAGAACTCTATAACTGGGGAAGGAAGAATTCGCTGTGGCCCCTGGGGTTTGGGCTGGCTTGCTGCGCGATAGAAATGATCGCCACGTCCATGGCGCGGTACGACCTGGCCCGGTTCGGCGCCGAGGTTTTTCGCCCGTCACCCCGGCAGGCCGACCTGATGATCGTTGCTGGAACGGTAACCAAGAAAATGGCGCCGCAGGTGGTGCGGTTGTACAACCAAATGCCGGAGCCTAAATACGTCATTGCGATGGGCGCTTGCGCGATTTCAGGCGGACCATTCAAGCAAGGTTACAATGTCTTAAAAGGGATCGACCGCTTTATCCCCGTGGACATCCATATCCCCGGTTGTCCGCCGCGGCCCGAGGCTCTCGTCCACGCCCTCATGACGCTTCAGGAGCGGATCGACGCCCAGGTCCTCACCGGTCCCGGACGGCCCCGCCACATGGTAGCCGATCAGCCCGCCGATTTCCCAGTCCCACAATTCGGCGAGCACGACCTGGTGCCTTCGAAAAATCCGGACGTGTGGAAAGCCCCGGCGACGACCGTTGCCGGGTAATCCGGCTTCGGTTTCACCGAACATCTCGGTCCGGGAGGAACGCTGCCGTTTAATGTGCACTATTAGCAAGAAAGCTGGCGATCCGCGCGGCCGCTTGTACATTAGGCATAGTGGAAACGCTCGAACAGATTAAGGCGCGCGCCGAAGCCGCAGTTCCCGGCGCGCGCCTGGAGATTATCCGCAATGGGAGTCCTTCCGAACAGCACTCGCTGCTGGCCCGCAGTGAGCATGCGTTGGAGGTTGCCCGGTTCCTGCGGGACGATCCCGCGTTGCGCCTCGATTACGCTTCGAATGTAACCGGCGTGGACTGGCTGGACACGGTGGTCAAACAGACCACGAAGTCCAGGCAGGTCATCGACGGCGTGGAACGCGACATCGAGCAAACAACCGAGCAAAAAATACCGGGCTACCTCGAAGTGGTCTACCACCTGTACTCCATGGAGCTCAAACAGGGTCCGGTGATCTTGCGCCAGCGCACTGCTGGCCGCGGAGCGGAGAGCCGTGTCGCCTCGCTCACCCCGGTCTGGCGGAGCGCCGAATTCCAGGAGCGCGAGGCGTTCGATCTATACGGAATCGTTTTTGAGGGGCACCCCGATTTACGCCGGATTCTCATGTGGGACGAGTTCAAGGACCACCCCATGCGCAAGGATTACGTCGAGCCGGACGATTACGAATACGAGCCGACTCCCCACGATGAGGTGCTCGAAAAAGCCAAACAGCACTGGCCGAAATGAGCGAAGCCGTCGAAACAAATCCCCAGCCCGCGGCGAGCCACTACGAAGTGCGTCCAAAGCCGGGCGGAAATGGCGAACTACCCTCAGACCTGCTTGAAATCTCGATGGGACCGCAGCACCCGTCCACGCACGGCGTGTTTCGCATGGACGTCGTGCTCGAGGGGGAGCGAGTGGTCAAGCTGAAACCCATTTTCGGATATCTTCATCGCAATCACGAGAAGATTGCTGAAGGCACGACTTACCTGGCCTCCATCCCGTACACCGATCGGCTTGATTACTTCTGTTCGCTCACCAACAACTGGGCGTACTGTCTTTCGGTTGAAAAACTTGCTGGATTGCAGGTGCCCGAGCGTGCGGAGTACATCCGCGTCATTACGGCTGAATTGACCCGGCTGCAAAACCACACGTGCCTCGGCGGATTTTTGCTGCAAGACATGGGCGCCACCGGGACTCCCCTGATGTACGCTTTCAGGGAGCGGGAGAAAATCCTGGATCTGTTCGAGTCGCTGACGGGAGCACGGATGATGTGCAACTACATGCGGTTTGGGGGTTGCCGCTGCGATCTTCCCGCGGGCTGGTTGGACCAGGCTCGCTCGGTGGTCGCGGAATTTCCCGGATTTCTCGACGAGTTCGAGCGGCTTCTCAATGAAAACGAGATTCTAATGGCGAGGACCCAGGGCGTGGGCGTCCTGCCCGCGGCACTGGCGGTAAACGCGGGAATCACGGGCCCCATGTTGCGCGCCACCGGCGTCAATTATGACTTGCGAAAGGTAGATCACTACGGGATTTATGACCGGTTCCAGTTTCGGGTGCCGCTGGGGGATCATGGAGATGTTTACGACCGTTACATGATTCGCGTGCTGGAAATGCGCGAGTCTTTGAAGATTCTCGAAGCGGCGCTGCGCGACATCCCGGCCGGACCGATTGTCGATCCAAAGGCCAAGCTGCGCGGGTTCAGGCCCAAAGTGGGCGAAGCTTATGGCCGGATCGAGGCGCCCAAAGGGGAGTTGGGCTTTTACCTCATCAGCGACGGTTCGCCAAACCCGTACCGGTACCGGGTGCGCCCGCCGAGCTTTATCAATTTAACCATCCTTGAAGACATGTGTCTCGGTCAGCACGTTGCGGATGTGGTCATCATTCTCGGCAGCGTCGACATCGTGCTCGGGGAGGTGGACCGGTGAAAGCGGCCTGGCGAATTACGGCCGCAGGATTTTGAATTCCGTTCAATCGATATGTTAGGTGAAGGCATTATAAAAGGAATGGCTGAGACGGCGCGTAACTTTGTGGGCAGTTACGTCGATCCGGATCGGCTGGTCACCGTCCAATACCCGGAGGAGCGCTTGCCGCAAAAGGAAGCCACGCGCAATTTTCCGTTCCTGGTCTATGACGGGGAAGACTGGCAAAAAGGTCTCCGGTGCGTGGCCTGCCAGATTTGTGAAAAGGAATGCCCGCCCAAGTGCATTTACATCGTTAAGGACACCGCCAAGAAGCCGGATTACATCGGCAAACTTCAATTCCAACCTAAAGTATTCGATATCGATGTGTCCGTTTGCATGAGTTGTCAGATCTGTGTCGAGGTATGTCCCTTTGACGCCATTAAAATGGACGTCGAATACGAACTGAGCACCCATGACCGTTTTGGCCAGCTGTTGCTCCACAAAGACGACCTTGCCAAATCGAATCATTATTATCAGAAGATCCATCCCACGGAAGCAGGGGAAGTCGATGGGAGGCTCGCGGCCGAAAAAGCCAAAGCCGACGCCAAGGCCAAAGCTGATGCCGAAGCTAAAGCAGCTGCCGCGGCCAAAGCGGCCGCCGCTCCCAAAGCTGCGGCTGCGCCGCAACCGGCGGCCGTTGGCGCGAAGTGAAGAAGGCAGCCGGTGCCACAGCGGGGCGCCCCCGCGTTTTCCGTTTGTAATTGCTTGCGGCGAGATTCAATCCCGGCAATGCTTCGCCCCCAAGCAAATCCAACCCCGGCGAGGGCGTGTCATCCGGGGTGCTGAGAAACCGAGATGATCGATCAAGTTTTTGTGCTGCTGAAAGGCTGGCTGGTGAACCTCGCACCGGCCTCGCTGCAGCCTTTCGTTTCCGGTGTTGTGAGCGTGGCCGCGATCATTGCGGCCTTCGCTTCCTTGTTCGCCCTCACAACCATCCTCGAGCGCAAAGGGCTGGGCCGAATTCAGAATCGATACGGACCAAACCGGGTTGGTCCCTTTGGGCTTCTGCAACCTGCCGCCGATGGTCTCAAAGCACTCACCAAAGAAGACCTGGTTCCGCGCGACGCCGATGCCGTAGTGCATTACCTGGCTCCCCTGGTGCTGGTGGTGCCGGCCTTCCTTGCCCTGGCGGTTCTGCCGATGGGCCGAAACATGGCTGCGGTGGATTTGGACGCCGGCGTTCTGTTCTTCTTTGCAGTCGGCGCCGCGACCGAGTTGTCCGTATTTATGGCGGGCTGGTCGAGCCGCAACAAGTATTCGATGCTCGGCGCGATGCGGGCCATCGCGCAGATGATTAGCTACGAAGTTCCCCTGATTCTCTCGTCGGTCGGCGTCATTATGATTGCGGGCTCGCTCTCACCCGAGAAGATCGTTGAAGCCCAGGCCGGCTTCTCGGGCTGGCTGCCCCATTGGTTCGTCCTTACCCCGTGGGGGTTGGCGGGTTTTATCCTTTTCCTGATTGCCGCGGCCGCGGAGTCCAATCGCTCTCCGTTCGATTTGCCGGAAGGCGAATCCGAAATCATTGCGGGATATTATATCGAGTATTCCGGGTTCAAATTCGCGCTCTTTTTTCTGGGAGAATACATCGGGATGTTCGCTGTTTGCGGACTGGCCATCACGCTGTTCCTTGGCGGCTGGCGGCCCCCGCTGGAATTCCTGGACTGGATCCCGTCGTACGTTTGGTTTTTCGGCAAGTTGCTGAGCTTGATCGCTCTGGCCATCTGGGTGCGCGGCACGCTGCCCCGCTTGCGCATGGACCAGTTGATGGGGTTCGCCTGGAAATTCATGCTGCCGATGGCTTTGATCAATATCGCCGCGGCGGGCATCTGGCATTTTACTCCGCCCGGCGTGATTCGGTGGCTCATTTGCCTCCTGCTCGTGGCCGGCCCATACGTGCTTCTGGCCCGAGGATTGATTGAGCACAACCGCGTTGCCAAACGTGTTTACCGCTATGCGGAGTAACAACGCTGCCTATAGTCGAGCGTGCAAGGCACGGTCCAGTGCTCATATGGTTTCTTTCAAGTCCCCAGGATGACTCTCTCTTTTGCCATCATCGGCGCAGTGACCATCGCTAGCGCGATTGCTGCCATGACGCTCCGTCACCTGGTCCATTGCGCCCTGTCGCTCGCAATCACCTTTGCCGGCCTGGCCGCTCTGTACCTCCAGTTGCAGGCGCAATTCGTCGGGTTCGCCCAGCTCCTGGTGTACGTCGGCGCGGTGGCCATTCTGATCGTGTTCGCAATCCTGCTGACCCGCGGAAGCGGCCCGGAAACTCAACCGATCTATTCCAGCCGCTGGCTGGCGGGAGTGGTCGTCGCGGTCATTGTAATGGCAGTCCTGGGCGGAACGATTCTTAGCAGCAAAACCGTATCGGCTCACGTCGAAGCTGCGGCGTTCGAACCTTCTGTCCGCCGCATTGGCGACCAGCTTATGACGCGTTATGTCCTGCCGCTCGAAGTGCTGGGATTGCTCCTGACGGCCGCCACGATTGGGGCTGTTATCCTCGCGATTCAAGAGAACCGGCCCGCGAAACCCGGAGGACACCAATGATTCCCCTGGCAGGCTACCTTCTGGTCTCGGCGATACTGTTCTCGATCGGCCTGGCCGGCGCCGTTACCAGGCGAAACGCCATTATCGTGTTGATTGGAATCGAACTCATGCTCAACGCGGCAAACCTGAATTTCATCGCCTTCTGGCGATTCAGCCCGAACCCCGAGGCGTTGTCCGGCGTGGTTTTCGTGCTGTTCTCGATTGCAATCGCGGCCGCGGAAGCCGCGGTCGGGCTGGCATTGATCATTTCGATTTATCGGCATCGCAAAACAACGGATGTCGAACAGATGGATTCCTTAAAAGGCTAGATGGATTTTGCCGCAAAAAACCTCTGGTTAATTCCGCTTTTGCCGCTGGTTGCGGCCGGGGTGACGTCTCTTGCCAAACGGGCGCGTCGCCGGCTGGCAGCCGGCCTTGCCATTGGAGCCATGCTCGCCTCGCTTGGGCTGTCCTTGATCGCGTTCGGGTCCGCAATGTCCCATGCGACATCCGGGCTGACACGACAGGTAGTCAACTTTCGATGGTTCCAACTCGGCGACGGCTGGGTCAGGCTGGGTTGGGTTCTGGACCCGCTGACCGCAATAATGCTGGTGATGGTCTGCTTCGTCGGCCTGCTGATTTTCATCTACAGCACGGGTTACATGGCGCACGACGAGAACTTCACCAGGTTCTTTTGCTTTTTGTCTTTGTTCGCCTCCGCAATGCTGGGGTTGATCATCGCCAACAGCCTGCTGCTCTTTTTTATCTGCTGGGAAATCGTCGGGCTGACTTCCTATCTGCTGATTGGTTTTTGGTTCCACAAACCCGCGGCGGCGGCGGCCGCGAAAAAGGCATTCATCACGACGCGCATTGGAGATCTGGCATTCCTGCTGGGAATCGTGTGGCTCTACGCTCAAGGCGGCACGCTTCTTTTCTACGACAACGGCCAGGGTTGCCTCGAGCAGCCCGTTCTGGGCGGCCTCGCTTCGAAGGTCACGGCAGGCGGCATGGCCGTCTCCACTGGCATCGGTCTTTTGATCTTCTGCGGGGCCGTTGGCAAATCCGGTCAGTTGCCTTTGCACGTTTGGCTTCCCGACGCCATGGAAGGCCCAACCCCGGTGAGCGCGTTGATTCACGCCGCCACCATGGTCGCGGCCGGCGTGTTTCTTGTGGCGCGGGTTTATCCGCTCATGGCCTTGACGCCTCCCGGCGTGCATGGCCCCTCGACTGCTCTGACCGTCATCGCCTGGGTGGGGGCTCTCACGGCCGTTTTTGCCGCGAGCATCGCTGTCGCTCAGACGGACATCAAAAGAATCCTCGCCTATTCGACGGTCTCGCAACTCGGTTTCATGATGGTCGGCCTGGGCGTGGGAGGTGTG
>DATGLT010000400.1:0-8070 GCA_035294005.1 Verrucomicrobiia bacterium
ATTGAGCTCTAATCAATGGGTTCGCCTTTCAGGTCTTTCTTCATCTCCCGGAACAACCATGCCCGCGCGAACGCCCACGTCCGTTCGGCCGTTGCTGTCGATACCCCCAACTGTTCCCCAGCCTCCGCTTGGGTCAGCCCAGCGAAAAAGCACAATTGAACCAGCTCGGCCGCCTTCGGATTGGCGTGGGCTAATTTGGCTAAAGCCTCGTCCAAGGCCAACAGCTCTTCGTCAGGTAAGGGACTGGCCACCTCCACCTCAGCAACATCCACCCGTTCCAACTGGCCACCATGCTTGAGTCGGCGCTTGCGCCGTGCATTCTCTACCAAAATCCGCCGAATCGCTTCCGCTGCCGCGCCAAAGAAGTGCCGGCGCCCTTCCCATCCCCGTTCTTCCGAGCCAAGCAGGCGAAGCCACGCCTCATGCACCAATGCTGTGGCTTGCAATGTCTGGCCCGGACGTTCCTGCGCCAGTTTCGCCGCAGCCAACCGCCTCAGTTCCTCATACACCAGTGGCAGCAGGTCCTCCGCTCGAGCCCGGCCTTGCTCGACCTCCGCCAAAAATTCGGTCACGTCCCTCGTTCGATCTGCGCCCATCCCAGACTTTGTTGATTTCTCTTCAGGCATTGGCTTGATAAACCAAGTAGGCCATCACATCACGCCTCTGGCAAGACCCTTTCCTGGAACGAGGGTTCGCGTGCTTTCTTAGTTTAGTGGCGGGTGACCTGGGGAGACCTGAGGGAAGTCATAGGGAGATTACAACACAAGATTGCGATTGTCGTGCACCGTACCCGGCATGTGACCTCCACCTCTGACGGGGAAAGTGAGTTTCGGAAAAGGCTTGTCTTTGTAGCGCAACGTGCTACAGTTGCTCCATGAAGACGATACCGCTTTCAATCCGTCTCGACGAAGAACTCCATTCGCTGCTTTCCGAAGGGGCGCGGCGAACGCCCTTGAACCGGCGGGAGTTGCTCCGGCGCACGCTCCGCCTTCACCTGCGCGACGTCATTGAGGCGGAGGCGGCAACCTCGACGCCGCGTCTCACCAATATCGCACCCTGGCCGCGCGGCGCCCTGGCCAAGGCCTACAAGCGGGTTGAGCGAAACTGGGAGAGCGTCGAGGCAACCGCTACCGCTGCTCAGGGCCGGCCCTCCTGGGATGATTGATGAAACCCTGGGAAGTTTGGGATTGGAGATTCCACGATGCTGGCGAGCACCCAGCCGTGTTGCTCGGCACCACCGAGAGGGTCTCGCTCAAATCGCGGGTTTGCGTCCTGCTTTGCTCAACGCAGCGGGCCACGCGCAAACCTGAGTTGCACGAAGTAATCCTGAACGAAGCGGATGGTTTGGACTGGGAGACGCTCTGCAAATGCGACGTGGTCTATGCCGCACCCAGGTCTGAGTTGGTCAAACGGCGCGGCAGTGTCACTCCTGAGCGACGCCGGGCCATCGCCGAGCGGGTTATCCGTGCCCTTGGCCTTGCTGGGCTTTAGACCGATGCGTCTGCACCGGACACCGCCGCCTGCTCTCGGAGAATAGAAAATAACCACGATAATCGTGTCCCCTAGCCGGCGTTCACCTCAGGTAACCTTAGGCATATTCGCGCGGAAATTCTTGATTCAACTTCAGATGCCGAAAACAGTTAGCTCGCCGGTTAGGATCAAAGGGGACAGGCTGCGCGGAGCCCATGTTTCCGCGCGGCACGGTTTTTGCCCGGGGCCACGGGCTGCTTTGCCCGCGCTGCCGAACTGGACGCAAACCCAAGGATCGGCTAAAAAGCAAACAGCGAAGACTGATCCAATAGCCAAGGACCACGCGCCCCAGGTTGAGTCAGACCCCTCGATTCCAGCGGACTGGCTGGCGGAGTTTGAAGCAGCGGCGCAGCAACGTTTCCGGTACGCCTTCATCATACCTACAAGCCGGTGCTGGATGACGCGGCTTTTCGGGCATTCGACTCGACGGCCGATTACCGGTACTGGTGCGAAGAGAACCTGACCGACTGGCTCGGCTATGGGCCCGTTTGAATACCGTCAGGTACAGGCTCTGGTGACCGCCAACCGGTCTCGAGGAGACTGCCGTTCACTTTCTCCGTGGACGGGAGGCTAACCAGGGGCTAGCTGGTGCAGACGATTTTTGTCGCCGCGTTCGAGTCGGTTTCCGGCCTCCGAACTTGCCAAACCGTCGTTGCTGATCCTGGCTCCCGTTCTGCTCGAGCCATCATTCCTCGGGGGCCAATGAAAAGACAATTGGGCCGACCTGGGGTTGCGAGCGGAGCGGATCTCGCGGAAAAGGCGGCGCGTTCCAATCCAACCCCAGCTTGAACAACTCGGCGCGCATCTGCTGCAGGTCCCAAACCTGAACTTGCTGGTCCCATTCGAGCGCGAAAAGACGGCCCCCATCCCGGGAAAACCGCAGGCCCTTGAGGTTCGAAGTTCGGGGAGCCTCGAGACGAGCCAGCAACTCACCGGATGCGGGAACAACCAGATCAATAACCCCAGGGGAACGCACCACCGCCAGGACTTGCGCGTCGTCTGAAAAGGCGATGGACCCCTCCGGATCCGCGGGATTCAGACGTGTCAGGGAATATTTAAGTTTCCAAGATCCTATGGCCCATACGCCATAATTCGTGCCGCCGGTGACCAACCAACGGTTGTCCGGGCTAAAACAAACCCGCGCGCTATCGGAGGTGGGCAGGTCGCACACAAAGCGGCGCGTTTGAAGGTCCCAAACACGTACGCCAGAACCTTTCCAGGTTCCGGAGGCAGCCCACTTTCCATTCTGACTTATGGACGGGTAGGCCGTCGCCGGGTGCGAAGCCAAGGCGAAGGCATTGGTGGGGTTTAGAATTTCATAAAAGGCGATGGACGCACCGGTGTTGTTTGCGACTGCAACCCAACGGTCGTCGGAACTCAAAGTGCCGGACCTGAAGTCCAGGCCCCGGCGGATGGTTTGACGCGGCCCAAATCGCACGAGGTTGGCGGCTTGACCCATTTGCCGCTCAATTGGCCAAAGCGCTAACAAGCCATAACCGCAGGTAATCAGGTTTTGGCCATCGCGAGTGAATAATGCCGAGCGGCAGCCGCCGGGCAGCGACCAGGAGTTCCTCGGCCTAACGCGATCCCAAATCCTGACATGGTCCTCCATTGCGGCAGCAACCAACCGTCCGTCCGGGCTTACATCCACACTCCACGCGCCTCGACTCGCCGATTTTGGGCAAGTCAAAAGCGAAAAGATTGCACTGGGCTCGATCGCCAGCAGTCCAGCAGCGCGATCGTTCTGCACATACCCGACGCGTCGGTCATCAAGATCAAATAAGACATTGCCGCACGCATAGCTCGGAGCCGTAATCAAACACTGAGCCGTGTCCATATCCCACAAATGAAAACGGCGATCCCAACTGCTGCTGCCCACCAAACCACCGGAGTGGCTGAACCCCACACTCACAATGTAGTCCTCGTGACCTTCGAGTTCCGTTTGTTTTTCACCGGTTTCCGCATTCCAAATGAACAACCGGCCGTTTTCACAACCCACCGCCAGGGAGTTCCCGCTCGGACTCCAAGCCAGCGCTGTCACACGGGCTGGATGCGGCAGCGATTTTCGCAGGGCGCCGCCGTTGACTTCTCGGACCTCCACGTTCTTCAGGCCTTCACCAAAACCCGCTACCCAATCGGCTTGCGGGCGAAGGCGGATGACTCGGTACGGGTCCGCGACGCGGAAAGCGGGCAAGGGTTGGAATGGACTCAACCTGAACCGGTGGACCATTCCGTCCTCACAGGATGCGATAAACTGCTGGGCATCGGCACTGAAATCCGCGGCCGACCAATTGGCCTGGTCTCGAATAACCTGGCCTTTGCGCTCGGTGTCCCAAACGACGCTGACTCCCGTTGAGTAGCGTCCGGCAAAAAACCTGCCGCCCGGGCTTAGACCGAACATCCACTCCAGCGTGCCGCCGGCGCTGGGTAACGTAAGGATCTCCGACCGGTTGCTGCAGTTGAGGACAATGGTGCGACCATCATCCAAGCCGCGTGCGCAAACGCGAAGTGTCGGATCGTAACTCTCGATTAGAGAATCGACGTCCTGGTGGCTCTCCACAAACCTCAGGTCGGTCAGGGCCAAACTGCCAATCGCTTCAGAACGAGCCTGCACGGAGGCGCGAATCTCCGCGGCCTTTTTTGCCGCTTCGAGACTCTCGAATCTCTGACCTTCTCGCCCGCTGAGCCGCAGAGCACGCGCTTGTGCCAGGTAGGATTCGTAAAGCTTTTCGGTCGCCACCATATGCGCCGCTCGGATTCGGAGAGCAGCCACGGCTGAGCCAACAGCCAAGGTCACAAAGGAGAGCAGGAGAGCACACATCAGTGCGGCCAGAGCACGCTTCCGCCTGGCCCAGCGCCACAGCCTTTCGGCCTGCCCCACAGGCCGCGCCAGAATCGGTTCGCCTGACAGCCACCGGTCCAACTCCTCGGCCAAAGCCTGGCACGAGCCGTAGCGGGCGTCAGGATCCTTTTGCAGGCATTTCAGGCAGATGGTGTCGAGATCCCTATCCGCCCTCGAAATAAACTTGTTGAGGCTGGGTGCTTCCTGCTCGGTTACCAACCGAAGCGTGTCGAAAGCCGTAGCCGCCTGGAACGGCGGACGGCCGGCTACCAGTGAAAACAAGATACTGCCCAGGCTGTAGATGTCCGCCGCTGTTGTGATTTTGTCTAAATTTCCAGCGGCCTGCTCGGGGGCCATGTAGCACGGAGTCCCGAGCACTCCCAGAGTTCCCGTTAGCTCATAATCTTCGGCAATTATTTTCGCCAGTCCGAAATCCGTTACATATGGGATGCCGTGTCGGTCGAGCAGGATATTGGTGGGCTTGAGGTCGCGATGCAGAACCTGGTGCTGATGGGCGTAATGGACCGCCTTGGCAACTGTGCAGACGATTCGCGCTGCGTCCCTGGAAGGCAACCGGCCATGCGAGGCGGACAGATGCTCCGCCAGGTTGCCACCCTCTATCCGCCTCATGCTGTAGTAATGTTGCCCTTCGTGGATACCCACCTCGTAAATTGGGACGATGTTCGGATGGTCCAGCTTGGCCGCAGCTTCAGCCTCGATGTAAAACCTCTGCACCTGTTGCGCGCTGGCCAGGTGACCCGCCAATATCATCTTCAGAGCTACCGGCCGATTCAGGCTGACCTGACGGGCGCAAAAGACCACGCCCATGGCGCCCCGAGCAATTTCCCCCTGGAGTTCATAATCGCCGAAGTAGCGCGAGAAGCTGCCGATTGCGAATCCTGCGGCTGCCACCGGTCCAGGTGGACTAAGCAGTTCTTGCTCCGGGAGTTCGGTAGCCAGTTGGATCAAGCAGGCCGGGCAATTGCGCCCGGGAGCATCCAGGGGCAATTCACCTCCGCAGCGTGAGCAGTTTAAGCGGGCAGGCATCGGCGACACTCATTCAGACACAAATACCCAAAAAGGTTACTAAATTAGCTCTTCAAGGCCGAAAAAAGATATCGAATCTCCGCTTCGACCTCATCCGGAGAGGCCACGGTTTCAGCGATCTCCATCCGGAGCAGCTTTCCATAGCGATGCCGCAGCCGGTGGACCGCGACCTTGAAAGCACCCTCGGTCATTCCCAAATTGGCCGCCAGTTGCCCATAGCTTTGGTCACCGCGATCTCCGGAGAGCAGGTGTTGGGCGGATTCAAACAGCTTCTGCTGCTCGGCGAGTAGGCATTCCTTTCTTAGGCGTTCGAATGCTCGCTCCAAAAGGGTCATCGCCCAGCGCCGCTCGTAAACGAATTGCGCGCTGGCCGAGTCCACCGGTTCTCGCAAATACCGGCCTTCGGCGTCGGTTTCTTGCAGGGAAACCACGCTCGCTCCCCCGCCTCGCTTTTGCCGGTTGGCCCGCGCCCATTCCTTCGCCAGAAAGTGTTCCAACGAGACGATGAGAAAAGTCCTGAAGCGGCCTTTGCGTTGCTCGATGGTAGCCAGGAAATTGCCTTTGAGCAGGCGCGCAAAGAACTCCTGGGTGAGATCCTGGGCGTCATGCGGCGCGTATCCCTTGCGTCGCACATACGCGTAAAGCGGGTACCAGTAACCGGCGCAGAGTTTCTCCAGCGCCTCACGAGAGCGGGGCGACTCTGTTTCTTTTGCCGTGAGCACTACGCTCCAATGCGTCGTGGCGAACCATTCCGGCCCCTGTACCAACCGATTCGTCTGGCGCTCTGGCATTGACGTTTCAATCCGCTAAGTAAGCCCGTCCATGATAGCACAACCCGCACAGAGGCATAAACACAAATGGGGTCAAAACAACCGCTACGCGGGCGTTCAATGGGGCAGCTGAAAAGCCATTCAGCGGGGGCAAACGTTCGTTCGGCCAGCACGCTAAGTGCAAAACGGTGCAACCTGAAATTTTCAGTAACCTTTCCCGAATTTTCAGTCTTAACGGATTGTTCCTCCGGATATGCCAATGCGGCCGGAGTCTGCCGAATGAATCATGACATCGTTAAGTTTGCTGATGACAATTGTTAAGGAAGTTCAGGGCCCCCGCTTCCGCCGACAAGCGCTGGCTCTTTTCAGGGATTTGGGCATACGCTTCGTGACTGCGTCGTGCATCGTCTCCCAATTGGCGCTGGGCTTTGCCAATTTGCCTGGCGGGTCGTGCCTGGCCACGGAAACGCCTGCCCCCATCGCGCGACGCATGACTTCCGACCCGGCGCCCCGGATTGAGGTAAATCGCAGCCTGCCCAAGGTTGAGCCGCCCCAAGGTGGGCTCCACCTTTCCACCTCGCCCACGGCGCAGGAAATCTTCCGGGCGCGCATCTTTGCGGATCCGCTCGTCGCGGTTGGCGGAGAACCAGCCGCGGCGGAGAACTCCGCGCTGGCTTCCGCGCTGCAAGACTACTCTGAGAGAACCAACCCGGACGACTTTTCCAGCCTGACCGCATTTCTCACGGCACACCCCAACTCGGCCTGGAGCCCGGCCCTGCTGAGCGAGCTGGGCACAGAGTACTACAACACCGCGCATTACTCGCTGGCTCTGGATGCGTGGGCCAAAGCCTGGACGTTGACCAAAGCGGCTGCCGATCCTAACGGCAAAGCGGTCGGCGACCGAGCCGCCGGCGAACTGGCCTATATGTACGCCCGGGTTGGACGCATGATCGAACTTGAAGAGCTCCTAAAGTCGGTCGAAGGCCGTGAATTTGTCGGGCCGGCCACCGAGAGGATTTCGGGAGCGCGGGGTGGTTTGTGGAACATGAAGAACCGGCCGGAGATTGCGTTTCGCTGCGGGCCGCTGGCCCTGCGGCAAATTAAGCTGGCCATTGATCCGGCACATCCTTGTGACGAACTTATTATTAAATCAGCCTCCACGCAAAAAGGGTTCTCGCTGCCGCAGGTGCATGAACTTTCCAAACAGGCTGGGTTGAACCTTCAAATGGCATTTCGCGAGCCGGGCGCCGAGCTGGTCCTGCCGGCCGTGGTTCATTGGAAGGTCGGCCACTACGCCGCGCTAATCCGCCAGGCCGGTGACCGGTTGTTGGTCCAGGATCCGACGTTCCAGAACGACGTCTGGGCCACACAATCGGCCCTCGAAACTGAAGCCAGCGGATATTTTCTTATCCCTGCGGGGCCGCTGGCGAAGGGTTGGAGGGCGGTCGGAGCGGGTGAAGGCGAAAACGTATGGGGAAAGGGGAATGTGAGCAACAATGACCCGGGACCGACAGGCCCTTGCGATCCCAAAAAGCCGGGCGATTCATGTTCAGCGGGGGATCAAAGTAACGACTGCCCTCCCCCGGGTCCGCCGCCGCCGATCGGAGGCATGGCCGTGCCCAGCGCGCATTTGATGGTGGTGAGCCTGAATATTATAGACGAACCTCTGGGGTACAATCCGCCGGTGGGCCCGGCCGTCCGATTCACCGTAACTTATAACCAACGTGAGGCTTTTCAACCCGCTCTTTTCAATTATGCCAATTTCGGCTCCAAATGGACCTGCCGCTGGATCTCCTACATCACCGATAATCCACAGAACCAACTCGCCGATGTGACGTACTACATCATGGGCGGAGGCACGCGCACCTTCACCCGATTCAA
>DATGLT010000401.1:0-2902 GCA_035294005.1 Verrucomicrobiia bacterium
TACGCGCTGCTAATAGGAGTGACAGCGGTATTCCTGACGATGATCCCGTTTTTAGGGGCTATCGTAACGTGCCTCGGAGCTATCATTATCGCCCTGGTCCAATTTGGGGATTGGCTCCATCCGCTGCTGGTGCTGGCGGTATTCGGATGTGTGCAGGCGCTGGAAGGCCTGATCATCTCGCCCAGGATCATGGGAAACCGGGTGGGCCTGCACCCGTTGACGATCATTATCGCGCTGATGGTCGGAACGACGCTGCTCGGAGGGTTGTTGGGTGGGATCCTCGCAATTCCGCTTACCGCCGCGTTGCGCGTCATTATGGAGCGGTACGTCTGGCGCCGACCCAATGCAGAGGCGCGACCCTAGCGTCGGGCGAGCAACTGGCGCACATCCACGGCTTCCATGCCGGCCGCGCGAATGGCTTGCATTCCCAGGTCGGTATCCTCGTAGGCGCGGCACTCGCGCGGCAACACGCCGATGCGGCGGGCCGCTTCAAGAAATATGTCAGGCGCAGGTTTCTGCCGCGGGACCATTTCGCTGGTAACCACGGCCTGGAACAATGAGCGGATTCCCAGGTGCGCCAGCACCTGTTCGATGCCGCCGGCCGTTCCGCCCGAAGCCACCGCCATCGGCAATTTCCCAAAGTTCTCGCGGGCTATGCCCACCACCGCGTTGATCGGCTCGACCTGCGCGATCAGCGGCAGATACTCCGCTTCCTTTTCTTTCGCCACTGACAGGTGGTCCAGACCCAACCCCTGTTCGGCGCTAAGCATCTTTAGAATGTCGCGCGAGGGAACCCCACCCAGGGAATAAAAGCGGTCGATCGGAAAGTGGATGCGGTGCCGCGCCGAGATGGCCTGCCATGCCCGCCAATGCAACGGCATGGTGTCGGCCAGGGTGCCGTCGCAGTCGAAAATGAGGCCTTTTATCATGTGAAAGTTAGTCGGGAGAGAAGCAGCGGCAGCCAGTCAGCCGTCTATAGCTTTAATGCGGCGAGCTTCTGTTCCAGGTCGTCGGCCATCAGCGGTTCAATAATGGGGTCGACGTCGCCTTCGAGGATGGCCGGGAGATTGTACAACGTGAGTTCAATGCGGTGATCGGTCACGCGGTTCTGGGGGAAATTATAGGTTCGAATGCGTTCGTTGCGTTCGCCGGTGCCGACTTGCGCTTTGCGCTGGGCGGCGTACTTGGCGTTCTCCTCGCTGACTTTGCGCTCGAGCAATCGTGAGCGCAGGACGGTCAGGGCGCGCGCTTTGTTCTTCTGTTGAGAACGCTGGTCGGCGCAGCGAACGATTAGCCCGGAAGGTTTGTGGATGATCTGAACCGCGGAGTCGGTCGTGTTGACGCCTTGGCCGCCGGGGCCGGAAGCGCGGCAAACCGAGATATCGAGATCCTCCGGCTTAAGCTCCACGTCGACTTCCTCGGCCTCGGGAAGAACCGCCACGGTGCAAGTGCTCGTGTGGATCCGGCCCTGCGCTTCTGTCGCGGGAACGCGCTGCACGCGATGCACGCCGCTCTCGTATTTCAAGCGTTTGTAAACGTCCGTGCCGGTGATTTGGAAGATGATTTCCTTATGCCCGCCCAGGTCCGAGGGGCTTGAGTCGAGTGTTTCGACCTTCCACCCGCGTCGCTCGGCGTAACGCGTATACATCCGGTATAAATCGGCGGCAAACAACGCTGACTCCTGGCCGCCGGCCCCGGCCCGAATTTCGATAATCGTGTTGCGTGAGTCCGCGGGGTCCGGGGGCAGAATCCCTCGCTGCACGTCTTGTCCCAGCCGCGACTCCTCGGTTTGAAGCCGGGCGATCTCGTCTTTGGCCAACTGCGCCAGTTCGGAGTCCCCGGACTCGGTTTGAAGCAGGTCCCGGTTCTCGGCCAGGTCTTGCGAACACTTGAGGTAAGCCTGGCCCGCGGCCACAAGGTCTTTAAGGCGGGCGTATTCCTTCGAGAGTTCCTGTGCCTTTTGAGGATTGTCAAAAGCCTTGGGATCGCTCAGAGCCGCTTCAACTTCGGCAAAGCGTCGCGCAAATTTATCAATGTGAGGCCGCAAATCCATGGATTACAAAAGCCGGGTATAAGGGAATCCGGGAGCCGGAACGAAAAAAAGCAATCCGCCCGAACGGTGGAAAAACCATGCGGGCGGATTGAATTGAAAGCGGCTAACGTTTCTTCTTCTTGCTGGCCGCGGCCGCAGCCTGGGCCGCCTGGGTTTTGGCCATGCGCTGCTGGAATTTGTCTACGCGCCCGGCGGTATCAACGAATTTCTGCTGGCCGGTGTAGAAGGGATGGCAGGCGTTGCAAATACCTACAATAATCACCGGTTTTGTGGAACGGGTTTTGATAACATTGCCGCACGCGCAACGAATCTCCGAATCCACATACTTCGGGTGTGTGTTCTCTTTCATAAAAGGCCGCACACGATACCACACCCACAACGCATGACAAGCCGGATTTTGGTCATCGCGAAAGCCCATTTTGCCGCGGCAGCGAAGAGGGGGAGCATCCCGGGACTACGCAGTCAAGAGCGCCAGCGGCGCGTATCCACTGGACTTTGGATGGATCGCCCCGGAAAATCGAGCATGCCGAGTGTCTGCCTCGAGAAGGTGACCAAGCGTTTTGACGCGCCTCAATCGGGGCCGATTCACGCGTTGTCCGGTGTCGATCTGACGGTCCAGGACGGCGAGTGCATGGCCATTGTGGGGCCTTCCGGTTCGGGCAAAACAACTCTCTTGCGGATCATTGCCGGGCTGGATTCGCCCAGTTCGGGCACTGTTTCGATCGGTGAAAAAGTGGTCAACCTTGTTCCTCCGAAAGATCGGCAGGTCGCCATGGTGTTCCAGGACCCTGCACTTTACCCGCACATGTCAGTTCGCGAAAACCTTTCGTTTGGCCTGCGGTTGCGCGG
>DATGLT010000402.1:0-12797 GCA_035294005.1 Verrucomicrobiia bacterium
CCGCGCTCCGCAACGCGTCCTTGGCTCTTTCACCGCTTGGAAAATCAAAAACTATCCAGACACACAATTCCTTGCTTTCCAATCCCGCTTTAAAATAGGGGACCAGTATTTGCAGCAAATCCTCCTCGGTTTCATAGCAAAGACAGAAGTGCGTCCCCCACGGCACCTCTCCCACAGCGCTTATCCCAGTCTTCCTTAAGTGGATAGTATTCGCGTCTGTGTTCATAACAGGTGAATTGCGCTAACCACTGTGCACCAGCTTCTCTCCGATGTCTATGGGGCGCCACGGGCCGCCGAGCGCCGCCCCCAGGCTGCAGAAGTGTGCGAATGGGGTTGGACGTCATGTCGCTTGGTTGCCGCCCGCCAGTTCCAAAACCAAACCCGCGGTGGCTATCCGCTTTAGTTCAGTTCGCTGCTGCCAGGTCGACACGGCAGTTCGAGCGTGAAAATCGCACCTTTGGCCAATCCCTCGCTGTGAGCGCTAAGCTTTGCTCCCATTTCCTTGGCAGCCAACGCCGCGCTCCGCAAACCGAAACCGTGCCCGTCTTTCTTTGTGGTGAAGCCGTAGTTAAAGATTTGAGGAAGATGGTCTGGTGAAATGCCCACCCCGTTGTCAGCAACGCTGATTCTCACGCCACCTGCGTCTTTTGCCAGGACGACGACCACCCGGCGCTCCGTGCCGCTCGACTCGCAGGCCTGGCAGGCATTTCGAATCAAATTAGCCAGGATCTGAAGCATTTTATGCCTTTCAACCACGACCGGCGCAATGTCATCAAATTGCCTAATCAATTGGACCCTGCTTCGCTGCAGCCCAGGAGCATTGATTCGAATGGCATCTTCGACAATTTGCTCTAATCGAAGCGGTTCTGACGTTCCAGTTAGCTTTGCATAGTTTTGCTGCACGGTAATGATCTCTTTAACGTGCTGGACATTGCTTTGAAGCTCGTTCAATTCCTTCAGCGCTTTGGTGTGCTCTAGCGCCAACTCTTCGGCCAGGCGCTCCAGAAAATCAACCACCCTTTTTCCGTCAGGGTCCTGCGACAGGAACTCCCCTAAATCCGCCTTGTGCGCGCGCAACAGCGACACGACCTTGCCCAAGTAGCTCGTTTTCGATTTTTTCAGATTGTCCGTCACGCAGGTCGACGCCACGTTGATACTATTGAGGACATTTCCGACATTGTGCAGAACCCCGGCGGCAATCTCCGCCATCCCGGCCAGACGCGACGTACGTACCAGGTTTTCGTGGGCCTCTCGCAATTGCTTCTCGGCGCGTTGACGCTCGCTGATATCCCGAGCGACGATTGAAAAATAGTCGAGCTTCCCACAGGGCTGCTTGTGAGCCATAATCTGAGCCGAAACGGGGATGCGAGCGCCGCTTTTGCCTAAAATGTGGCTTTCCCCAATCCAAATGCCGTCGCGTTGCGCCTGGCCCAACTGTTCGGCGAAAGTCATGGCGGCCGTGTCGCAAAACACATTGGTCAGCAGGATTTCATGGATAGGATCGTGCGGGCCGAGCTCAAGGATCGACCGCCCGGCCGAATTCAAATAAAGAAGGCCTCCGTCGTGGGGCCTGGCGATCGTGATAAAATCGCGCGTGGCGGAAAGCAGGTCCCGCAAGCGCGCTTCATTAGCTTTGGCGTGTTCCTGCAGGGTTTGCTGACGCTCGAGCCGGGCAGCCACCGCAGCCACGAGCGTTTCTCTTCCGAATGGCTTTGCCAGATAATCGTCAGCGCCACGTTCCATGCTGCATCGGACTGACGCGTTCTCGGGATTTCCAGTCATTAGAATCACCGGAATTGCGGCGGTAGCCGGCAAGGCACGTAGTCGCTCGAGCAACGCCAGCCCGGTCATGCCCGTCAGGTTTACATCGCTAATGATGAGGTCGGGCTGTTCGCGGACCGCGATCTCAAACCCACTTTCACCGCTCTCCGCATCCAGCACGGTGTAGTCAGGTGAATTAAGCGAAGCCCGCATCGCCTGGCGCGTCGGCGCTTCGTCATCGACAATAAGAATCTTCTTCACGGGGACCGCCAGCTGTGCTGGCTTAACATCCTGGTTGCTTCCAAACCAGCGAATCAATCTGAGCTAATACAGTTGAGCAGTTCTTACGCCACGAAACTGCGTTTAATTGAGAATCCAGAACAACGAGAAGCGGACATCGCAAGTGTCACACTTGGTCTACAACCCGCGGAGACTCAATGTCTGAATCCAAGACTGGTTGTCCAAAGTGCAAAAATTCGTGAGGTTGCAACAGTGTACTTATCACCACTCGCCGATTCCCCAGCTTGCCTGCAACCTGACGTTGCAATCCTCCGTCCCAAGGCTATCGGGCTGGCAGCTCAATACAGTCCTTGACAACGAGCGGTCGTGCCGGATGCACACTGCTGCGCTACTGCCGCTCGTACTCACCCTTGTTGACGCGCTTTAGAACCGTAAAACCAGCCTTTTTCGCGTCAGATATGGAAAGTGCTTTGGGTGAATTGAACGCCGACCAGACCTTCCGCACCGGCTTTTTGCACGCGGGACACTGGGTCAGTGGTTTTGCTGAAAGGGGGCGAACCAAAGTGAATTTTCCGCCGCACACCGCGCATTTACCGTCGCACAATTCGTATTCGTAAAGGGGCATAAGATCGACCTTCAACCATTCACGGACATCAAAATATCAGCGGAGTTTGGCAAACTCCAGGCGCTTCCGCTCCAGGCAATTCTGCCGGATGCGGCCTTGATGATTGCAAGATCACCTGTTGGACTTCATTGCCTCGGAAAGCGCCTGCAGAAGGCCTGGGTGAGGCTGTCCCCCCATCTGCTTGCATCGTTCGAGGTCAGCGCTGGCTTCGGGCAATCGTTTGAGTTGAAGGTAAGCCGCAGCCCGGTTGTTGAAATAGGATGGGTTGGACGGGTCGAGCTTGATGCAACGTGCGTAATCATTCAACGCTCGTTCTGGGTCCCCGTTTCGAGCCAGGGCATTGGCGCGGTTGTTATAAGCGTCCGCATACCCGGGGTTGATCTGAATCGCGGAACTGAAATCACGAATCGCGTCGGTGTACTGTGCCAGGTCGGACAAAATACTGCCCCTATCGTTGTAAGCTTCCGCAAGAGAGGGATTCAACTGAATTGCCGAATTGTAATCGGCCAACGCAGACTGGGGATCGCCTGCGTCAAGGAGTGTCACGCCCCGATTCGTGAAGGCGACCGCGTTGGGACCGACGGCCAATGCCGAATTGTAAAGGGCCAAAGAATTGCGCCAGCGGGGCATGTCCCGCACGGTCATGGCCAGGCAAACGATGGCGACGGCGAAGGTGGCCGCCCATCGCGCTGAAACGAAGCGCAAAGCCGCGCGCTCTGCCCATGCAGCAATGGCCCAGACGATTCCAATGCCAGCGATGTACGTGTAGCGATCGGCAACGGCGAAATCCCCGAACGCAACAAATCCAACGACCGGAACCAGCGTGGCAATAAACCAGAGCCACCCAGTGAGAAACCATGACCGCGTGTCTCGCTGAAGAAAGGCCAGCAGGCTGAGCAATACGAGAAGCACCGTGCAGAACACGGCCGAACCTACGTGGATCGGATTGATCGGGTAGAGAATCGATAGGTTATGCGGCCAAAGAATTTTTCCGAGATAAAAGCTATAATTTAACGGCACTCGCAGCAACCCGAACAGGCCTTCTCCGGGGCGCGTCGCGAAGGCGCCCCGAGAGTGGAGCGCACTGGCTGAAATGCTCAGGACGACACAAATAGCCGCAAAAAAAGGCACCTTCTCCGCCACCAACCGGGGGAGCCTCGCCCTAGAGTCCCGTAATTCCAATCGCTGTAAAGGCCACCAATCCAGGATCAGCAAAACAAATGGGAAAGTGACCATCATCATTTTGGACATCAGCCCTGCCAGGAAACACAGAAACACCGCTGTCCAACGCCGGCCGTCCGGCTTGCGCACGTACGCAGCATAAGCCAGCAGCCCGAACATCCAAAAGAACGCGCACAACACATCTTTGCGTTCAGCCACCCAAACCACGGATTCATTCCGGAGCGGATGCAGGAGGAAGATTGCCGCGACAGTGGCGCTGACCCAGAGGGATTGGTTCATCGCGCACAACGCCAGAAATAGCAGCGCGCCGGCTGCCGCGTGGAAGAGGACATTAGTAGCATGATAGCCGGCTGGCCGCGATCCCCACAGAGTGGCATCGCATTCATAAGAGATCCAGGTCAGGGGCGCCCACGTGCCAATGTCGCATGAGGTCAATGCGTATTTGACTGCGGGGATGCACAGACCCTGCAGCACCTGCCGGTTGCGATAGACGTACGCGTCATCATCGTAATTGATGAACCCGTAGGATATGGACCGCGAGAACAGGGCTACCGAAACAATTGCGAGCACCAGGGCGATCAGTACCCACCGTTTGAAACGGCTCGGATCCGAGCTTGCCTCGAGTACCATGCAAAATGAAGCTGAAGAAGTTCCGGACGATTTTCAATGCCAAAGGCTCAACCGCGCGGTTCGAGGAGCCCGGTAAAAGCGCAGCATCGAGCTCGATACTTCGCCGAAATTGGTCCTGAGAGCGCTCCGGAAATCAGGGTTTGAGCGAGCCTTTGAGAAATGGGCCAAACAAGTCGATGGGCACAGGCAGGAACGTGGTGGTGTTGTGCTCGCTCGAAATTTCGCGCATGGTTTGAAGAAATCTTAACTGCAGAGCAATGGGTTCCTTGCTGATCATGGCCGCCGCCTGAACCATTTTTTCGGCCGCCTGAAATTCCCCTTCGGCGTTGACGATTTTGGCCCGGCGCTCGCGTTCGGCCTCAGCCTGTTTGGCCATGGCCCGCTTCATTCCTTCCGGCAAAGAAACGTCTTTGATTTCAACAGAGGTGACTTTGATGCCCCAGGGATCGGTTTGACGGTCGATGATCTCTTGCAAAGTTTGGTTGATCTTGTCTCGACGGGCCAGCAACTCATCCAACTCAGCCTGGCCAAGCACGCTTCGCAGTGTGGTTTGCGCAATCAGGGAAGTCGCTTTCCAGAAGTTTTCGACTTTCACGACCGCGGCGACGGGGTCGATCACTCTAAAATAGACAACGGCGTCCACGGTGGCAGGGACGTTGTCGCGGGTCATCACCTCTTGTTTGGAGACGTCTATGGTGACGACTCGAAGGTCCATCTTTACCATGCGGTCAACCATGGGGATGAGCACGATCACGCCGGGCCCTTTGGCACCGATGAGCTTGCCCAGTCGGAAGACGACGCCGCGCTCGTATTCACGCAGGATCCGCAAGGCCTGCGGCAGCAGGATCATTACGAGGACGATAAGGACGAACAGAACGGGTATCACTTTGGCTAGATTGGAAAGATCCATAGCGGGTGCGTGTTGGCTAAGCTTGCTTTGGTTTTACCTTCAGTGTCAAACCGCTGATTTCGACAATTTGAACCAGTTGTCCCGGTTGGATGGGGGTATCGCTAACCGCATTCCAGTACTCGCCCTCGATAAACACCTTGCCGCCATGGGGATCAATGGGAGCTGTGGCCGGAGCGGCTTTGCCCAGCATCGCTTCTTTTCCCGTCCTGACAGGCAAAGCCTGGGCGCGAATGCCCTTGCCGACGATGAATAAAAAGAACAGCGCGGTAACCACCGTTGCCGGGATGATATAAACAAGGGACAGTCGGAAAGCGGGATCCGCCCGGTTGAAAAGCATCAACGCGCCCAGGAAAAACGCAACGATCCCTCCAAAGGTGAGGACGCCGTGGGTCGGTGCAAATACGTCGATCACAAACAAAACCATGGCAAGCCCGATAAGCGCCAGGCCGGCAAGGTTGATGGGCAAAACCGCGGCCATATACAGTGAGAGAATCAACGCGATGGCGCCGACCACCCCCGGCAGGATGGCGCCGGGACTGCTCAGTTCACCGATGATTCCGTACATGGCGGCCAGCATCAGCAATAGCATGACCTCGGGCCTCCATAGCAGCTGAAACACGCGTTCCCGGGCGGCCATCGGGATCTCAGCCACGGTCGCCCCCGCTGTCGCTAGTCGTTTTCCGTTGACTTCACGACCATCCAACTGCTTCAGAAGGTCCGCCACATCCGGTGCGATGATATCAATAACTCTTTCGTTGAGAGCTTTTTCGGCCGTGATCGATTCGCTCTTTACAACCGCGTCACGGGCCCACTCGACGTTGCGGCCGCGCTTTTCGGCAATGGCTTCTATGTAAGCGCTGGCATAATTCTCCAGCTTCTGCTTCATAACGTCGTCGAGCTTCTGCTCGCCACCCCCGCCATTTAACGAAACGGGATGCGCCGCTCCGATGCTCGTGTGAGGCGCCATTGCCGCTACGTCCGCCGCCAACGTGATGAAGCAACCCGCGCTCGCCGCATTGCCTCCCGACGGCGCAACGTAGACGACGACCGGCACCGGTGACGCATACAGCTTTTGAACAATTTCCTTGGTCGAGTCCAACAAACCGCCAGGCGTGTCGATCTGAATGATCAGGCAAGCATCGCCCCGCGCGGAGGCAACATCGATGGCCCGCCCGATGTAACTGGCCGTCGCAGGCCCAATGGCGCTTTGAATTTTGATCAGGCCGACCTCTGCGGCCCGGGCACAGGGCACCCCCACACAACCGAGCGCCACAAAAATGCTTAGCAGCCAGCGGCCCATACAGTCCTCATCACCTCGTACTATACCAAATGCCCGCAAACGCGCCTAGGCTAATTTTGGCGTGACTCAGCACGACGCGGTTCAACACGGGTTGGCGGCTCTTTTACATTTCTTTGGGATGTTCCGCGGTTTATTGTTGTTCATGGCGCTGGTTCGGATTCTTGTAGATGGTTATAGCTTGCTGCACAGTTGGCCGGAAGTGGCCCCAGGCGAACCGAGGTTTTCTGCGGCGGCGCGCGAGCAACTCGTAAAACGTCTGACTTTGTACCAGGACGCCGTTTCGACTCCGGTAACGATCTTCTTTGATGGAAGCGCGCCGAAGACCGGGCCCCGGGAAAAGCATTCAAAGGGGACCGTGGAGGTGTTGTATTCGAAAGCGGGGCAGACGGCGGACCAGATGATCGAAAGAGCGGCGCATCGCTTTGCAGCGTATGGGGAAGTTTTGGCAGTGACCGATGATCATGCGGAGCGTGAAACCGTGATCAGCGTCGGCGGCTTGGCTTCCAGTTGCATCAATTTCATAAATGAAGTCGAAAACACCTTGGCTGAACTGACTGATGATATTAAGGATTACAACAGGCGCGAGCGGCACCGGTTTCGCAACAACCGTTAAGTGAACAACGTGAACAAACGACCTTTGGCCATGAGATGGCGAGCGGGCTGGTGGGTTTGGGTTAGCCTGTTTGCGTTTCGCCTGGCAGGCCTGTCCCAGACGACTAACGACAGCCCCGTTTATCCGCCGAACCGGTTTTTGCTCATTGTCGAGACCTCCCACGCCATGCAGCGGCGAGGCGATGCGATGACCCGCGCGGTTCGTGACCTTCTGAATTCCGGTTTTTCAGGACAGGCGAGGCGAGGCGACAGCCTGGGAGTTTGGACCTTTAACGAGGAATTGCATACAGGGCTTCTTGCGCTCCAGCAATGGTCGCCGGAATCGCAAAAAGCCATCACTGAACGGGTCGCCGGCTTCATAGCGGGTCAAAAGCTCGAAAAAAGGACCCGGTTCGATAAAGTACTTCCCGCGCTGGAGCGGGTGGTCAGGAACTCCCCTTTCATTACGGTGGTCCTGGTTTGCATGGGTGATGAGGAGATTTCCGGGTCGCCTTTTGACCAGCGCATCAACGAATTCTTCAGGACCTGGCACCTCAAGCAACCAGATGAAGGCACTCCGTTCGTCATAGCGTGGCGCGGCCAAAACGGCCGGCTGGTAGATTGCACGATGAATCCCTCGCCGTGGCCGGCGGAATTGCCGGCATTGCCTAAAGAGCTGATGACTCCCTTGCCAGCAGCACGGCCTGTGGCCCGGGTTTTGCCCAAGCCTGATTCACCCAAACCCGCAACCTCTCCGGTGCCGCCCCTGATCCTGTCTGGTAAGAAACACGAAAAAACTGCAACGTCAACTTCTGAGCCGGCATCGACGAATGTCGCAGTCCAAGCCTCGGCAAATCCAACAACGAGCACAGTCTCCCCGGCAGTCACTCCAACCGAGCACGCCCTGGTGGCGAGTGCTCCTCCTGTCGCGAGTGTCACTCAGGCTCAATCAACGCCGGTTCCCGAGTTCAAACGCAAACCTGCAGAAACCCAGCAGCAGCCGACCGCTTCGATCGCCAAACCCGCCGCTGCGGAGCCGGTTTCCGGAGCCGCCCAACAAGTCACGTCAAATGAGCCCGCACCTTCAGCGACCGCGTCAGGCCCTGCGCCGGTCGCCCCGGTTCAAGCAGCTACTGTAAGCCAGGCTTCGGGACGGGTTTCCCCAGTATTTCTTTTGGGAGCGGGTTCGCTCGTGCTCATCGCGGCAGCAGGCGCGTTTTGGGTGTGGCGTAGGCGTTCTCGTTCGGGCGATGAACTGAGCTTGATTACAGAATCGATTGACCGGGACAAAAAAGAATAAACCTGTGAGAAACTTGCAGGCTGCAAGTTCGGGCTGCAGTCACATGGGGGTGCGCTAAATCAGGTCCGTTCCTTGTTTGCAACGGCTCCGGGATCGGCGGAGCTCTCAGCTTTCATGTGGCGATGCACAAAGAAGTAATACATCCCCCCGAGAACCAGCATAGCGCAGCCCAGCCAAATAGATATTCGATGAGCTTCGCCCCGCATGAGTTCTCTGTCCTGACCCATTTTGATACCGATATAACAAAGGACACCGCACCATGCGCAGGAGCCGAGGATCGTATAAATTGAGAACAAGCGATAATTCATCTGCACGACGCCGGCGGGAATTCCGATAAGGTGGCGCACAACGGGCAAAAGACGTGAAATGAAAATGCCCATGGAGCCATAATGCGAAGCCCAGCGTTCCGCGCCTCGGACCTTCTCGGGCGAGATCAGGAAATATCGGCCAAAACGCAGAACCAGGGGCCGGCCGGCAATCCGGGAAACCCAATACATCAGTGAGGCCCCCAGCCAGGAACCCACCGTCCCTGCTATTATGATTCCAACGATCCCAAGCCCTGCCTGGTGCGTGTAAGCCAGGTGAGCCGCCGGTGGAATGATCAACTCGCTTGGCAGAGGCACAATCGAGCTTTCAATCGCCATGAGCAGCATTATGAGCGGGTACCCACCCGTGCTGAGTTTCGCGAGGTACCAATCCATCAGCCCTTTTAACATGCGCGCACGTTATAAGCAGAAAGCGAACGTAGGGCAAACGCCGAATACTGGCTGAGCCAGAATAGCGATAAAGGTGAAGCTTCGGCTCTCGGCGCATGGTACTACGCGAAAGTTATGGTATCTTGGGCCCAAGCCGGACTTTTGCGTCTTGCCTGTAGTGAGCCGGTGATTACGATGGTCCAATGAAGAATTCAGGGACCTGGTTGATTCCGCTGCTGGCCTCCGTTTTGTGCGGTTCAGCGCAGGTCACCGTTGAAGTTACTCAGGAACAACAGCAATTTCTGGCCGGCGAACCGCTCAAAGTCGCCGTGCGAATCACGAACCGTTCCGGTCGCGCTTTAAAGCTGGGTGCCGATGAGGATTGGCTTACCTTCTCAATGGAGTCGCGCGAAGGAACGGTTGTGCCGAAGCTGGCTGAAGTTCCGGTCCAGGGAGAGTTCTCTTTGGAGTCATCCAAAGTCGCGATCAAGAGAGTCGACCTGGCTCCCTACTTTATGCTCTCGATCCCGGGCGCGTACCAGATTGAAGCCACAGTTCGGATTCGGGATTTGAAAACGGAGCTGACCAGCCCGCCGAAATCCTTCGACCTTATCCAGGGGGTGAAAATCTGGGAGCAGGATGTGGGTGTCCCGTCCGTCGCGGGCAACGGAGCGGAACCGGAAGTGCGCCGCTATACCTTGCAGCAGGCCAATTATTTTCGCGGCCAGACCCGGCTGTATTTGCGGGTGACGGATCAATATGGAAAGCTGATCCGCGTCTCGGCCGTGGGACAGATGACGTCCTTTGGCCATCCCGAACCGCAAATTGATCGTTCCAACCGGCTCCACATCCTGCACCTTGAAGGGGCTTCTTACTACAATTACGCGGTGTTCGATCTGCAAGGCAATCTGGTGCTGCATCAAACCTGGGAGATTGGCAACTCGCGCCCCCGTTTGCGGCTGGATGATGAAGGCAACGTGACGGTCGCAGGGGGTACGCGCCGGATTATGACCACTGATTTTCCCCCTTCCAAGAACGACGAGGACGATTCGAACCCGGCCGCGCCGCCACTCATGCCGCCCCCCACGACGAGCGAGGTCAGCAAGGCCGGCGCAAAAGGACAATAAAACGACGGGAATCCATCGCGCGCCAGTTCGGACCCGTTTTTTTATAAAGTCTAAACTCTCACGCCTCAGCTCCCCTACTCCATCAGCTCATCCAGGGCGTGCGCCTTTGACTGAATATCGCGCACAATCGGGGTCGCCCTAATGATTGCGTTTTCTTCGGTTTGGCCCGGGAAGGTTTTCATCACAATCCGAACCGCAGCCATGGCATCTCCGTTGCGGTCGCGCAGCGGCATGATAACCGAAACAACGTCCTTTTCCCTTCCGTAATAGGTTTCGCCACGGCCAATCACTTCCTGCTCGGTTTTGGCCCCTGGGCGCCCCAATTCGGTTTCATCAGCGCTCGCGATGATTCGCGTTTTTGAAGCATCGCCATCTGTGATGTAGACTTTGACGCCGAGCAGGCGCGGGTAGTGCTGCATAATCTCGCGAACGATTTTTTGAGCCGAAGTCTCGAACGGAGTGTAGCGAATCACGGTGTCTCCGAAATAACTGACCGAATCGGATTTTGTCCAAAAGCCGATTTTGCCGCTCGTAATGGCGTTCGCCTTATCGGTCACCGAGATCAATTCCTTGCCGTCGAGAAGGCACTTAATCTGGTTGCCTTTGCAGTCGACCGTCAAATCATGCCAGGTGCCGAGCGGGATCTCGATATCCGGACCAACGGGCGGGCCCCGCTGACCGTCCAGGACTTTGTAAAACCGAAACGTATTGCCCAACGAACTGGCGCGCACAACGTAGTAGTTGCTTTCGTTGATCACCCGAAACGCGACGCCGGCCATTTGCTCAATAACGCCGCGCATGGTCTTGAACCGGGTTGTCAAAGAGAAGTCCCCAAACTTCTCCACATCATAAATCAGGAGAGGAAAATGTTCGTCCGCCGGATCCTGGGCCAATTGGGCCAGAACCAAATGCGAGGAGTGTGAAGAGGAGGGTTGCCCGTTCAGGGATGGCATCAGCGAAGGCACATCCTCGCGGATCACTTTCCAGTCGCCGGGTTTTCCTTTGCCGGTAACGGTACTGCGAAAACCTTGCGGGGCTTGTCCTTCGGTGAGCTCGCTGAAATCGATCTTACGCTCCGCGGCCGTACAAACCTGTGCCAGAAACAAGACCGCAAAGCATATCCCGTTACGCATGGGGGCCGAAAGTAACACAAACGCCCACGGCGACAAGCGGCATCACCAAACGGCGCGCCGCCGCCGAGGGTCAGGCGCGCCGCCGTTTCGTTCGAGACAATCCACCCTGCGGCTCAGGGCTTCCAAATCATGTCGGCGACGGTGTGGCCGGCCGGAATAAATGGCAGCACGTGTTCTGTGTATGGAACGATGATATCGAGCACGTATGGCTCGTTGGCATCGAGCATGCGCTGCATCGCCGGGCGCAAATCCTTCTGATACACCACGCGCTCGCACTTCACGTTGAAACTCCTGCAAACCGCAACGTAATCCGGATAAATCTGCTGCCGATTTTCGGGATCGCCCAGGTACGTGTGGCCGCGGTTACCCTGGTAAAATCGATCTTCCCACTGCACCACCATGCCCAGGTGCTGGTTGTTCAAAATGATGGCTTTTGCAGCGATTTTTTCGATGTGCGCCGTCGCCAACTCCTGGACGTTCATGAGAAACGAGCCGTCGCCGTCAATATCGACCACCTGGCGGTCCGGGCAGGCGACCTTGGCTCCCAATGCGGCCGGGTAGCCATAGCCCATCGCTCCCAGCCCCGCGCTGGTAAGCAACTGGCGGGGATACTTGAATTTGTAAAACTGGGCCGCCCACATCTGATGCTGTCCCACGCCGGTCGTGATAACCGCTTCACCCTTGGACAATTCGTAGAGAGTTTCAATCGCCATTTGGGGCAAAATCACTTCACTTTCACGGCCTCGAAGGTGATCGCGCATGTGCTGTGATTTCATCACCTCTTCAGTGACGATATACCCGAACGGCGCCTTCTTTTTCCAAGCCTGGATCTGTTCGTGCCAGGCAGTGAACTTCTTTTGGATCGGCCGTTCCTTGACCATCTCTGCCAGTCGGCCGAGAGCGTATTTAAGGTCGCTGACGATGGGCAGATTGGCTGGTTTATTCTTGTTAATTTCCGAGGGGTCGATGTCCAGGTGGACAATCGTGCCGTTCTCGCAAAACTTGTCGACTCTGCCTGTGACACGATCGTCGAAGCGGACACCGAAGGCGAGGAGCAGATCGGCGCCGGGCGCAATCTGGCGCATGGGATCATTCTTGCTCTTGCGATGCTCGTATTCGCCGTTTACGGCCCAATTGGCGTAGGCGGCTCCGTGCATTCCCAACCATCGCAATGAGAGCGGGTGCGTTTCAGGAAAAGCCCCGCAGCCCATAATCGTGCTGGTCACCGGGATCCCGACAGCTTCGGCAAAACGCCGCAGTTCTTCGCTGGCATTTGCGGAGATAATGCCGCCGCCGACGTAGA